>CAYVCY010000008.1:14090-31677 GCA_964450265.1 uncultured Clostridia bacterium
CGTCCTGCTAAGGACGGAAGGCTAGTTCCGCGGTACCACCTTAAGTGAAGTCAGCCTCTTTCGGCGCACTTCCCCTCTCTGCTGCAATAACGGACAGCAACCGTTTCGAACTAGACTGATCTTTCGTCCGGAAAGCTCCGCGGCGACATTCACGCCTACTCGGTCTAGGAAGGCTTGCAGCCGGTGACCTTCCCTCTCTGCCGACGAGGTGAGCGCTACTCTTCCGCTTCATCGCGATTTTGACTAGTATATGCAAATTCTAACCGTTCTGTCAAGGCGTGATACCCGGTTGCAGACAGTCGCATATCCAGCGCTTCACCTATGGTGTCGGTTGAGCTGTGCACCCGGCATCCGCCGAACCAGGCTAGAACCCGAGGTAAAACATGTAGAATCCGATCAGAAGGATAGCCGCGCCGGTGGCGTATTTCAGTATCGTGCTGACGGCGCCGTACTTTCCACTGCCCGTCACCTTGCGCACGAAGCCGAAGGAAGTCCCGGCAACCAAGACCAGGATGCTGTGCCCGATAGAATAGAGCAACAGCAACAGCATGCCCCAGGCGACATTGCCGCCCTGAGCGACAATCGCCAACAGCACGACCAGCACGGGAGTGGCGCAGGGAGACGAAAACACCCCTGCCAATACTCCGGTGAAAAAGGCGCCGATGAAGCCCCGTTTGGTGTTCTTGGACGTCAGGTAAGTGGACGGGATGAAGTTAAAGACTTCCCAGGTTTGCAGCGCCATCATCACCATCAGGACGCCCAAGAAGATGTACCACCACGAGCCGGAAAGATGCAGCAACTGACCCAGCATCGCCGCCAGCGTGCCCAGAGCGGTAAAGGTCGCCGCCATGCCGAGGGCAAACACTAGGGAAAGGCCAAACGCTCGCTTGGGATCCCGGCTATCAGCACCCCCTACGTAGCCGATCACCAGGGGGATGGAGCTGAGAGCGCAGGGAGTAAACGAGGTCAACACGCCTGCAAACAGCGCCAGCAGCGGGGCCAGCCACAGGTGCTCTTGCATCAGCGCAGACCATACTTGTAGCAAGTGATCGATCATCGCTCCATCCCCATTTCCGCCAATACAGCGAGGATCTGCTCTTTATTCAATCCCCCTTCATGGGCGGTGAGTACGTGTTCATCGGTATCGGTGATCGTGTAGAGCAGCATGCCCAGCGACTCGGGATCCGCCGGAAAAAACGGATTCCCCAGATGGTCGAAGAACACCTGAGTGGGGATCACCCGCACCGGATAATCGGCAGCCAGCTGAGGCAGCTTTTCCACGTCCACATATTTGATGATCGCTTTGCCCCGGAGTTCGACATTCAGTTCCTCCAATATAGGGGCCATCGCCCGACAGGGCGGGCAGTAATCCGCACCGAAGTCGATCATGATCGGCAGTCCATGACTCTTCAGCTCCTGCAAGTCAAAGCTCTCGACCACATGCAACGCGAATTCCGAGTCATCCACCGCTGCCGGGTCGCCCTGCGGGGGATTCTTCATCCACCAGATGCCACCTACTGCGGCCATAATCAGAATAAGAATGATTAACCTGTGTTTCCCTGACATTTCACACCGTCCTTATTTAACCTATTGCGCTCGGCACCCGCTTGCTGCAGCAATACGACGTCCTTTTGCATGAATATGACAGCAACAGCTCGAGTATCCCGCATTATTCAGCATCCCTTTTACATAGACCGCGAGAGACTGGCATTTGCTGATGCTGAAGGGACAGACGCAGATCGATGCAGAGGGTTCCTGAAAATGACCGCAATAACCATCGGCTGCGAATGGCTGAGGCAAGCCAACACTTCACGGCGAGAGTGGCGGGGATGAACCTCCTGTTCAAACAGACTGAATCGGAGCTCATCCCCGCTTCTGCTTCCCACTTGCGCTAAATGCGACTCTTGATCAGATCCCGCAGCTGCTCCAGCTTGCAGGTGGAATAGGAGCATTGATGGTGCTGGAAGGCGGCCGTATACTTCAGTCCGCTGCCGGTGATCACCGCCGCCACGTGGTCGTGGCTGGTGAGGTAACCCTCGGAGCGCAGCCTGCGGATGGCGGCGATGGGCACTGCCGATGCTGGCTGAGCGAACACGCCAGCCTGCGCCAACTCGGCTTGGGCGGCAATGATCTCTTGGTTGTTCACGGCGACAGCATGGCCACCGTTGCGCCGCAGCAAACGCAGCGCCTGATTCCCGCTGGGCGGGTTGGGGTTTTCGATGGCATGGGCGATGGTGTCAGTCGGCCCAAAGTGGGAAATCCGCTCCTTCCCTGCCCCCCAGGCGGTAGCAATCGGTGCACAACCGACGGACTGGGCGCAGATCAATTTCGGTATGCGAGCGATCAACCCGGCCGCATGGAACTCCCGCAAGCCTTTGTCGATTCCCCGCAGGTTGCCGCCGGCGCTGGTGGGCACGATCAGATAGTCGGGCATCTGGAAATCCAGCTGTTCAGCGATCTCGAAGGAGATGGTCTTGGAGCCCTCCACCCGGTAAGGATGATCTGAGTTGATAAAATAGATGCCCAACTCTGTGCCGATGCGGAGGCTGGCATCATACAACTCGCCGTAATCTCCCTCTACCGTGATCAGATCAGCGCCATAGATGGCCACCGGAGCCAGCTTTTCTGCGGCGATGGTGCTCTGCACCAACACAAATGTGCGTAGCCCCGCCCGCGCGCCGTAGGCGGCGACGGAAGTGGCCATGTTGCCGCTGGAGACGGTGCCGATCTGCTCATATCCCAGCTGTACCGCGTGGTGTAGACCGGCCACAGTGCCACGATCCTTGAACGACCAGGTGGGATTCATCGTCTCGTTCTTGAGATGGAGCCTCTGGATACCCAGTTGTTCAGCCAGCCGGGGTGCCTCCATCAGCGGGGTGAAGCCCTCACCCAGGGACAGATGTGGCTGCTCTGCAAAGGGGAAGAAATCGGCATAGCGCCCGATGGGCGTCTGCACTAGCCCCCCATCCCGGCGGATGCTGCCGCTTTGCACCAACGGCAGTTCCAACGGCTCGCCACAGTCGCCGCAGCGAAAATTGGGAGCATCGGTGCCATATTCTTTCCCACAGCTGGTGCAGGTCAAGATCAGTCTTTGCATTAGGTGGCCACCTCCAGAGTTGATCATTGTGGTAGAAGACATGCCATTTTGGGCACTTGAGCCAAGCAGCTAGGCCAGCCCTGCTCAGAGGTGCGGGCCTGCATTGTTTGTTTCGGTTGTCGAATGATACACGGTACACGTCCCGCTGTATCGTTCGGGTGGCGAATGATACAGCGGGACGTGTACCATGTATCATTCGGCGCAGATGCAGTCCCGGGGAGAGGACAAGTCCAGGCTCTCGATGGTGGCGAACAGCAGTCGCTTCACCCGCTCGACGTTTTGGGCGAACACCTGCATCACCGCCTCCTGGGATACCGGCAGGATGTCGTCACGCCCCTCCAGACCGGCGTCGTAGTCGGTGACCAGCGAAATGTTGGCATAGCAGATGCCTAGTTCCCGGGCCAACATCGCTTCCGGGTAGCCGGTCATGCCGATCACGCTCCAGCCGTGCTGGCTATACTCCCGACTCTCGGCGCGGGTGGAGAAACGGGGGCCTTGAATCACCACCATCGTACCCTGCCCATGGGCTTTGATGCCCAGGCTATGGGCAGCCTGCCCGATCGACTGTCGCAAACGGGGACAGTAGGGATCCGCAGGGCTGATGTGGCGCACCTCTGGTCCTTCGTAAAAGGTATCCGCCCGCCCCCAGGTACGGTTGACAAACTGGTCACAGATCACAAAGTCACCGGGAGCAAGCTGCGGCTGCAGGCTACCCACGGCACCGGGGGCGATGATCTGCCGCACGCCTAAGCTGTGCATAGCCCAAAGGTTGGCCCGATAGTTGATCTTATGCGGGGGAACCGCATGGGATTTGCTGTGCCGCGGAATAAAAGCCACTCGCTTGTCCCCGAGGTTAGCCAGGGCGACCTTGTCGCTCGGCGCCCCATAGGGAGTCTCCACCTCTATTTCCTGCACGTCCTGCATGAACGAATACAGTCCAGAACCGCCAAATACTCCGATGTCAGCTTTATGTTGCATAACGGCACCTCCATCAGTGTTTGCTTTAGGTTGGCCATATCTTGTGAACCTGGGTGCCCTGCTGCTGCCGTCCCGAGCACCGTTTCTTTCATTCCGTGCCTACTTGGTGAGACTGGGGGACGGATATTCCCCCCCATTGTCCCACTATATCAGCCCAAACACAGCGAGGAATCTTGGTGGGACTGGGGGACGGGTTTTCTGTTCCGCTCTTCGGAACGGGACTGAATACCTGTCCCACCGCCCCACTCTGCCACTGCCAGCCTGTCTTCCTCCTGTGGCAACTAAAAGTGGGCGTGCTCCGTGCGAGCGATGATCTCATCCTGCAGGGCGCGATTTAGATTACAGAAGTAGTCGCTGTAACCGGCCACCCGCACGATCAAATCATGATATTGCTCCGGATTCTGCTGCGCTGCTCTCAGGGTGTCCGCGTCGACCACGTTGAACTGGATATGATGCCCGTCCAGCTTGAAGTAGGTGCGCACCAGATGCAGCAAACCGGTCAACCCTTCCTCCCCGGCCAACAAAGACGGGGTGAACTTCTGGTTGAGCAGGGTGCCTCCGGTGAGCAGATGATCCATCTTGGAGGCCGACTTGACCACCGCTGTCGGTCCGAGCCGATCCGCTCCTTGCACCGGAGAGATTCCCTCCGATAGCGGCTGTCCCGCTAAGCGGCCATCCGGCGTGGCCCCGATCACCGAACCGAAGTAGACGTGGCAGGTGGTGGGCAGCATGTTGATGCGATAGACGCCGCCTTTGACATTCGGTCGCCCGGTGACCGCCTGGTAATAGGCCATAAAGGCATCCCGCATGATCTGATCGGCATAATCCAGGTCATTGCCGTAACGGGGCGTGGTCTCGGCTAATTGACGGCGCAGGGGTTCTGCGTCTTGGAAATTTCCGGCCAGAAGCTGCAGCAATTGCTCCATGGTGAGCGTGCCCCGATCGAAGACATGGTATTTGATCGCCGCTAGGCTATCGGTGAGGCTGCCGATGCCTACTCCCTGAATGTAATTGGTGTTATAGCGGGCGCCGCCAGCGTTGTAGTCCAGCCCCTTGTCGATGCAGTCGTCGATCACCAGTGAGAGGAAGGGCGAGGGCATCAAAGTGGCGTAGAGACGGTCGATCAGATTGCTGCCGGCGACCTTAACGTCCACAAAATAGGCCAACTGCCGCCGGAAAGCGTCAAACAGCTGCTCAAAACTGACAAAGTCTACTGCCGAGCCGGTCTGAGGACCCAGTTGTTTGCCGGTGCGGGGATCGACCCCGTCATGCAGGGTGATCTCCAGTATCTTCACCAGGTTGAAATACCCGGTGAGGATATAGGCTTCTTTTCCGAAGGCACCGGTCTCCACGCAGCCGCTAGTTCCTCCCTCACGGGCGTCCCGCAGGCTCTTGCCCTGCCCCAGCAGCTCATAGAGCACGCTATCGGCATTGAAGATGGAAGGCTGACCCCAACCCTGGCGCACGATCTCTAAAGCCCGCCGCAGGAAGCGATCCGGGTTCTTCTTGCTCAGCTGAATGTTGGAGCTCGGCTGCAAGAGGCGCATGGCGTCGATCACGTCCAGCAGCAGGAAACTGACCGGATTGACTCCATCTGCTCCGTCCGGCTGCAGGCCACCCACATTGATGTTGGCAAAATCGGTGTAGGTTCCGCTCTCCGCCAAGGTTACCCCCACTTTCGGCGGGGCCGGCTGGTTGTTGAACTTGACCCAGAAGCATTGCAGCAGTTCCTTCGCCTGGTCCTCGTCAAGACTGCCGTCAGCCAAGCCCTGCTGATAGAACGGCCACAGATGTTGATCTAGACGTCCCGGATTGAAGGAATCCCAAGTGTTCAACTCGCTGATCACTCCCAGATGCACAAACCAGTACATCTGCAACGCCTCCCAGAAGTCTCGGGGGGGCTCCGCCGGAACGCGACGACAGACCCGCGCGATGCGCAGCAGCTCCTCTCGACGCAGCGGATCCGCTTCCTGCTCGACCAGCTGCTCAGCCAATTCGGCATGCCGCTCAGCAAAGCGAATCAGCCCGTCGGCCGCTCTGCGCATGGCCAACAGCTGTTCCCGGCGATCGTGGGCCTCGGGGTCTTTCGCGAAGTCCAACTGGGCCAAGCTGTGGTCAATTCTAGCCTGCAGCTGGCGCATGCCCAGACGGTAGATCTTGCCGTCAGCCACCGTGTGACCGGGGGCACGCTGCTCCATGAACTCGGTGAAAATACCGGCCTGATAGCAGTCTATCCACTCCGACGAGACTTCTCTAAACAGCAGACTGCGCAGGGAGCGCTGCTGCCAATAGGGAATGATGGTCTCGGCTTGAAACTCCTTGTCCTCTTCACTGACCGCAAAGCTGATCTTCTCCCGGTCGTTGATCAGCTGCAAGTCATCCAGTGTATGGCAACAGAGTTCCGGGTAAGTAGGCGTGGCTGCCGGGGCCTCTCCCCGCTCGCCGACGATCAACTCCCCGGGGTTGATGCAGATCGCCTTCTGGTCCATCAGATGTTCGAAGGCTAAAGCCCGCGTCATCGGAACCGAGACTGTTCCTGACCAGCGCTGGTAGGCTTCTGTGATCAATCTGGCCCGCTCCATGGAGAGGCGAGGCTCAGCTGCCAGGCTGGCTGCACGCAACTGTTGCACCCTTTCATTCATCGTTGATTCCTCCCTGTTAATAATCGTCTTCCGATCAGATCACCGGCAGGCCGGCGGCCTGCAGCTGGCGCTTCAACTCTGTCATCCGCTCCTCGCTGGGGGGTGTGATCTCCGCTAGCTGATATGGCATCGCCAAGCGAGCGTATTTCTCTTGGCCATAGCTGTGATAGGCCAGCAGTTTTAGTCCCGCGATTCCGAGCGGGCGCAGGAATGACTGCAACCTTGTTAAGTTTTCATGATCGTCGTTGATCCCTGGGATGATCGGCATCCGCACCTCCACCTTGCTGCCGGCAGCCAGCAAACGCCGCAAATTATCCAAGATCTGCTGATTGGAGACGCCGGTCAATTTCCGATGAGCCTGGTCATCCCAGAGCTTCAGATCGTATAGCCACAGGTCGACTAACGGCACCAGGGGTTCCACCACTGACCAGGGAGCATACCCCGATGTATCCACGGCAGTATGCCACCGGTAGCGCCGCGCCTCCTGCAGCAACCCGCTCAAGAAGGCTGGCTGAGCGAGTGGTTCTCCACCGGAGAAGGTGACTCCCCCACCGGATTGATCGTAGAAGGCCTCATCCTTCAACAACTCGGCGATCACCTCAGGGACGCTCACTCTCTGCCCGACCAGCTCCAATGCACCATGGGGACAGGCAGTTATACAGGCGCCACAGCCGGTGCACCCCTCCCGCAGCTGCCCCCCCGTCGTAAACTCAATCCTCTGTTTGGGACAGGCCGCAACACAAGCCTGGCAACCGGCACAACGCTCTTGAAAGTACATCACCGACAGCCCATAATCCTGGCTCTCCGGGTTGTGACACCAGGCACACCGCAGGGGGCAGCCTTTAAGAAACACGGTGGTGCGGATTCCCGGACCATCGTGGATGGAAAACCGCTGAATATTGAAAATTACCCCTTCTGGACTGGACTTGGGGACGGTTCTGTTGTCCAATTGTCCTCCCTCCCCGCTTTCCTATTTCGTCGAAGGCCACGGCCATCGAAGGCACCTCACCCAGGCTTTGCTTCTCTTTCTTTCTATTCTCCGCCCCGCGAAATAGTCCTTTACTCAGGTCGCGAAGATTCACCGCCCATCCGGAGAATAACCAGTGGCAATTACCAAGCAATTATCTCCTTACTGCGATAGTCCAGGCTGACGTACTCAAGCGCCGTCTGGCTGGGAAATTCTGAGGAAGCTGTTTGTTTTGACTGAACTGGTCCAAGCATTCTCTGCAAAGGAAGAGCGACCCCCACGGGCCGCTCTTCTCTATAATCTATTGATTCACCCTAGTGCCCAACAGATTCCAGGTTTGGGCAGCATCTATCCTCACCTGTACCAGCTGGCCGCGTAGCTTCGCGTCCCCTGGGAAGTGCACCAGCTTATTACCGCGGGTGCGACTGGTGAGGCGGCTAGGATCGTTCTTGCTCGGGCCCTCCACCAGCACCTGCTGGACGCTGCCTACCAGTTGCTGATTCTTCTCCAATGAAATGCTATTTTGCAGATCGATCAACTTGATCAGGCGCTGCTTGCTTACTTCCGATTCCACTTGATCCTGCATGGTAGCTGCCGGTGTGCCTGAACGGGGCGAGTAAGCGAAGGTGAAGGCAGCATCGTACCGCACCTGCTCCAATAGACTCAATGTATCCAAATAGTCCTGCTCAGTCTCCCCTGGGAACCCTACGATCAGATCGGTAGTCAAAGCGATATCCGGAAGCGCTGCCCGCACCTGATCCACCAACTGCAGATACTGCTCCCGGCTATAACGCCGGTTCATCTGCCGCAAGATGCGGGTGCTGCCTGACTGCACCGGCAGATGCAGGTGTTCCATCACCTGTTCGCACTCGGCCATAGCCGCGATCAATCGCAGGCTGATGTCTTTCGGATGGGAGGTGGTGAAGCGGATGCGCGAGATACCAGTCTGATCGACTAGGCGCAGCAGGTCAGCGAAGTCTACCTCTCGGTTCAGATCGTTGCCATAGCTGTTTACGTTCTGCCCCAGCAGAGTGACTTCCCGATAGCCGGCTTGCACCAGCTGTTCTACTTCTTGCGCGATGCTCTCCGGCTGGCGGCTGCGTTCGCGCCCCCGCACGTACGGAACGATGCAGTAGCTGCAGAAGTTATTGCAGCCATACATGATCGTCACCCAGGCTTTCAAACCGTCGCGGCGCAACCGCGGCAACTGTTCATCCACCTCGCCGGCCTGCTCCAACACCTCTACTACCGTCTCCTGGCTGTCGCGGGCTTGCTGCAGCAGTTTGGGAAAATCGCTGAGATTGTGGGTACCAAAGATCACGTCCAGATAAGGAAATCGCCGTTTCATCTTGCGGGCAACCTCGGGCTGTTGGGGCATACAGCCGCCCACCGCCAGGATCAGGTTGGGGTTCTGCTGCTTAAGGCGATACAGTTGGCCGATCTTGCCGTAGACCCGCTGTTCGGCATGGTCACGCACCGCGCAGGTGACCAACAGCACCAAGTCTGCCTGTTCTTCATCGTCGGTCTGGCAATATCCTTGATCCGTGAGCATGCCAGCCAACACTTCCGCATCGTGTTCATTCATCTGGCAGCCATAAGGAATAAGATGGTATTTTAAGGGTTGAGTAGTCAAGTCACACACCTCCAAGATGATTGTAATTACTGGGCTGAGCAAAAGCAAACACTCTGTCATGAGCGACAGTTGCGAGGACGGGCCACAACGAAGCGAGGTCTCTGGCCATAGCTCTGCAATACTCATCGACCGCTGTTTGGCGACATAGAGTAATCTGGAAGAGGTGATCGCTATGTCCAGGGCTGCAGCCCTAGTATTATTGGTAATTCTGCTCACAGTCGGCGTCTGGTTTTATCTGCCACCAACGACCAGCCGTGTGGTGGTCTTCTATCAACAGGTGTCTGCTGACGAACCGGCCATAGGGCAGACAGTGCAGCCCCAACCGGTTTTCTGTGACAGTGGAGGATGGATCCTGAGCGTGGAGCGGCTGACGCTGTCCTACCCGGCTACCGGCCTGCGTAAGCTGCGTGGTCACCAACCGGAGCTGGAAATTGCGCTGAGGCTCTGCAGCGATGGGGAGTCAACACAAGACCCTCCTTCTTTGGCCATGCATCTGATTGACGATCACGGGAAGGAATATGCCCAGGCGAACTTGTCGGAATGCGTAGCGGCGGAGGCTCGCGCTGGCGGCCAAGCGGCGTGGCTATACCAGTTCCGCTGTCCCCCGTTGGAAGCGGGCGCGACCAGTATCAGCATCCTGGCTGAATGGGATGACCTGGTCTTCTGCCTACCCCAACTAAAGCTGCCGCAACAATCGTTTCCAGGCGGGATTCTTTGCATCACCACGGCCGACACGGGGATATTACGTATGACAACCCCGAAAGGAGATGCAGGCAGTGTTTAAACACGAAAAGAGATTGTTGCATGAGGTAAAGGTGGAACGCCCCAATCCCCAATATGCTGCGATGCTACAGGAGCAGATCGGCGGAGCGAATGGAGAACTGAAGGCGGCGATGCAGTATATCTCCCAATCATTTCGGATCAAGGATCCGCCAATCAAAGACCTGTTTCTGGACATCGGTGCCGAGGAGCTGAGCCACCTGGAGATGGTCTCCACCATGGTCAATATGCTCAATGGCCATGATCTGGATGCCACCAGGCAGGACACTGGGACTATCGAGGCGCACGTGCTCTACGGACTGAACCCAGCCCTGACTAACGCCTCCGGTTATCCATGGAACGCCACCTATGTGAATACTACCGGCGACCTGGTGGCCGACTTGCTCTCCAACATGGCTGCCGAACAACGGGCCAAGGTGGTCTATGAGTATCTGTATCGGCAGATAAACGACCGGGGAGTGCGGCATACCATCGACTTCCTGCTCAATCGCGAGGAAGCCCACAATGCCCTGTTCCGCGAGGCACTGGAAAAGGTGCGCGACACCGGCTCCAATCGCGACTTCGGGACCACAGAGGATGCTCAGTACTACTTCAATCTGTCCACTCCAGGACGCTATTTTGCCAATCCAAACACCTCTCCGGAAAGAAGAGCAGATCGGTAGCAGCAAAAGGCGATCCAAGAAGATAAGTGGCGTGCCCATTACAGCTGGGCACGCCACTTCGTTACTCAGTTCGCGACTACCTGACTATTGTCACCCACCGCATAGCTGAGCACCCGCAGGTAGTTGACTTCTGGGTCCTCTGTTCCCTGCAGATGACTGCGCTTCTCTTTCAGCACCTGAATGCACTCAATTACCTCGTCGGTGATCCGCTCTCCGGTGCAGATCAAAGGGATGCCTGGCGGATAAGCCATCACAGTCTCGGCAGCCACCAAACCGCGGGACTGTTCCAAGGGCACGGAATAGGAGTCGAGATAAAAGGCTTCCCGCGGCGGCACGACCACTTCCGGCAACCGGGCAGGCAGAAATGGGACTTCTGGCATCGGCGGAACGCCCCGCTGAGAGGACACCAGCGCTCGGACGGCTGCAACTAGACGCTGCATGCTTTGCTCGGTATCGCCGATAGCCCCTACCGCTAACACGTTGTACAGATCAGATAGTTCCACTTGAATGCCAAACTCTTCGCGCAACAAGCGCTCGGCCTGGAAGCCGCTGATGCCCACTTGCCGCAAGTTGATCACCAGTTTGGTGGGGTCATAGCGATAGCAACCGAGGGAACCATCCAGTTCGGTGCCTGGGACGTAGACCCCTTTGATCTGGTTCAGTTGCTCCCGAGCAGTATTGCAGAGGTCTATCGTCCTCTGCCACAGCTGATGCCCATGCAGCGCCATTTGCCGCCGAGCTACATCCAACGAAGCCAACAGGATGTATGACGGGCTGGTAGTAGACATCAGATTCAGGACCTGCTTCACCCGATGAGGCGATATACGCGGCGAATTGACTAGCAACATGGAACTCTGAGTGAGTGACCCCAACAACTTATGGATGCTGGCCGCACACATGTCTGCTCCGGCTGCTGCTCCCGATAAGGGCAATGCGGAATGGAAATGAAAATGCGCGCCATGGGCTTCGTCTACCAAGACGATCACGCCGTGGCGATGGGCCAAATCGACAATCGCCGCTAGATCAGAGGCCATGCCATAGTAGGTAGAATTGATGATGAACAGCGCTTTGGCGTCAGGGTGCTCCCTGAGAGCAGCCTCGACACTGGCTGGGGTTACCCCCATGGCGAAGCCCAACCGATGGTTCACTTCCGGCTGAATATGAACGGGAATTGCCCCCGACAAGGCTAGGGCGCCGTTCACCGACTTGTGAGCGTTTCTGGGCAGGATGATCTTGTCCCCGGGTTGACAGACACTGAGGACCATCGCCTGAATGCCGCTGCTGGTGCCGTTGACCAAGAAGTTGACGGCCTGCACGCCGTAAAGATCGGCGGCTAGCTCCTCGGCTTGCTTGATCACACCCCGGGGATTGGCCAGACAGTCCACCTGCTCATGCACGGTGACATCGATGTCCATCGCATTCTGTCCCAGGAACTCGGTCAATTCGGGGATACCCCGGCCCTGTTTATGGCCCGGGACATGAAACGAAACCACCTTGTCCGCCTGATACTGTTTCAGGGCAGAAAAAAGCGGCGACAAATTCTGATCTAGCTGGTACATATGCACACCCCCCACAATAATGAAAAAACTGCTTGTTGCTTCGCAACAAATCACTGCATTAAGAGCGATTGAGCCCAGAAGCGATTGAGCTCGCATGTTCTTCCGCATGCTGCGTCAGGCAACATGCTAGGGATGTTCATTACGTTAGCTTCCTCGACTGTACCAGCGTGCTGGCCAAGGTTTTGTCAGCTGATTGATTTGAACACAAACACTATTAAAACACGGGCAGGCGCAGTTGGCAATGGTTTTTTTCGCATACGAGCCAGAGACTTATGGGAAGATGAAAACAAACGATCGCTGGCAAATCCTTGCCAATTGACGGCTTCACGACAGCAATAAAACGTCTTTCATGGCGCATCCAAAGGGCCCCTGCTATCTTATTGTGATATAATAAATCGGGCTATGCCCGAAGTAGTATACCCTAATTGGGAAAGGAGACGAGCTCGTGCAACCAAACCTCCAGCAATTGCAGCAAAACTGCACCTTGGTCAGGCGTGATATCGTCCGCATGACACATGCTGCTGGCTCTGGCCATCCCGGTGGCTCGCTATCGGCAGTAGAACTTATGGTCGGTCTGTATTTCCACAGACTGCGCCACGATCCGAAGAACCCCGACTGGGCAGATCGGGATCGCTTTGTTCTCTCCAAAGGACATGCTGCTCCTGTACTCTATAGTGTGCTGGCCCGCAGTGGCTATTTTCCGGTAGAGGAACTGCTCACCCTGCGCAAGTTCGGCAGTCGTTTGCAGGGCCACCCCCACATGCTGGTCTTGCCTGGGCTGGACAACTCCAGCGGTTCGTTGGGACAAGGTCTCTCTCAGGCCAACGGCATGGCTTTGGCCGGCCGGATCAACGGGCAGGAGTTCCGGGTCTATTGTCTGATGGGAGATGGCGAGCTGCAGGAAGGACAGGTGTGGGAAGCCGCGATGACAGCTGGTCATCACGGTCTGGATAATGTCTGCGCCTTGGTGGACTATAACAACTTGCAGATCGATGGATATGTCTCCGATGTGAAGACAGTTCACCCGTTGGTGGAGAAATGGCAGTCCTTTAACTGGCACACGATTGAGATCGACGGCCACGATCTGAGCCAAGTGCTGACCGCATATGCAGAAGCTGCAGAGACCAAAGGTAAACCCAGCGTGATCATCGCCCGCACCATCAAAGGTAAGGGTGTATCCTTTATGGAAGACCAAGGAGACTGGCACGGCAAAGCGCCTAACAAAGAACAACTAGCACAGGCGCTGGCCGAGCTGGGCGAATAAAGCAACTGTGCAGAGTTGCTGAGAAGGGGGACAACGAAAGTGACGAAAAAACCAACCCGTGATGGATACGGCGAAGGCCTGCTCTATCTAGGCCAGCACAATCCCGACGTGATCGTGATGGATGCCGACGTGGCTAAGTCCACCCGTACTGAATGGTTTCTGAAGGAGTTTCCAGAGCGCTTCATCGATATGGGCATTTCCGAGCAGGATATGCTGGGCACGGCGGCAGGCCTTGCCCTGACCGGAAAGATCCCCTTTGTCTCTACTTATGGGGTTTTCCTCGCCGGTCGAGCTTGGGATCAGATTCGCACCACCGTCTGTTACGCCAATCTGAATGTGAAGTTGGGTGGCGCGCATGGCGGCATTTCTGTCGGCCCGGACGGAGCGACCCACCAGTCCTTGGAGGAAATTGCACTGATGCGCGTCCTGCCGAATATGCATTTGATCGCTCCCTGCGATGCCATCGAAACAAAGAAGGCTACTATCGCCGCGGCTAGCATTCCGGGCCCGGTCTATCTGCGTTTTGCCCGAGAGGCTACTCCTATTATGACTACAGAGGACGATGAGTGGATCTTTGGCCAAGCAAACACGATGCGACCAGGAAACGATGTGACCATCATCGCCTGTGGCCCCATCCTGGCTGAGGCGCTGGTCGCTGCCGAACAGCTGCAGCAAGCGGGTATCAGCGCCAGGGTGCTGAACATGCACACCATCAAACCGCTGGACGAGGACGCCATTCTGTTGGCTGCTCGGGAGACCGGGGCCATCGTCACCGCAGAAGAGCATCAGGTGAATGCCGGGCTAGGTGGCGCAGTGGCTGAAGTGCTGGTCAAGAATCTGCCGGTGCCGGTGGAGATGGTCGGCACGCAGGATACCTTTGGCGAATCCGGCACGGCGGATGAGCTGCTGGAAGCCTACGGCCTATCCAGCCAGAGCATTGTTGCGGCTGCAAAACGAGCCATCGCTCGCAAGTAAGCGAAACTAAAAGGAGAAGAGGGGTAAGTAGAAAGATGATTGAGCAAATGTTGGCTAAGCGCATGTCGCGTTTGGGCACCGAGGCAGCATTCGAGGTCTTGGCTAAGGCCAGAAAGCTGGAAGCGGAAGGCCGTTCGGTGATTCACCTGGAAATTGGAGAACCTGATTTTGATACCCCCAGAAACATCATCGACGGGGCGATCGAGGCTCTCAACAACGGCTTCACCCACTACACTCCGGCTGCCGGTCTGCCAGAAGTAAGGCAAGTGATCGCCGACTATGTGCAGTCATGGAAAAAGGTACCTACTACCGAAGAAGAAGTGGTGATCGTTCCGGGCGGCAAGCCGACCATGTTCTATGTGATGTTGGCATTGATCGAGTCTGGAGACGAAGTGCTCTACCCTAACCCTGGCTTCCCCATCTATGAATCGATGATCAACTTCACCGGCGGCAAGGCAGTCCCGATGCCGCTGTTGGAGAAGAATGATTTCCGGTTGGATGTTCAGGATCTGGCCAGCAAGATCAACGATCGCACCAAGCTGATCATCATCAACTCACCTGCTAACCCCACCGGCGGATGCTTGACCAAGGAGGACTTGGAGCAAATCGCCGATCTGATCCGGGGCAAGAACATCATGGTACTGGCCGATGAGATTTACGACCGGATGATCTATGATGGCACCCCGTTCTCTATCGCCCGTCTGCCGGGGATGAAAGAACGGACCATCATTCTTGACGCCTTCTCCAAGACTTATGCCATGACCGGCTGGCGTATCGGATACGGAGTGATGCCGGTGGCGTTAGCCGAGCGCATCACCAGGCTAGCCACCAACAACATCTCTTGCACCGCCGCCTTTACCCAGATGGCTGCCCTCAGGGCCCTGACCGGACCGCAGGATGCTGTTGACCAAATGGTGGCGGAGTTCCGCCGTCGCCGGGACGTGATCGTGGAAGGATTGAATCGCATCCCTGGCCTCAGCTGCACCATGCCTCACGGCGCTTTCTATGCCTTCCCCAACATCAGAAGCCTGGGCATGCCCAGCGAGCAGTTCGCTGACTATCTGCTGCAAGAAGGTGGAGTGGCCGCCCTGGGTGGAACCTGTTTCGGCGAATACGGCGAAGGCCATTTGCGTCTGTCCTACGCCAATTCGGTGGAAAACATTCAACTGGCGCTGGAGCGCATCGAGACGGCAGTGAGGAAGCTGGCCAAATAAGCAAAAACGATTGCATAGCCGTGCCGCATCCACGCGGTGCGGCTGTTTTTATCGCTTTGCGTAACTGCTACTGGTGCGCATTGGACAATAAAATATGACAGTGGGCTTAGCCAGAATGGAGTGGAAGAGATGTGGAAGCAGTTCTGGTCGGCTGTGAGACAATTCGGAGGCATCGTCTTAGGCTCCTTAATTACGGCGGTAGGACTGAACGCGCTGCAGATACCAAACAAGATAGCCGCCGGAGGCGCGGCGGGCGTAGCCACCATCGTCTATCACCTCACGGGGTTGGAGCCGGGCATGGTCATCTTCTTGATCAACATCCCCCTGCTTGTCGCCTGCGGGCTGATCCTCGGTTGGCGATTCAGTTGGTATTCTGTGATCGGTGCCCTAGCCACCTCTGGCTGGGTTTACCTGACCAGCAACATCCCGGTATGGACTCACGATGCGCTCTTGGGTGCCGTCTACGGCGGCGTGGTCTGCGGCATCGGCATGGGCATCGTCTTTCGCTCCCGGGGTTCCACCGGAGGCACCGACATGCTGGCGCGGCTGGTCACCCATTTCACCGGGCTGCCGATCGGACAGGCGCTGCTGATCATCGATGCCGCCATCGTCACGGTTGCCGGCGTGGTCTTCGGAGCTGAACTGGCGATGTTTGCGCTGATGACCATCTTCGTAACCACAAAGGTGATCGACTTCGTCCAGGATGGTTTTTTTGCGGTCAAGGCGCTGATCATCATTTCTAGCCAAAGTGAGACCATCGCCCACCAGATCATGCAGGTGATGGGGCGAGGCGTCACCTATCTACACGGCGAAGGTGGTTATAGCCGCCAAGCGAAAAAGGCCCTCCTGGTGGTGGTGAGCAGGGCAGAAATGTCGGTCGCCAAGGGTCTGGTGCAACGGCATGATCCAGCCGCTTTTGTGATCGTGGTCGACGCTCACGAGGTATTGGGTGAAGGATTCCGCGAGCTCTCCACCACGATCTAGTGCCACTAGTAGCACCTCCAACTAACCCGCATTCGGCGCGCCTACCAGGGGGAAGCTATGCTCTGAGGTGAGCTGCTTGAGGAAGAACAAATTCTACGTGTACGGGCTGCTAGGGCTGGCTGCCGGACTGGTAAACGGTCTCTTGGGCATCGGCGGCGGAACGGTGCTGATCCCGGGGATGGTCTACCTGCTGGGCACCAAACAGCATCATGCCCACGCCACCAGCCTGTTGATCGTGTTGCCGACCTGCCTGGCCAGCATCCTAGTCTATCACAGACTGCCTGGGGTGGATTTCCGCTCTCTGTGGCAGTTGGCGATCTACACTTCCGTGGGAGCCATCGTCGGTGCCGTCTGCATGAACTTCTGTCAGCCAGCGACCTTGCGCAAGGGCTTCGGGCTATTCATGCTGGGCACCGGCTTGCGGATGTTGTTCTAGATGTTCACCGCAATCTTGGGTTTCTTTTCGGGCGTACTGGCGGGATTGGCGGTCGGTGGTGGCACACTGCTGGTGCCGGGGCTAGTGCTGATCAAAGGAGTAGCGCAGCACGTCGCTCAGGGTATCTCCTTGGTCATCTTCCTGCCTACCTCGGTGATGGCCATCATCACCCATTGGCGCTACGGCAATGTAAAGCTGGGACTAGCCCTGCGCCTGGCCGCCGGCAGCGTGGTCGGTGCCTACATCGGCGCACAGATTGCCCTGCGCTTGGAGGCCCCGCTGCTGCGACGCATCTTCGCCGTGTACCTGATCGGCATGGGGCTGTATCAGTTCCTGCACTCCCCCCGCCAGACCGAATGATACAGCGGGGTGAGCCACGGGGACGGTTCCGATGGC
>CAYVCY010000009.1:0-16904 GCA_964450265.1 uncultured Clostridia bacterium
GCCTTCACTTCTGGGTGGCGAGAGCGGCCCAGGCTGGTGATCACCACCTGGTCCAGTTCCGGCGGGATCAGCCCCAGCTCGATGCTCTCCAGTCCACTGTCCAGAACGCGGGCAAATTCCGCCAGAGGCAGTTGCTCCTCGCCTAGGCCGACCACCATCTGATCTAATAAGCTGACCAGAGCTGCCCACACCTGGACATGCAGGCTGGCTGCTTCCAGCTCGCCTCGCGTTGCGGATTGTTCCGCCCAGTGATACAGGGTGTCGTCCACCTTTAGTTCCGCTAGCCAGAGATAGATAGCCGCGGCATATTCTTTCACCGTGCCGGCTGAGCGCAACCCACTATCCAGCGCCCCCAGGTGCTTGGCCACCACGCGCCTGCTTTGGTTCAGTTCTGCTGCCGCCTCTCTCCGCATACTGCCATCGGAGGCCGAGACGGGTGACTCGCTGGGCAGCGCCCAATCGGCCTGATCCAGCCAGCGCCGGCTGCCGCGAATCCCGCTGGCTAACACGTAGTTTTCCAATATATCTATCTGGTCCCGTCTGACCGGAAACAGATCCGTCTTCAGGCAGCGAAACACCGGCTCGTAGAGGAAGTTCTCTAGCACCGTCTCCAGCCCGGCGCGCACCAGTTCCAGGGCTGGATGCTGATCCACCGCCCGTTTTTGATCCAGGAAGTGAGGGATGCCATGGTCGGTGAGCACGGTGGTCAGCAGATAATCATAGTTGGCAAAGTCCCGCAGGGTGATGGAGATATCCCGATAGCGATATCCTTCCTCTCGGCAGAGGCGGATGATCTCTCCGGCGGCTGCCTCCACTTCCGCCCGCCGATTGCTGGTCGCTGTCAGCGTCAGGCCAAGGGGTGCATCCGCAAACGGTGGCTGCAAGCGGTCGAAGTAACCGGCCTCCAGGTACTGCAGGGCAGGGCTGCCTTGGGAGCGCCAGCTGGCCACCGCCGGCACGACTGTCGGCTCCACCTTCACCCCTAACTCCTCTGCCCGGCGAATTAGCTCCCTAGCGGTGGACCAGGGGGTAAAGAAGGCGTCATCGTCTCGCAGTCGGCGCCTCAGCAGATCGGGGGGCAGGGTAAGGCTGACACTCACCTCTGGGCAAGCCAGGAGCATCTGCTCGATCACCGCATATTCCTGGGCAGTAAACCCGTTAAATCCGTCCAACCAAATTGGATGTCCGGCCAAACTGGACGCCTGCGGCAGGTTTTCTGCCAGCAGGTGCAGGCAATCGCCGCTATCCAAGTATGTATCGCCGTACTCCACAGCCAGATGTTCGCAGAGCAGCACTAGATCGTATAGCTTGTTCTGCAGGGTAGGAGTCAGCTTGCCGTCCTGCTGATCAAGCACAGCCTGCAGGTCAGCAGCAGTCACCTGACTGCTCTTCAGTTCATCGATCAGTTCCGCCAGCTTGTGGGTGAATCCGGGCTGGCTGGCCGCCCGGGAGAAGGTGCGCAGTTCCTGCTTATGCTGCTCGATCACCCGGCGGATGATCATCTGCCGTCCCAGCTCTCCTACCTGCACCAGGGCCGCCCCAGCCACCTCGTGCAGCAGCCGATAGGCCAGACGCTGGAAGCTAACCACCCGGGCGCGCATCATTCCGGGTGCCTTCCCCGCAGCCGACAGATTGCGCTCCGCCTGCGACGTCGCTTGCTCCGGCACCAGCAGCCACAGGGGCTCTCCATGTGGCTCCGCATCCGCCAACTGAGCGATCTCCCGATAGATATGCCTACTCTTGCCGCTCCCAGCGCGGCCTAGAATCAGTCGCAAGCTCATAGCCTCATCCCAACCCTTCTGGGGACAGTCCCCGCGTGTCACTGCGCTCTGGGCGCAATGACATCTATCATTCTGAAATTCCCGAGTGACCTGCCTTTTTCCTGCCTAGCAGGAAAGCAGCCGCGGCAGGCGAAAGAGTAAAATTGAGTACTTAAAGGTACAAGCCGACAGTTGCTTCGCAACAATCGCTTTATTTGCCCGCAGCATCTGCGGATGCTGCTAGGAGGGGAGTGGAGGCCGATGCGTATTCTGCACACCTCGGATTGGCACCTGGGCCGTGCACTGGAAGGGCATAGCCGTCAGCCGGAGCAGGAGCAATTTGTGGATGAGATCTGTGCCGTCGCGGCGGAGCATGACGTGCATCTGGTGCTGATTGCGGGAGATGTCTTCGATACATACAACCCCCCGGCTTGGGCAGAGCAGCTGTTTTGTGAGGCTGTGGATCGCTTATCCCAGTCCGGACGGAGGGCAGTGGTGATCATAGCCGGCAATCATGATAGCCCCGATCGCCTCAGCGCGGTGCGCCCGTTGGCCTTGAATCAGGGGATCGTGATCCTGGGGCTGCCCTTGGAGCAGCCCCAGCTACTGAGCTGCAGGCAGACAGCCGACCGGGTGCGCTCGCTGGAGCAAGGAGCAGGCTGGTTTGAGCTGGCGGTTCCCGGTTGCCAGCACACAGCCATCCTGTCGCTGTTGCCCTACCCTTCTGAGTCACGCCTGGGGAGACTGCTCAGCGAGGAACTGGAGGAGTACTCAATCCGCGACGCCTATTCCCAGGTAGTAAACGAGATACTGCAGCGCCAGGGGGAGCACTATCGGGAGGATACCGTCAACCTGGCCGTGGCTCATCTATTCGTGCAGGGCGGTTCGGCCAGCGATTCGGAACGCCCGATCGAGGTGGGCGGGGCTTGCACCGTAGCGGTGGACCATCTGCCGGGCTCGGCCCAGTATATCGCCTTGGGGCATCTGCATCGTCCGCAGCAGTTGCGGACGGCACCAGCCCCGGCTTATTATTCCGGTTCGCCGCTAGCATATAGCTTCTCGGAAGCCAGCCAATCAAAGGCGGTCTATTTGGTGGATGTACAGCCAGGGCAGCTTGCCGACGTCACGGCCATTCCTTTACAGTCGGGCATCCCCTTGGAGCGTTGGGTATGTACTCAGGGGATAGACGAGGCTTGGCAACGGATCACCACCCGGGAGGGGCAACCGGCCTGGCTGGATCTGGAGATCCATGTGCCTCAACCGATCAGCAACCAGGAGATCGCCCGCCTCAGGCAAGCCTGGCCCACTCTGGTCAATCTGCGCGCCATGCTGCCCAGCGAAGAGTCGGCCCAGCGGGAAGAGCGCTTGGCGACGCTCTCCTTACCAGAAGTATTTGACCGCTTTTACCGTCACCGCCGGAATGGCGGCACGCCGTCGGATGAACTGGTGCAAGTGTTTGTGCAGTTGGCGGATGCGGTGGCGCTGGGGCAGGACAATGACCAGGAAGGGGGTGGCGTAAGGTGAGACCGCTACGCCTGCAAGTTGCTGGCTTGAATAGCTTCAAGGAATTGCAGGAGGTCGATTTTGCCCGGCTGTGCGAGGGAAATGTGTTTGGCATTTTCGGCCCGACTGGCAGCGGCAAATCCACCATCGTCGATGCCATCACCTTGGCACTCTACGGCACGGTGGAGCGGGCCAGCCGCAGAACCCAGGGCATCGTCAATCAGGCGTTGAGTGAAGCCAGCGTGTTGTTCGAGTGGCAGTTAGGCAGCGGCGAGCACCAGAAGACCTATCGGGTGGAGCGCAAATACATTTCCAAGGATGATAGCGTCAACTGTCGTCTGGCTCGCCTCTCGGAGTTACAGGGAGAAGAGACGGCGGTGTTGGCGGATAAGGCGTCGCAGGTAGACCAAACTGTCCAGGAGATCCTAGGACTGAGCAAGGATGATTTTACTCGGGCGGTTGTCTTGCCACAAGGGCGCTTTGCTGAGTTCCTCACCCTGCAGGGGACCGAGCGGCGGCGAATGCTGGAACGTATCTTCGGCTTGGAGCAATATGGAGAGCAATTGCACCGTCTTGCCGGGGAGCGTCTGCGCACAGCCGATGCCGTTTTGGACAACATCATCCACTCGCAAGCGCTGCTGGGTGCTGCCAAGGCAGAGGACGTCGGGGACGCAAAGCTCTTGGTGGAGAGGAGCAAGGCGCAGCTGGCCGAGGACAGGCAAGAAGCTCGGGAGGCTAAGTCCAAGCATGAATACTTTGGCCGGATACGGGAGCGCCAGCAGGAACTCGCCCAGGTAGAGGAAGAGCTGCAGATATTGCGTCAGCAAGATAGTCTGATCGCTGCCCTGGAGGAAAAGCTGCGTAGATATGGGTCTGCCCAGCGGATAGCCCCCCAACTGCAGGCTCATGACCTGGCTGTGGGGCGGGAACGACAAGCGAAGGCTGCTTTGGCAGAGCTATCCGCAGCAGTTGCTGGGCTGGAAGAACAGGAATCCCAGGCGCAAACAATTCTGCGGGATACGCAAGTTGCCAAAGATGAACAGGAAGAACCCTTGTTGGCACGGCTGGAGCAACTGAAACAAGCCTTGAAACTGGAACAACAGCTGGCTGCGCTCTACAGGCAGTTGGACGGCAAACAGCAGGTTGAGCGCCAGATCGGTGACGAATTGAGAAAGCAACAGGCCAGCCTGCAGGCCGACCGTGAGAGGGCTGCAGAATTATCGCAAGAACTGCAGCGACTGCAGGTGGAGCGGGATCAGAATCAGGTAGATCCCGTGCTTCGCCAGCAGCTCTCCGCTGCATTGGCGACCAGCGATCGGCACCAAACGGTGAACAAGCAGCTGCAGGAGTTGCAGACAGAGTTGCTTGGGCGGCGACAACAGCTGCAGGCAGCGCGGATTAAACTCGCGTCCTTAGCAGAGGCATCGGCGCTGCAGCGGCAACAGCAAGAACAAAGGGAGTTGGCGATCGAAGGGCTGCGGGAACAGGCACCGACGGTGGTGGGCAGCCAACAATTGGAGTCTGCCCAGAAGTACCTGCGCATCGCTCAACAGCTCGATCATGAGCAACAACAGGTGCGGCAAAGGCAGCATGAGAGCGGTGAGTTGGATCGAGCCATCCAGCGCCAGCGAACTGCGATTTTAGCGAGCCGGGAGCAATTGACGGTAGCAACAGAGGATCTGCAGGCAGCCACTGTACAGGTCAGTCAATGCGAGCAGGAGCTGGAACGGTTGCGAGATACGGACAAAGCTGCGCTGTTGGCAGAAAAGCTGCAGCCGGGACAGCCCTGTCCGGTCTGCGGTTCCTCGTCACATCCTGAGGCAGCGTCGCCTCAGGATAGCCGGCGACTCGTCCAGGCGCAGCAGCAACTGCAGTCGGCACGCCAGCAGATGCAGTCTGCGCAGGAGCAACTGGCCCGGCAGCAGGCCGTTCTCTCTCAGCAGGAGGCCGAATTAGCCCGGCAACAGGCCGCATGGGAGGCTGGCGCAGCGGCCGAGCAAGTGGCTGCAGCCAGGGTAGAACAGCAGCTGGCAGGATTGCCTATCGATTGGATCCGCGGTGGCGACCCCAAGACTGCCGTTTGGGAACAGGCCCAGGCCAACTGGCGGCGATTGAATCAACAGCTGGCAGCGCGTTCCCAGTGGCAGCAGGCATGGGAAGAGGGTAATCGCCTGCTGCAGGAATGCACTGCCTTAGTCGATCGCACCCGGCAGCAATTGCAGTTACAGGAGCAGGCAATAGCAGCTGAGGAGCGGGAAATCGTTCGTTTACAGAGCAAGCAAGCTTCTTTGGTTGCTCAGCTGGCCGGCCTGGAACAGGACCTGGCTGCACAGTCGGCGGGGATTGGCCAAGAGGAGCTGGGAGCTGTTCATCAGCGTTATCAGGCGATGGATCAGCAGTTGATGTCGCTGGAACGCAAACTGCGGCAGCGGCGGGCGGAGCAGGGCGTTCTAGAGGACAGATTGCGTCAAGCTGAACAGCAGGCTGGCGAGTTGCAGCACCGACAGGTGCAGGTGACCACGGAATGCCGTTTGGAGCAGGCCAATTTGGAGCAAGTGCGGGCAGAGCTCCGGGCGCTGACCGGGGGTGCTTCTGCAGCGGAGCTGCAGCGCATTGCTGAACAGACGCTGCAATCCCTGCGTCGCCAAGCAGCTGTCGCGCAGGTAGCGCTGGACAAAGTCCACGCTCAGGCAGTCAGCGCACGCCACGAGTTTACGGCAGCACAAGAGGGCTTCCGCCTGGCCAGCGTGGGCCTGACAGAAGCCAGAGCTACGCTGACCAATGCTTTGCAGCGGGAACAGTTTGTCAACCGACAGGAGGCGGAAGCAGCGTTGGATTGGGCCGAACTGGTGCCTGAATGGCGGCAGCAGATTGAACGGCACCGGCAGCAGGCAAGCAACCTGCAGAGCCGGCAGCGGCAACTAGCCCATGAATTGGACGGACAGGCGATCAGCGAAGAGCAATGGCAGCTGTTGGTGCTGCAGACGGAGCAAGCAGCAGCTGCCCAGGAACAGTCTGTGGTGGTCCTGACTAAGGCCGAAACGGCCTTGAGCGACGTCGAGCAACGGCATCGAAAGTGGCAGGAATATGAGCAGCAGCGGCTGCAACAGGCCCATCAAAGGGATTTGCTTGGCGAGTTGTCCTCGCTGCTGCGGGGGAACGCGCTGGTAGAGTTCATGGCTGGCGAACACTTGGATGCCATCGCCAGCATCGCTACCGATTGGTTGGGAGTGCTGACCGGTCAGCGCTATGCCTTAGAGGTGGCACCGGACGGAGGCTTCTTGGTGCGGGATGATGGGAATGGAGGCGAGCGGCGCCCGGTGCATACCCTCTCCGGGGGCGAGACGTTTATCACCTCGCTGGCCCTGGCCCTGGCCCTTTCTTCGCAGGTGCAGCTGCGGGGCAGATATCGCCTGGAGTTCTTCTTCTTGGATGAAGGTTTTGGCAGCCTCGATCCAAATTTGCTGGAAGTGGTGATGAGTTGCTTGGAGCGGATGCAGGGGCAGCAGATGTCTATCGGCATTATCAGCCATGTGCCAGAATTGCGAGAGCGCATACCGCGCCAGGTGCTAGTCACTCCTGCCGAGCAGGGGGGGCAGGGTTCCCGCGTTCAATTGAGCATCGGATGATTTCATAATTGATTCGGGCCAGACATAGAGCATGTCTGGCCCGAATATTGTTGTACAAACGGTGGGAGCAGTCCTGGAGTAATTGAGAAAGGTTTTCAATAAGTGCTGGACTTATTTTTGAAACGAGCATATAATATAGTCCAATGGTACATGAATGAAAATGAAAATCAGTCTCGATTAGATCGCGGCTCTTTTTTTACAGGGTGAATGAGAATGATTCTCAATTAAAAGGAGGGACTATTGATGAGGTTAGCAGATATGCGCCCTGGGGAG
Source organism: uncultured Clostridia bacterium (assembly GCA_964450265.1). GTDB lineage: Bacteria > Bacillota > UBA994 > UBA5500 > UBA5500 > JAEZJZ01. Next base: position 7,166 of record CAYVCY010000009.1, read on the forward strand.
CGGGCGGTAGTGTCCAAAATCGGTGACGATACGGTGCGGGCACAAGCGATTCGCTTTGGAATTGCGGAGGGATCTGAAATCAGCTGTGAGGAGATGATCACCCGGGGCCCGGTGATGATTCGCCGGGGGCTGATGCAATATGCCATTGGGCGGAACTTGGCCGAGCAAATTGTGGTCCACCCTAGGTTTGGTGGGCGTTGTCATCGAGGAGGTAGATAGTCATGGCTGCAGCTTTGCCCAGTTGCGATCACCAGATTGGCACCTTAAAGATACCCCCAGGGGCCAAGAAGATCGTGCTGGTGGGCAACCCCAACTGCGGCAAGTCCGTGTTCTTCAACGCGTTTACCGGGATGTATATGGATGTCTCCAACTTCCCTGGCACTACAGTGGAGATCACTGCCGCCCCGTTAGGGAAGGATGTGCTGATCGATACCCCGGGCGTCTATGGCATTTCCAGTTTCAACGACGAGGAGCGGGTTACCCGGGACATTGTGCTGCAAGCGGATGTGGTGGTCAACATCGTCAACGCGGTGCATTTGGAGCGGGATCTGTTCTTAACCCAGCAGTTGATCGATTTGGGAATTCCCCTGGTGGTCGCCTTGAACATGATGGACGAGGTCAGTCGCAACGGATTGGATATAGACTTGCAGGCCCTCTCCCAGGAGCTGGGCGTGCCAGTGATCCCCACAGTGGCCGTCAGCGGCAAGGGCATCAAAGAGCTGAAGCAGCATATTCCGTTGGCCAGTGTGGGCCGGGCCCATCCGGCGGTCACAAAGAAGCTGGATCAGCAGGTTTTACCGACGGAAGACCGTCGCCAAGCTCTGCTGCTGCTGGAGGACGATCAGGATACCCTGGATCTGCTGCAGCTGCCACCCACCGGCCAAAGGGATGCAATCTATGGTCAGCGGAGGGAAAGGGTGAACGCTATCGTTTCCCGCGTGCTGCAGCAGACCGATAAAGGTGCCTCCTTCGGAGTGATCCTCGGTCGCCTGATGGTGCGCCCGTGGACGGGAGTCCCCCTGTTATTGCTCACCCTGGGGGGGATGTATTGGGTCTTGGGCATTTTGATCGCCGACCGGGTGGTGGGAATCACCGAGGAAGTGATCATGCAGGGCCTGTATGAGCCCTTTGTGCGCAACCTGATTGGAGGCTGGATCGATCCCGCCAGCATCTTGGGGCGCATCTTGATCGGCGAGTTCGGCGTACTGACCATGACTGTTACCTATGTATTGGGTTTGCTTCTACCCCTGGTGCTTGGCTTCTATCTGTTGCTTTCCGTTATGGAGGATTCCGGATACTTGCCCCGGGTGGCGGTGCTGGTGGATAAAGCGCTGAACAAGATCGGTCTCAACGGTCGCGCCGTAATTCCGCTGATCCTGGGCTTTGGCTGCGTTACGATGGCGACCATCACCACTCGACTGCTGGGGTCAAAGCGCGAGCGCATGATCGCTATCGCTCTGTTGGCGCTGACCATTCCCTGTTCAGCGCAGTTGGGCGTGATCACCGGGATGATCGCTCCTTTAGGATGGCGATATATCAGCATCTATCTGGTCACAATCTTGGCAGTATTCGCCATTGTCGGCACTTTGCTGAACAAGGTATTGCCCGGGAAATCGACTGACCTGTTCATCGATCTGCCGCCCATTCGCTGGCCGCAGGCAGGCAACGTACTGAAGAAGACGTTGAACAAGTCGTACATGTTCATTTTGGAGGCTGCCCCCCTGTTCGCCTTGGGTGCGTTGTTGATCAGTGCATTGGAGATCTCCGGGTTGCTCACCTCTCTACAGAACGTATTCGCGCCGGTTACCGTCGGCCTGCTCAAGCTACCCAAAGAGGCCGCAGTGGCTTTCATCATGGGCATTGTCCGTCGCGACTTCGGCGCCGCCGGATTGGCATCGCTGCCGCTGAGCGCCGGGCAGGTCTTGGTGGCCATGGTCACCATCACCATGTTCGTCCCCTGCATCGCCTCGGTGCTGGTGATCTTTAAGGAGCGCAACTGGAAGGAATCTCTGCTACTTTGGCTCAGCTCTTTTCTGGCGGCCTTCTTGGTCGGGGGAGTAGTCGCCCAATTCGTCCTCTAGTCAGCCACGGCGACGGTGGTCTGGTAGGTTGTTACTATACTTGGTAGAGGAAGGTGAAGCAGATGTCGGCAGCAAGTAACGATCAGAATCGCTGTCCTGCATGCGGTATGACCGTCAAGGCAGGAACGGTGCGCTGCCCCCGCTGCAACCAACTGCTGTTGACGCAGTTGCAGTGCCAGGGCAGTTGTCGCACCTGTGCCAGCAAGTGTCCGCTATCTGAAAGGCGGTAGGTGATGTCCAGCGATCTTAGGTGGAATATGTTGTCACCGATGCCTTGATTAAGAAGCTTTCCAGCGTTCTCGTGGAAAGCTTCTTGTCATGCGCATGAACGATAGCCTCTCTTAACAATGGCTGTTTTTCGGAGTAAACTAAGGGCGAGAGGTTTATGTAATAGGCTCGAGGAGGGATTTTGCAGGGGACAATCCAAGTTGTTCGATCCATGACTCTTTGATCTTTAATGTGACCCTATCTTAGAAATCAGATGTGACCTAAGGAAAGAACATCGCTACTGGTAACCTGACATGACTATTGATTCTGCATCGGCCCTTTAGCAAGAGACGGATTCTTCCAAACAAACAGAGAAGCTGCCCTGTGGTGCCAGTAAAGAAGGAGGTAGTGGAATGTCATATCAGACGCCTTTGTCATCTTCATTTAATAACACCAGAAACCGCAGCTCACGCCTTTCCCCACAATCGGGAATGTGTTCCATGTGTACTGAGGATTGCGCAGGAACCTGCGAAATTGCACTAGCAGCTGTGCTGGGAGCGCAAACCGTTTATCCCACCACCACAGGTGCCAACCAGATCGCCTCCGAAAAGGATTACCCGATTGACTTCTCGCACTTCAATATCAACGGACGCGCCTTCGGTGCTCAAGGTGCCCATGAAGACTATGCCGATGCCACGATTTTTAACGTTTCACTCGGGCGCACCTTTGGTGCTGCAAACCCGGTGCAGATGGAACTGCCGATAATTCTCCCCGCGCTGATTAAACTCAATTGGGAGGATTATTTTGCCGGCGCGGCAATGGCTGGGGTATGCTGCGTAATTGGAGAAGATGCCAAGAGCAAGGACCCAGATTTGGAGATGAAGGCAGGAAGAATCACCAACTTCCCGATGCTAGAGAAAATCACTGATTCATTTTCCAGATATGACCGGGGTTTTGGCCAAATTATCCTCCAGTGCAATGTTGAAGACGATATGGTTCAGCTTCCTGAATACGCCTTGTCCCATGGGGTTAAAGCGATAGAGTTCAAATTTGGTCAGTCCGCAAAGGGGACTCAACCGGTCAATAGGTTAGGAAGTATTGAAGAGGCCTTGAAGAAACAGGCCCTGGGCGATCTGGTTCATCCTGATCCATCTGATTCAGAAGTCAAGAAAGCTTATGCAGACGGAACCTGCCCAAACTTCTATGCCTACGGAAGGCTTCCACTCTGGGACGAAACACATATGGTATCCAGGATTGCGCAAGTTCGAGACCTGGGCGCCAAGAACATATATTTTAAGATGGCGGGCTTCAACCCTGCGGACTTGGATCGGGTCTTGCGCATGGCTTCAACCGCTGAAGTCGATATGGTGACATTCGACGGTGCCGGCGGTGGCAGCGGTTACAGCCCATGCAAGATGATGAACGAATGGGGACTACCAACAATCTGCATGGAAGAGGCCGTCGTGCGCAGTGCCAGACAGCTAAAGGCTGAGGGGAAGTATGTTCCTGCGATAGCCATTACGGGTGGACTTGCCTCGGAAGATCACGTCTTCAAGGCTCTGGCGTATGGGGATGGATTTGTGACAGCAGTCGGCCTTTGTCGTGCTAGTATGGCAGCAGCTATGAGTGCAAAGACAATAGGCTCTATGATCAAGAATGGGAACACTCCTCAGCTATTCCAAAAGTACGGAGATACCATTGAAGCTGTTTTTGCGGACTTGCCTGACTTGCGCGCACGATACGGTAAGGCAGCGAACAGTTTCCCTCCTGGCGCGATAGGCGTTTTCTCATACTTGAACAAAATCGCCTTTGGACTGAGGCATTTTGCTGCGCTCAATCGTAAGTTTGATATCGATCTGTTCGACCGAAGTGATCTAATTCCCTTGACTAACGCGGCGAAAGATCTCATTCTAGGAAAGTGGTTTGATCACATCGGCTGAGATCTTCTCCAAGAAATGAAAACAACCCCAAAAACTGAAATCATAAGGCTTCCTGGATTCTTCCTACGAAGCCTTATATTATTGCTATTGAGTGATGAAGATCCTAGGTACAACCAGGCAGCCCTAGCAGTGCCCCCTCTTAATCGCTAAGGAAGACGACAACCATAAGTCTTGAACACCGAAGGCAAGTTCACGTGAAACAGCTCTCCGCAGGCGACGGGGCACTTGGCTGGTGAAGTTAAGATACCGCCTATGATACCGATGATAGGGGAGCAATCAACGGACAGAGCCTTCTTGAAGCCATAGAGTATGTCAGGCAGGTGGCAAAACTAGCGCGAATAGATGGCTAGCGAAATAGGAAATAAGGATGTTAGACAGCTTTAGGGGGGTAAACAATGGATAAGCATTTGGCCACAACGGTCTTTCAAAACGGCATCGTGATCACCATGGATGCCGCTAATTCCAACGCAGAGGCGGTGGCGATCCGGGACGATGAGATCATCGCGGTCGGAACCGAGGCTGCTATTGCAGAACTGATCGACGAACAGACTAAGGTTGTCGATCTACAGGGCAAGACCTTGATCCCGGGGTTCTATGATGGTCATAGTCACTGTTTTGGCGCCGGACGCACCAGCCTGTTCCTCGTAGATCTTAACAGCCCGCCAATCGGGCGGATGCTCTCCATCGCAGATTATATCGCGGCATTGCAGAAGAAGGCGAGAGAGACTGCGCCTGAAAGGTGGCTACAAGGCCGCGGGTACGACGACAGTTTAGTTTCGGAGAAACGACATCCTACCAAGGCGGATCTAGATAGAGTGTCTAGCCAACACCCGATGTTTATTGTCCATATTACCGGTCATTTTGGAGTGGCTAACAGCAAAGCGCTAGAGATTGCTGGGATTACCCGGGACACCATCGCTCCCACCGGGGGAGTGATCCGCAAGGATCCGATTACCGGCGAGCCTAACGGCGTACTGGAGGAGACAGCGATGGGCTTGGTGCGAAGTCATATTCCGCCCTTGACCAAAGAACAGATCGCAGAGGCGATAATTCATGGCGGCACCATCTATGCCAAGAGCGGAGTGACTACGGCTAATGAGGGCAGCAGCAATACCTTAAGTAGATTAAGCGACTATCAGGAGGCGGTCGCTTCCGGTCGCATGCCCATCAGAACTGTGATTTGGTTCAGTCGCAATGACGCAGAAGCGGCGCATCGACTGCCGCTCGAGACAAAAATGATCACCCTGGGTGGCGTAAAAGCCTTTCAAGATGGCTCGATCCAGGGCTATACCGGATATTTGAGCAAGCCTTATCACATCCCCCTAGGAGGAGATCCTGCCTATCGCGGCTATCCGCGAAGGCAACGGGAAGAGCTGATTGAGATAGTCAAGAAGGCCCACAACGCTGGTCTTCAAGTGATGATTCACGGTAATGGAGACGCCGCTATTGACGATATTCTAGTAGCATTCAGGGAAGCGCAGAAGGATAATCCACGCCCCGATCCGAGGCATGTAGCTATTCACGCCCAGATGGCACGGGAAGACCAACTGGATGAAATGCTGGAGTTGGGAGTGATCCCTTCTTTCTATGTCTTGCACACTTACTACTGGGGTGATCGCCATCGGGATGTTTTCATGGGGCCTGAACGGGCTTTCCGGATGAGCCCTTGCCAATCGGCCGCGAAGCGGGGCATGCGCTTCACTCTGCATTGTGATACTCCGGTAGTGCCTCAAACGCCGCTGCTCTTGATCTGGTCAGCCGTAAACCGGGTATCGACCGGTGGTAGCGAGATCGGGTCGGAGCAGCGTGTGTCGCCTGTGGATGCCTTAAGGGCATGTACCATCAACTGCGCTTACCAGAACTTTGAGGAAAACGCTAAAGGCTCCATTGAGGGAGGAAAGCTGGCTGATCTGGTGGTGCTTTCCGACAACCCTCTTACTTGCGATCCGATGGCCATCAAGGACATTCAAGTATTGGAGACTATCGTCGGCGGTAAGACGGTGTACAAGCTGGAGGAGTAAATCGGCAAGTATCTCAGGCTCGCCGCCACGCGCGACATCTATATCACCAAGAACGGAAAAAGATCGCCAAGCTGACAGGCGAGAACACCGATAAAGTTGCGCTGCTTGATAGCCTTGCAGGCATTATTTCTGATCAGAATGTGACGCTAGACGCTATCAAGAGCGATCGTTTGGAAGCATTCCGGCGATTACGCCAGATGACTTCTTGAGACCATAGTTTAGTTAGGCGGTAATCAAGAAGGCCTTCCGGTCATGTTCCGGAAGGCCTTTAGTAAGCCAATGCTAGCCCCAGTTAGCAGGCACACAGTGTTGTCTCAGTGGCCGGTCTCAGACTGGAGGCGAGTCTCGGCCCTCTCGCGGAGGGGGCTGTCACGAAGTGACTGGGGGAGTCTCAGGCGGAAACGCCTATGCGGAGGGCTGCTGCCGATTCATCAGCCACGGGTATCCGCCGCTCATAAAGCGTATACCAGACGAACATGGACGTGCCACGCAATGCCGCGGACACAGTGATGCCGATCCAAATCCCGTTTAGGCCCATCCACTGCATGAATGACCAGCAGAGCAGTGGGCGCAGCAGGTTAGAGGCAATGCTGCAAACGCTAGGAGGCAAGGTTTCTCCAATTCCACGGAAGACTCCGGCACAGGCACCTTCCAAGGCCATGAACAGCTGGGAAATGGCCAGGATCCGGAGGTAAGTGACCCCCATGCCAACAATTTCTACCGGTTCTCGCAGGAACAGCGAGAACAAGAACCTCCCCCCCAGCACCAAAATCCCGGTCACCAAAAGTTCCCAAGCGAGCAGCACCAGCAGCGAAATCCGGTAACCTTGCCGGATGCGCTGCCATTTGCGGGCACCGTAATTCTGGCCTACAAAAGCGGTGACCGCGGAGGCAAAGCCCCCGCCAACCAGCCAAGACAGCGATTCGATCTGGCTCCCCACCCGCTGCACCGCCACGGCTGTTTCACCGTACGAGGCGGACACCATGGCCGTAACCACCATGGCCAGCGCTGTGAAAGCGGCGCTTTCCACCGCTATCGGGAGGCTCCAACGGGTGATTTCCCGTGCTTTTTCCCAGTTTATCCGTCCAAGGATACTGAAGCGAACAAAAGGACGCTCAGGATGGCGTTTGGCCAGCCAAACAAATAAGAACAAGACTACCCCTTGGGCGGTTACTGTAGCAATCGCGGCCCCGGTTACCCCCCAGCCAAATACCAAGATCATCAGCGGATCCAGAATCATATTCACTACCAGCCCTACCGCGTTAGCCAAAAAGCTAAGGCGGGAATTGCCTGCCCCGTTGAACGCCCCGGTGATTGCAGCGGAAAGATAGGTGAGGGGGATACCGAAGGCCACGATGCGTAGGTAAGTGCTAGCGCTACCAAACACAACCGGGTCATTAACTCGTAGCAGGGAGATAAGTGGCCCAGCGAATGCCAGCAAGATGGCACCGTATAGGACTCCCAGAATGAGCGCAATACGAGTGGAATTCTGAGCATACCCTTGTGCAGTCTCGACATCGCCCCGGCCCAGATTCTGCGAGGTGCCGATCTCCGAACCCATGCGGCCCATCATCATCAGAGACGCGCCAAACCATAGGAACATCCCGGCCAGGCCGCTGGATGCTACCGCCGTAACCGAATTGGCTGTGCGCCCCAACCAGAACATGTCAGTCAGGTTATAGGCCATCTGCATCAGCTGCGTACCCATAATCGGCACCGCCACCAATAGCAGCTTTTTCAGGATTCCCCCCTGAGTTAAATCATAAGCGTTTGTTTTCATCTTTCTGCCCCGTTTTCTTTAGCGTTGCTTCTAAGTATGGGGGGCTGTAAGAAACCTGTCAAGCTAGAGGCCACGCTCCCTATGGCAGACGATACCCGTATGCCTTCAGCACCGACAGCGGCACCTCCATCCGGGTGGTCATCAGCGGATCAACAATCTGGCAGATTCTTAGCTGGCCGATCAGCGAGAGCAGCATCCCGGCCTCATGGGTGTCTACGCCTACTTCATCGACCAAAAAGCGGTGCATGGAGTGGGTGACATCGCTGGCGGCCTGATCCAGCGTTCTTGCAGAGGCGATGGCCATGCAGTCATTGCCCTCCACCAACAGCGGCAGGGGCAGGCAACGATGCTTGATCACTTCTACCTTGACGGTGACCTCGCCCTCCATCTCCACCCCGCAGATCACGATCTCGCCATCCCCCATTACCCCATGCAGATCGCCCATAGAGAGCAATCCGCCGGCCACGAATACCGGCAAATAGAGGGTAGCCCCTTTGACGATCCTTCTGCAGTCCATGTTGCCGCCATGGGCGTGGGGGGTAGTGGTCGGGATCTCGGTTAAAGGCGCAGTGCCAATTACCCCGATCATTGGGTCTAGGGGCAGACGCAGCTTGTCATTGAAGACTGCCTCGCCGTTCTCCACTGGGATTACCTTGACGCGGGGCGACTGCCAGACGTCACCCAGCGCTCCTGCCCCCGGCCTAACCGCCATCACGCCCTGGTTGGCCACCCGAATATCCAGAATCTCAACCTTGAGGATGTCGCCTGGTTCCGCCCCCTCCACATACAGTGGCCCGGTAGCCGGATTGTTGAAATCCCTCTTGGTGCTGGTGAAATCCAGTTCCTCGCTGCGAATCTGGTTGCCGTAGCAATCCATCGTCTCAAAAACGACCATCCCTCCGGAAGGCACCCTGGCCGCTGGCGGATGGTCTTTGAACAGTGAGCAGGTTACATGTTCTGTGCCGATACGTATCATTTTTTTACTCCCTTTCGTCCAAGTCTATAAGAAGAATTTCTCTACGAAAGGCGAGGATTCCTTTAGCTTTCATTTACTGCCAGGGCTCTCAGCGCCGTTTTTGATTCTCGATATACCGGCAAACGCGTGACCAGCAGACAGGCGATGAAGGTAGTCGCACCGCAACCGGCTACCACACTGGCCACGCCCATTGCATCTCCCAGAATGCCGGCCGCACCCATCGACAACAGGCCAAAGATCTCTGAGATAGCCATGTCGAAACTGAACACCCGGCTTCGCACTTCATCGGCGACCGCCTTCTGCAGGTATGTCCCGTAGGCGATGTTAGTGATGGTAGCCAAGAATCCGATGGAGAAGATGAGCAGCGCCGCCAACCAATACGGACGGCTGAATGCTAGGGCCAGGAAACTGGCGTTGATGCCTGCGACAGTCAAGACCATGGTCGTAATCTCGGGCCAGTTCTTCCCCCATTTGCCCATGAACAGGCTTCCGAGCAACAGGCCGGCGCCTTCCATGCTCATGATCAGGCCGTACTGCTCTGCACTAAACCCCAATACTTCTGTCAGCAGAATCACTTTCAATACCACGATTGCACCCAGTGGCAGACCAGTCAGAGCAAAGAAAGCGATCACAAACTTGACTACTGAATGCTCACGGATATACTGCCATCCGTCCGACAGGTCCCGGCTGAAGTTAGTAGTGCGGCTTGATGCCGTTTCCATTTCGCCGGCAGG
>CAYVCY010000009.1:17004-30517 GCA_964450265.1 uncultured Clostridia bacterium
GGTCCCGGCTGAAGTTAGTAGTGCGGCTTGATGCCGTTTCCATTTCGCCGGCAGGGATATCGATAAAGCACTCGCTGATTCCCGACAGTATGAACGAGATCCCGTTGATGATGAAAGCCAGCTTTACACCATAGAAACCGGTCAATAGCCCGCCCATCACCGGGCCCAATAATCTCGCCGTTTGCCTTGCCAGGGACGACAAGGCGTTCGCAGCAAGTAAGTCGTCCTTCTCCACTATGCGGGGAAGGGCGGTTTTGATCGCCGGTGAAAAGAACAGGCCGAAGATGGTAGACAAGAAGGCTAACGCGTAGATGACCGCCAGGCTGGAGGTGAAGACCATGCCGAGGGAGAGCAGCCCTCTGATCAGGTCCGTAATCACGATCACTGCCTTTTTCGGCCATCTCTCCACCCATACTCCTGCCAATGGCCCGATCAGAATGGTTGGTACCGACAGGATCATAAAGAATAGGCTGACGCTCTTGGCGCTGCCGGTCATCTCCGCGATCAGCCAGACAATGGCTAGAGAATAGACGCTTGAGCCGACGTTGGAAACGCCTTGCCCGAGCCACAGCAGCAAGAAATCCTTTTCCCGTAACAATTTCATATACTCTCTCAATCTTATCCCTCCCCTATGCTGCCTATAGGCATAACCCCTAAACACGCAAGTTACTCTGCTTACCTTCGTGCACGTCGGCGGGCGGCTGCTGCCGGATGATACTAGCGAATCATTGGAGTGATCCTCCTTCCACTATTTGTGCATTATATCAGCACCATGAAGGATCAAAATGGTAGAGTACATGTATGAAGCAGTTCTCAGCACTCGGTCAAATTGTGCAGGGGATCTGGGCAGGAGGATTGTGCACGAAGGCAGAACGATAAGGCAGGTAGTACCGAAAGGGGCGCAGTCTCGGATGGCAATTCAGAATAAGGAGTTCTATCTGGTGGGGGAGATGGCTAGGCTCGCCGGTCTTTCGATTGGCACCCTGCGCCATTATGATCAGATCGGGTTGCTCGTGCCCGCTCGGGTGGACCCGCACACCAATTATCGCTATTACCGAGCGGAGCAGCTGCTGCAACTGAATCTGATCAAGGAGTTGCAGGGCTTGGGGTTTTCGCTGCAAGAGATTGCACGCCTGCTGCCGCGGGACGATATCAGACTGCTGACTGATGCTTTGCAGAGACGACTGCAACAGACTGCGGCCGAGCTGGCGAAACTGCAGGCGGCCCATGACCGGTTAGCGGACGGCCTGCGCCGCATTAGCTTGCTCTCCCATAATGAGGGTACTGCCGGTCCCGTTAGCTCAGTGCGTTTGCAGCAGGTCGCCGCGGTTTGTCTTGCCTATACCCGTTACCGCTCGTCATGCAGTCCGGACGCATTCCTCTATCGCTTCAGCGAGCTGCGGAAGCTGATGGGGGAGCACGGGTTACAGGCGAATAGCTGTCAGATAGCCATCTTTCACGATGATTATCGCAGTTTCGACTATGACAGTGCCGATATCGAGGTTTGCCTGGAAGTAATCAGGGCGCCGGAAAAGGGGCGGACGGGGCTGCTGCGCCTTCAGGACTCCCACCTTGCGGCTAGCATCTTCCACCGGGGGAGCTATCAGCAATGCCCGACGTCATATCAGGTGCTGCTCGATTGGATCGACCGTAACGGCTGGCGAGTGGTTGGGCCATCGTGGGAGCGCTATCTGGTGGATGCAGGGCAGACGCGAAACCCTATGGAATACCTGACAGAGCTGGCCATTCCGGTGGCGAGAGGGTAATTTCTATTTCCCGCTTGACCCTGCAGTAGCTAGAGGGTTTAAGCTGACTTTGGTGCCGCTGGGGCACCAGATTTTCTCTGGGAGTGATGCGAGTATGAATCAAACGATCAAGCGCGCAACGACCTTTGTGAGAGCTAGCGGGACCGCTCTGCAGCAGGCTTGCCTGAGACTGGCCTTGGGTACAGGCAATCAGGACGATGTGGCATGGGCGTTGGGCCGCTACCAGAATGCAGACGGAGGCTGGGCCAATGGGCTGGAAGCAGAGTACCCAGGACCGGTGAGTAGCCCTTTCAGCACAGCCGTTGCCTTAGGTCACATTTTTCGTAACGGATTGAGCGATAGCCCTTTGCTTAGGCGCACCATAGACTACTTAGCTGCTACACAATGCCCTGATGGCTGTTGGGACGACGTAACGGAGATGCTGGTCTATCCCCATCCGCCTTATATGGGGCCTGGCAGCTATCTGGAATTTAAGACCGCCATGATCACCAAGTGGTTGCTGCGTCTGCCTCATGCCCCAAGAGGGCTGATCGATCCGGCGTTAGGCTTCTTGGTGGAGAGGTTTGCTCAGGTCAAGGACAGCCAAGACTTTTGGACAGCGGCTGGATACATCAATGTGTTCGCCCAACTGCCCACCCATCCAGCAGCGGCGGAGATCTTGCAGTGGGCAACGGCTGTACTGGGCGGAAACCCTGGAGAACTGGTCTGGCCACAGCTGCAGGCCATAATTGAAGATGATCTGCCGTTGTCCTCCGAGGCTTTGCCGACTGCCCTGCAGCTGATTCGGCAAGAGCAGCAGGACGATGGTGGCTGGCCACATCCTTTCGGCACCTACAATCGGGTTTGGGCCGCTTGCTTCATCTGCCGTTTTCTCAGTCAACACAGAGAATAGGGGTTGCCACACTAACGTAGACGGGACGCTGTTTCCCTTTGAAACAGCATCCCGTCCTTTGCTGTCTTTGAGCGCGGTTGATCAGGACGATCCGAGAACGAATCAACCATTCTTCTGCCGGTGATGCCTGATCTAGGTAGCTTCAGGGGCTTAAAGATATTCATCTAAAATCATTGACTTTAGACGGCTATAGAATATAATCTTGGAGTAACGAACTGCGGGAGGGTGAACGAAAGATGGCTAAGACCAAAGTGACTATAGCAGAGTCGCCCTGTTATGATTTCTTGTGCAGCATCATTCGGCTGCACAACAATCGGCAACTGACTCCAACACAGAACCCCAACCCGGACATACAAGCTTGGGCTCATCGTTACTCGCAGGGGACGCCTGAATGGGTGGCAGCAGCGGCCGAGTCCTTCTTCAATTTACAGACTACATTCGGGCTCACTCTGTGCGGCTTAGTGGAGAGTGCGGGAACCATCACTGTGACAGAGTTCATCTCCTATCTGCAGACAGTACCTGCGTCCCAGTTGGTTGCCCGTTTCCTGACCGCAGGCGGGGGGGTGGACAGAGACGTCTCCTCTCAGATGGTGGAGGATATGCAGCATCAGCAAGCAGCTGCACTGCGGTTCGTGCAAGAGGCGATCTCCTTTGGTCCCGAAGAGAAGTGGCGGGTGCTAGAGTATCTGCTGCAGCCTGAACGAGCTAAGGATCAACTGCTGAGGTTGCTCAGCTGGCATTACGAACACATCTATTGCCATCACGAAACGCAAGTGTCCGATTTCTTGCGCCAGGCCAGTAAAGATCTGCGAGACAGACTGAGCTATGACGACGAGTATCTGCGTCTGTTGCTTCCATACGACAGGGGCAGGCCTCCCAAAGCGTTGACGATTGCACTCTCTTACTACTATGAGGCATCACAGTACTATGACGTGTTGGATGCTGTCTATCTGTTTGGTTTTCGCTATCAGGAGGACATTGAGAGGCGCCATTCTGTCTTCGCGGGGGCACAGGTGTTCAAGGCATTAGCCGATGAGACGCGCTTGCGAATTCTGAAACTATTGCTGCAACGGCCTTGGTACGGTCACGAACTCGCCCGGAGATTGTCCATTTCTAACTCCACCGTCTCTCACCACGTGGCGATTCTCGCCCTCTCTGGAATGGTTATTGCCTACAAGCAGGATAACCGGGTCTATTACCGGATAGATCAGAGCGGCATCTACACAGTGGTAAACGAGGCGCTAGAACGGCTGTTGGCGGAGTGAAGCCCCACCCTTTTTTTTCGCAACTTATGTTCTATGTACATAGAAACAAAGGAGTTTTCGATCCACAGGCAAGAGAGAGGAGGAGATCGCATGGCAGCCCGCTTGTTTACCCCAAACTTTGTCCTATTATGGCTCGGTAGTGCCACTTCTTGCCTGGGTAATGGGGTCGGGTTAATCGCCACCATGTGGTGGGTACAATCGAGCACCGGCTCAGCCTTAGCCATGGGCAGCTTAGCATTGATCAAGACATCGGTAGCTCTGCTCACGGCACCTTGGGCTGGCGTCATGGTAGATCGGATCAGCAGAAAAAGGCTTATCGTCTTCACGGATCTGATCAGGGGGACGGTCTACCTCTTCTTTGCCTATCAGGCCAGCTTGGGGAAGTTGTCATTGTCGATGCTTTACGTGGGTGCAGCGGCAAATTCGATCTGCGCACAGCTTTTCGGCCCAGCTATCGGCGCTGCCCTCCCCCTATTGGTCCCTTCGGAACGGGTACAGTCCGCCAATGCCCTTCGTCGAATTACGGAGCAGGCATCCTCCGCGTTCAGCTATGGACTGGGCGGCATGCTCATGGCCTGGTTAGGAATACCAATGCTATTCTTGATTGACGGTTGCTCGTACCTGCTCTCCGCGGTTTGGGAGTCATTCATTGAGATCCCGGCGGCCGGCAATTCGGAGAAGTTTTCTCCCGAAAGTGTCCTTGCTGATTTCAAGGCCGGTTTGACCTTTGCAAGATCTGACCGAACGCTCTCCGGACTATTAGGTGTGGTGGCGTTGGTTGGGATCTGCTTTGTACCCTTTTCCCTGCTGTTGCCTATGCTGGTGCAAGACTACTTAGGCGCTGGCAGCGAAGTCTACGGTTACATCACCAGCGCCCAGAGTGTTGGCATGGTTTTGGGTACTCTGCTGCTCTTAATGAACAAAGACACCAGTCGCATTAAGTGGCTGATTCAATGGGGCATAGGCATTCAGGCCACGACACTAGGCATCTCTGCGTTCCTGCCTATTCAGGCCTGGGGCTTGCATCTGCTCATCTACGGAGTGTTCGGTTTCTTAAGCTCCATAATCAACTTCACATTCATCAGTGCCTTGCAGCGCAGAGTCCCCCAGCAGCATTTGGGAAAGATGCTCAGTCTTGTGAACTCCATCAACCTAGGGGCACAACCGTTGGTTAATACCATCAGCGGCTTCCTGGCAGATGAGATAGGGCTTCCCGCAGTATTTGCTGGGGCCGCTAGCTTAGGCGTTTTGGGCAACATACGCTTGTTGCATACTCCGGGAGCAATGAACTATCTTTCTTATCGTGAACAGGGTCGTGGGTTAAGTTTGTCGCCAGCCGTTAGAAGAACATGAGAGGAAGGGATAAAGTGTTGGGAAGTTTGCTGGGCCAGGGCAGGACGGCCGAGGTGTATACGCATAAGGAGCAGCCGAACCGAGTGGTGAAGCTGTTTTATGAGCGATGTGGTCGGGTGGAAGTGGAGCAAGAGTATGAGATATCGGTAGCAGTAGCTGCTTCCGGCTTTCCCGCGTCGCAAGTTGGTGGATTGGTGCAGGTAGGGGGCCGCCACGGAATTATCTATCAGCGGGTGGAGGGGGAGAACATGTTACAGAGAATTATGTTCACGCCCGAGCATCACGTCAGGCATGCCAAGAAGTTAGCTGCAGTACAGGCCAGTATGCACCGCATCCGGCTATCTAGCTTGCCTAGACAGCGTTCACAGCTGATCAGCTGCATTCGGAGAGCCGGATTATCGGCAGGGACGATGTCACGGGTGCTGGCTCTGTTGGACGAGCTGCCAGATGGAGAGAGTCTTTGCCACGGAGACTATCATCCGGGCAACGCGATCGTCTCCAACGGGCAGATTACGGTAATAGACTGGGCAAATGCCACCAGGGGACATCCGCTCGCGGATGTCGCCCGCACCAGCCTGCTGCTCACGATTGCAGAGATTCCTGGCCTGGGGGCCGAAGCTGAGTGGGCCAGGCTCTGGCAACCGGTATTCAGAGATACTTACATTGAATACTACCTGCAGCTGACCGGCCACAGCCGACAGGATCTTGAGCGCTGGCAACTTCCGGTTGCAGCCGCCCGCTTGGCGGAGAATTTGCCCGGTGAAGAAGGGCTCCTTCAGGATTTGCTGTCACACTAGGGGACGTTTCCGGCTGCAGCGATACGTAAACAATGCTGCGAAATGGCGCTCGTTGGAAGGGACGAACGGCTCAGGCGTTAGCCTGAGCCGTTTTTACTTAGGGTGGAAATATGCCCTCGTCTAAAAAAGAGGGCCAAAATAAAGTCTATCTGTCACGCAATGCCCAGGGACAATTGAGTAGGAAATTGTCAGCTTTACCTTGAGGGAAAAAACAGGTAGGATAATGATCGCTCTCGAAATCAAGATGGAAGAGGTGAGCCAAGTGAGTCAGATCGTGCTCGAGTCCATCGGCAAGACCTTTCGGGTCAGCCAGCGGCCGAAGGGGCCGTTTGGCGCGTTGCGCGGTGCCTTTGCGCGCCAGTACCGGGAAGTAAAGGCGCTGGATGAGATCAGTTTTTCCATCGATGAGGGGGAACTGGTGGGCTACATCGGCCCCAACGGTGCCGGCAAGTCAACTACGGTGAAGGTGATCAGTGGAATTTTGGTGCCGGATCGTGGCAGATGTCAGGTGATGGGGCGGGTGCCTTGGCGGGAGCGCACCGCCCATGTGGCGCAGATCGGAGTTGTTTTCGGCCAGCGCAGCCAGCTTTGGTGGGACGTACCAGTGCTCGATTCCTTTGAACTGCTGCGAGACATCTATCGCGTTCCGGAGGGGGATTACCGGCAGCGGCTGGATGATCTGACGGCAATATTGGAGATTGCGGGGCTGTTGCAGACGCCGGTACGCCAGCTCAGTCTGGGACAGCGCATGCGCTGCGAGCTGGCGGCCGCCCTGTTGCACGGCCCGCGCATTCTCTTTTTGGACGAACCGACCATCGGTCTGGATGCGGTCTCCAAGCTGGCCCTGCGCGGCTTCCTGAAAGAGTTGAACCGGAAGCATAACGTGACTATGATTTTGACCACCCACGACATGGCTGATATCGAAACCCTTTGTCAGCGGGTGATGGTGATTGGCCACGGTCGCCTGCTCTATGACGGCTCGCTCAGCGGATTAAAGCGGCAGTACAACCCAGAGCGCCGTATTCGGGCCAAGCTGGCCGACACCTGCAGTCTGCAGCAATTGCCAGGTGCCACCCGCATTGAGATGAGGGAAGGGGAGATCTCGGTCTATTTCCGGCCAGAGCAGGTGCAGGCTCAGGAGATAATCAGCGCCCTGGCTGCGACTTGCCCCCTGCTGGATTTGGTGGTGGAGGATCAAAACATCGAAGAGATGATTGCGCGCATGTATCGGGAGATGAGCTTATGACCTGGTTACGACCGGCTGCATCCATTCTGCGCATCAATCTCAGGAGGAGCCTGCAATACCGGCTGGCTGCCTGGGCGCAGTTGACCACCAACATCTTCTGGGGATTTGTGCATGCTACTATCATCGTCGTCTTCTATCACTATGGCCAGACCCAAGCGGGGGCGGAGGCGGGGATGAGCATGGCCCAGGCGGTCAGTTATATTTGGTTAGGTCAGATCGCGCTTTACTTATTGCCGATGTATGCCCGTGACCCGGAAATTCGTGAGAAGATTCGCAGCGGCGATGTGGGAGTGGAGTTGATTCGCCCGCTGGATCTCTACGCCCACTGGTTTATGCGGGGAGTGTCCGGTCGCCTAGGGCGGTTCTTGCTGCAATTGGTGCCGGTGGCAGGTATAGCCATGTTGTTGCCCCAGCCCTTTGGCCTGCAGCCGCCGGCGTCGCTGGCAGGGCTGCTGGTCGCTGCTTGCTCGCTGCTCTTGGCGCTACTGCTGTCCGCCGCTGTCCAGGGTCTGATCTACGTCTTGTTGATGCAGCTAGCCTGGGGCGATGGGCCGGCCACACTGTTGACCCTGGTGACCGAGGTCTTTTCCGGGCTCTATCTGCCGCTACAGCTTTGGCCGGACTGGGCCCAGCGTTTTCTCATGCGGCAGCCCTTCGCCGGCATCATTGACCTGCCTCTTAGGTTCTATGTCGGCACCTTGGCACCAACTGATTTTTGGCAGGTGGCTGCTCTGCAGCTCTGCTGGGCAGTGGGGCTTATTCTGATCGGACACCAGCTGATGCAGCGCACGCTACGCCGGCTGGTTGTCCAGGGGGGTTAAGCGATGAACGGTTTCTTGCTTTACTTCCGTTATCTGCGGCTGAACTTTCTGGCCGGACTGCAGTACAAGGGCTGGCCGATGCAGGTGTTGAGCGTACTCTTTTATGTGCTCACTGACCCACTGGAGGTGCTGCTGCTGTTTGCTCGTTTCGGCTCCATCGGCGATTGGTCCACGGAAAGGGTAATGCTCGTCTATGGCCTGGCACTTACTTCTTTTGGCCTGGCCGAGCTCTTTTCGCGCGGGTTCGATTTTTTTCCCAACCAGATCCGCACCGGCATCTTCGATCGCGTGTTGCTCAGGCCGCGCGGCACCTTCGTGCAGATTCTGGGCACGCAGTTTCATCTGCACCGGGCGGCGCGGGTGGTTGGCGGCGTAATTGTCATCGTTTGGTCGCTCAATCGGCAGGGCATCAGCCTTGATTTGCTGGATGTGCTACAGTTGCTGGCGGGGTTGCTGGGCGGCTATCTCGTCTACACTGGCATCTTTGTATCCTCATCGGCGGTTGCCTTCTGGACAGTGCAGCAGCTGGATTGGGTGAATATCTTCACCAATGGCAGCTACCAGGTGGCCAAGGTGCCGCCGAGTCTACTGCCCTCCTGGCTGCGCAACACCTTCACCTTCTTCATGCCCATGTTCATCTGTAGCTACTACCCGGCTGCCGCCGTCTGTGGCTGGGGCGGCGTGCCCGCCGCTTGGGGTTGGCTGTCACTGCCTGCCGGTGCCGTCTTCTTCTTTGCCTCGCTGGCTCTTTGGAGGGTAGGTGTCCTGCACTACGCCAGCACCGGCAGCTGACACGGGGGGACAGTCCCCACGTGTCAGCGCCGAAAACAGCAGCGCTGCGGCGCAGACCAGCAAAGCAACGCCCAGCCAGGTGGAAGCGATGGGAAATAGCGAGGTAATCTCCAGATAATCTTGGTTAGCTGCCCACAGGACAGATAGGATTAGGGCAACTGCACTTCCGCTCTGTAGCATTCGCAGGGCGGAAGACTTGATATTTCGTAGGGCAAATGTGCGCTTGCCTACAAATAGACCTTCCATAACTCGCCATAACTGCCAGATGCTTAAAGACAACAGCAGGCCGATGCCCAGCCAAAGCAATCGCTGTCCCACCAAGATCAGGCTCATTCCGAGTGACTCGAAGCCTTGCCACTTTGCCCAATCGCTGAGCAGAGAGGCGATGAACGGCCAGCTGCGTTGGCTGTTGCTGAGGATGACTATGCCATCACCAGTTGCCGGAACGGAGCAGAAGTGCGTCATCCAGCCACAACCCTGCCCGCCGTGTGACAGCGCATCGTGTTGGTCGGGCAGTCTTTCGACGAAATGCCCCAGGCCATAGCTGTCGAAAGCTAGGCCATAGAGACCGTTGATCTCCGCGACTGGAGTATACATAGCCGCTATCGACTCTCTGCCCAGTATGCATAGTCCCAGTGGGTCATCTACCTCCATTCCAGCGGCCACGAACTGGGCGATGTCTTCGATGGTGGAGATTAGGCCTCCAGAAGCCTTTTCTGGATAGACGTAAGGCGCAATGGCGTTACCTTGGTGGTCATATCCGAGAGAAAGGTTAGCGCGAAGCTCTTCTCGCCAGCTGAAGGTAGAGTCTTTCATTCCCAGGGGCTGCAATACCTCTTCTTGCATGAATTCAGCGAAGCTTTCCCCTGTGACGCTTTCGATCAGCAGCTCCAGCAGGTTGAAGCCCACGTTTGAATAGCGGAAGGACGTTCCCGGTGGCTGTTGTAGCCGCGCCTCCCGCGACAAGTTGTCCTTTAGCCCGGGCGGTTCTTCTTCAGGCGCATAACGCAGTGAGATGTCACCCAGGGGCAGGCCTGCGCTGTGGCTGAGCAGCTGCTTGATGGTGATCTCTTCTTGGGCAAAATCCGACTGTGGCAGTTGCCAGTTGGACAGATAGGCTGTCAGCGGACTGTCCAACTGCACGCTTCCTTGCTCGACTAGACGCATCACGCCCCAGGCAGTGACGGATTTTGAAATGGATTCCATCCGGCAGTAGGTCTTGGCAGTCATCTCTAGCTGTTGCTCCCGGTTTGCATAACCGTAAGCTTGCATCCAGCTGGTCTTGCCATCCTTGATCAGGGCAACCGCCACCCCTGGAATCCCGTAGGTTTGCATCATCGCTGGTATGCGCTGATCCAGATGGGCAGTGAAAGTCTTCAAAGGAGCCTGCGGAAGGACACTGCCGGCGGAGCGGGAATGTGAAACGGTAAACAGCAGCAGGCAGCAGCTGACCAGAATGGCCAATGGTTTAATCCCGCGCAGGAAATGGTCAAGCCTCAAATTCAATACACCTCTTCATATTCTGGTTTTGGGACCGGGGGGGCGATAATACGGCCCCCGGAGATTGCCCGCCATAATCGACCGGTAGCTCTAACATTAAGGTCATCCTCCTTCGCGCAGGCGAGATCTTGGAATTTTTGTTCGTCGTCGGGGTCGAAATTCCTGCCTCAGAGTCGCAATACAGGTGGTGATACGTGGGGACAGTTCTCACGTGTCACTGATGCAGGAATCGGGAGGTGTGTGGCAGAATAGGAGCAGACGAATTGTTGTTGGAGGGATTAGTATGGAAATTAGGAGGGCGGCGGCGGGTGACCGGCTAGCCGTGATGGAGCTCTTAAATCGGGTTTGGGGGGCGGATGATTATGTCCCATATTGTTGGGACGAATGGGTAGAGAACCAGGAAGCCGGAGTGCCGTTGGTGGCGCTTCAGGTAGGCAAGATAGCGGGAGTGGCCTATGTTCACTTCCTAGATCAGCGGGTTTCTTGGCATCAGGCACTGCGCATCGACCCGGATGCACGCCGCTTAGGTATTGGGAGCGCCTTGACCCAAGCCTGCTTGGATGCCGCCAGGGCGCACCGGAGCCAGGTGGCGAGGTTGTTGGTCGATGCCGAGAACCAGGCTTCACTCTGCCTCACCGAGCGCGCCGGGTTCCATCGGGTCAAACACTATCGGCAGCTCAGCAAGTCAGAGCTGAACGAGGACGGGCCAGCGCTCATTCAACAGCTTCCGGCAAGTCTGTTGTCGCACCTGCTGCAAAAGGCCGTTGCGCAGGGCGAGGACTATTGGCATAGTCGATGGGAGACTCGCGATCTTACGCTGGCAGCGCTGCAGTTCTCGGTGGATAGCGGCTGCTTGCGCGTACTTGCTGACGAACCGACAGCGGCGCTGGCGGACGTGAACCTAGATGAAGGCGAGTTTGAAGTGGGGCAGCTGGTGGGGGATGAGAAGGCTGTGATCCGTCTGGTGGATGGACTGGAACGGGAGGCCGTTTCGCAAGGCATCAAGCGGATTCATATTCTCCAAACCAGGGAGTCGCCCCATCTGCGCCTGCTCATTGATCGCCTGGGATACGAACTACACGAAACTGAAGGCTATGTTATCTGGGAATATCAGCTATAGTTGGAAATGGAACTGACACGCGGGGACTGTCCCCGCGTGTCAGTTTTTCGGCGCAGTGTTGGTTTCATTTTCTGGCGGCCAGCAGGCTGTTCGTGTAACGAGTGAGCACCTCGTCCTGGCCGCTGCGGTCTAGTTGGTGAAAGGGGTGGGAGGAGGGCAGGATGACATGTCCGAGCAGCAGGCCGCCGATCTGTCTGGCGCAGAACTCCGCTGCGCCTTTCTGGGACAGGCTGGGATGCTCCTGCAGGGCGGTCAGTAGGCTGCAGAAGAAGAGATGCGTAAAGTCGATCTCACGGGGAAGGTCTCCCATCATGCTTTCGGCGAGCAGCATCTTTACCAGCTGCTCATTGCGCGAAACTGCCATCAGCCTATCTTCCAGAATTGTGCGGAAGAGGATTCCAAGGTCAGTCTGGGCGGCTAACCTTGAAAGCTTGCTCTGGAAGTTCTCTTCCAGAGCTTTGGTGATCACTGTCTCAAACAGGTTCTGCTTGGTCTTGAACTTGCGGAAGATTGTGATCTCTGCTACATTCGCCTCTTTGGCTATTTCCAAAGTTGTGGCCTGAATGAATCCCTTGCTGACAAAGACCCGGGTAGCCGCTTCCAGTATCTGCGCCGTTTTATCCCTCAATGCCAATCTACTCCATTTCCGTTTGCAGTTTGAGTGACGCCTTCCTCGTCTGACCCATGAATTGGCCCAAGGTAACCAAAATGGCCGGCATCACCACAATCGTGCTTAATAGGGCCAAGAAGATATTGATTAAGGTCATCATACCAAAATTGCTCAGAATCCTGAAGTCAGAGATGAGTAGGGCAGCGAAACCTCCAATGGTGGTTAGCGCGGAGGCAAAGATGGCTACGCCTATCTTGCCCACCGCCGTGGCGATGGCGTCGACGCTGTTCTGCGCTGAGGTCTGCTCCTCAAGGAACCTCTCCATGATTAGGATAGTGAACTCTGTCCCGATGCCAATAATCAGTGCCCCTAAGGTGGCGGTGAGCGGGGTGTATTTGAATCCTAGCAAGTACATGGCTGCGCCGGACCAGCCTACGATCAGGATGATCGGCAGCAGCGGGACGAAGGCCTTCACCGGATGGCGATAGATGATCAACAGTCCGAGGAAGACAGCAACCATGCCCAGTAGAGTCATCTTATAGCGTCCTGTGGTCAGTGCGGACATCATCTCTACATCCAGCACCGCTTTGCCGGTCACGGTGGCTTCCAGCCCGGGCATGCGCTGGGTCGCTACGTAGCTGCTCATATCGGAGATGAAAGCCTGCAGCGCAACCGCATCCAGGTGCCTAATGCCCACAGAAATTACGCCTTGAGTCCGATCTGCATTTGCGAGCATTTTCCATTGACTGGCAGGGATATCCTGCAGAAATTCTGTTGCTTCTGTCTCCGTCGGCAGCTGGTCGTCGTTCAGCTCTCTGAGCACTGAAGTCAGAGACCTGGTCTGTACCACTACGCGAGGAAACTTGCCTGACAGAGATTCAGTGGTCTGATCAACCCACTGCAAGACAGAGTTACTTAAGACATTGTCGCTCTTGTAGAGGATTGAGACCTGATCGGTAGTTCCTAGTACGTCCCGCAGATGGTGAATCTCGTGCAGTTCGGGGACGTCTTGGGGCATGAAGGTCTCTATGTCTGTCTCTGCTCCTACTTGTAGGTCGGCCCAGATTCCCACACCAGCTGTAGCGAAGGCGACCAGGATGATCAGCCATCTAATAGAAATTAGGCGGCGGGTAACACCGTCGAGCCGACGGGCAAAAGCTGAGGGCTGGGCTACCGATTGCTGACTGTTTGTCTCGCCGTGGGCAAAGAATCTGTCCCGGGCGAATAACAGGGGAACGGTGAATAGCAGACCGATGCTGAAGCTGACGACCATGCCGATGGTCAGCATTTTGCCGAAGTCTTGGATCATTGGCACTGGGGAGGTATAGAGGGCGAGAAAGCCCAGCCCGGT
>CAYVCY010000010.1:0-28760 GCA_964450265.1 uncultured Clostridia bacterium
ACCTATGAGACACAATCTAGTCATGTATCTCATAGGCACGAATCCATGCAAATGGTCGGGCTGACAGGACTTGAACCTGCGGCCTCTTGCACCCCAAGCAAGCGCGCTAGCCAAACTGCGCCACAGCCCGTTGCTTGATCATTATACAACAGCGCCGACCGTTAACGCAAGCTACAGCTACTGACAGCTACCGGACCAGCCACGGGGACGGCGGATTTGGCCGGTCTCCTGACCTGCCAAATCCCCGCCCCCGTGGCTGGAATGCCAAGTGTGCCCGGTTATAGGATGATGGCGATTAGGCCACCATTGCCATCGTTGACCATCTTTTGCAGCACTTCTCGCAGCTTCTCCTGAGCGGTGTCTGGCATTTTGAACAGCTTGTTCTGAATGCCTTCCCGCACCAAGGTGTGCAGAGATTTGCCAAAGATGTTGGATTCCCAGAGTTTTTCTGGGCTGGCCTCAAATTCATCCACCAAATACCTGACCAGCTCCTCGCTCTGCTTCTCTGTGCCGATGATCGGCGCCACCTCAGACTCCACATCCACTCGGATCAGGTGATATGCAGGAGCAGTAGCTCTCAGCCTCACCCCAAACCGATTCCCTTGACGGATGATTTCCGGCTGATCTAGGACCATGTCCTCCAGGCTAGGAGGTACGATGCCGTATCCCGTGTTGCGTGAGTCGCGCACAGCGTCCCGCAGGCGATCGTATTCGCGCTTAGCTAAGGCATATCCGCCCATCAAACTCATCAACACTTCCCGTCCACGGATCTCAGCATTAGCCGCTTGGCTGAGCACATCCCAGAACAGATATTCCGGGGCTTCGGTGGTCACACCGGCGAGGCCACTGCCCAGCTCCATTTTTTCCAAAATCACCTCGGAGACGAAGTCGCAGTTACCTAGGTGCTCGATCAGATAGTCGATATCGCGCAGCCGCTTAACCTTCACGCTGCCTTCCTGCACCGCATCTTTGAACTTCTTCTTCAGCCAGTGCTTCTCATCCAGCACCTCGACCCAGTCAGGCAGGTTAACCGTTACCGATTGCACCGGGAACTCGTAAAGCAGCTCCCGCAGGATGCCATGGATGTCGGTCTCGTTCAATCGCGCGCAGTTTAGCGGCAATACCGCCGTCTGATATTTCGCCTCCAGCTCTTCCCGCAGCAGCATAGCCTGGTTGGAGAACGGGTCGGTAGAGTTGAGGATGACAATGAATGGCTTACCCAAGCTTTGCAGCTCAAGAACCACCCGCTCCTCTGCCTGAACGTAAGCCTCCCGGGGCAGGTCGGTGATAGAGCCGTCCGTGGTAACTACCAAACCCATGACAGAATGGTCGGCAATCACCTTTCTGGTACCGATTTCAGCCGCAAGCTCAAAGGTAATCTCTTCATCCGACCATGGTGTCATCACCATCCTCGGCCCGTCTTCATCCTCGTAGCCGATGGCCCCAGGAACAGCGTAACCGACACAATCGATCAGACGTACCCGCAAGCTGATGTTATCCACGGTGATTTCCACCGCTTCATCAGGCACGAACTTAGGTTCCGCTGTGGTGATGGTTCGCCCAGCGCCACTCTGCGGCAAAGCGTCCTTAATCCGCTCCCGGTCATACTCGTCCTCAATGTTCGGTAAGACCATTAAATCCGAAAACCGCTTGATCAAGGTGGACTTGCCTGTACGTACCGGCCCCACTACACCCAAGTGTATTTCACCGGCAGTGCGCTCGGCGATATCCTTCAACAGATCGAATTTCTCCAAATGCTTTCCCTCCCTTTTCCGCCTCAGACGTTTCGATCGAATAACCTCTCGAGCCGCCTGGCATCCCTCCCTGTAGTCAGATAAAAATGATTGGCTTGTTCCAGTAAAAGACAAAGCTCAGGCACGGCTTGGCTAGTACATATATATGAGAGTACAGAGTCTATATGCCAGAAATGCTGCCAAAAACAGTTGTTCAGGGCAGAAAACAAGCGCCCCGGCCTGTTATCTGACCGGGGCGCTCTCCAAAAACCTTATTGACGATCGAGCCAGGCCCATAACAACGCCTTGGCTACCTAGTTCGAACCAGCAGGCTGCGAGCAACTTGCCGCTTACTGGGGGAAAGCAACGTCTTCGTACTCATGCTTCCTGACCCGATTCATGGCCTCGTGCAGGGTATCCAACGGTTCAGCACCTTCAAACAGTACCTGATAGAGCGATTGGGCCAAAGGCATATCCACGCCGAGTTGTTGCGACAGTTTGTACGCAGCTTTGGTAGCAAATGCACCTTCGATGACCATGTGGGTTCCGCCGGTGACCTGCTCGAGCGTCCATCCCTGACCGATCTTGTAACCTGCATTCCAGTTGCGGCTATGCTTGCTAGTACAGGTGGCGATTAGGTCCCCGATACCAGCCAGGCCAGAGAAAGTGCGCCTATCTGCACCCATCTTCTGGCCCAGCCGTACCATCTCCACCAAGCCGCGGGTCATCAGCATCGCTTTGGTGTTATCTCCATAACCCATGCCGTCGCTCACCCCAGCGGCCAAAGCGATCACATTCTTCAGTGCGCCGCCCAGCTCTACCCCGATCACGTCTAACGAGGTGTAAACGCGGAAGCTGGGGGTAAAAAAAGCGTCCTGCAAACGCATAGCCACATCTGCGTCCGGATTGCTGATCACCGAAGCGGCAGGCATACCCAAACCGACTTCCTCGGCATGATTGGGACCGGACAACACAGAGACGCTGGCTGCCGCTGATTGCAGTTCAGCCGAAATGACCTCGGTCAGGCGCTGCAGAGTGCTCTGCTCCAGCCCTTTAGCGGTATTTACGCAGTCTACCGGTTGCCTAATCAGTGGGGCTGCGACCTGAAGTATCCCTCTCAGGTGGGCGGAGGGCACAGACCAGACCAGCAATTCCTTGTCCGCCACAGCCTCAGCTAACGAAGATGTGGCCAGTACATTCTCCGGGATCGCCACGCCTGGCAGGTACTTCGAATTCTCCTTAGTTTGATTGATCTCCCGGGCGAGTTCCTCCCGGCGACACCAGAGGGTTACCTGTTCAAAATTCTTGCTCAGCACAGAGGTTGCCAAGGCTGTACCCCAGCTTCCTGCTCCAACCACTGTCACACTAGTACCACCCACCGACAGACTCTCCTCTCCAACCTATTGTTACTGTTGATAGTTGTGGCTTCTCCCGAGGCGCGACGGTGGGGACAGGCCCCCAGTCCCACCTCGTGTCCACTGGGCAGTCGCCTAGCGACTGCCACTCTCCCGCTTCCTCACAAAAAAGCGAATCGGGGTCCCTTCAAAACCCATCGTCTGGCGCAGTCGGTTTTCTAAGAACCGTAGATATGAGAAGTGCAACAGATCCGGCTCATTGACGAAGAGCACAAAGGCAGGCGGCTGGACACCGCTCTGAGTGGCGTAATAGATCTTCAGCCTCTTTCCTCGCGCAGTAGGTGCAGGGGTAACCAACACTGCTTCCTGAATCAGCTCGTTAAGGGTGCTGGTGGCGATGCGCAGATGCTGCTGCTCGTCCACATACTTGACCAACGGCAGTATCCGATGAACCCTCTGCCCAGTTACCGCTGAAACAAAGATGATCGGTGCATATTGGGCGAATGCCAGCTCTCGGCGAATGTCTTCGGTGAATTCGGCGACTGTGCGGTTGTTCTTCTCTACCAAATCCCATTTATTCACGACGATCACCATGCCTCTGCCCTTGTTATGGGCATAGCCGAGGATCTTCTTGTCCTGCTCAGTTACTCCCTCGGTGGCGTCTATCACCATCAGCACCACATCGCAGCGCTCGATGGCTTTGATCGAGCGCAGGCCGCTATACCTTTCGATCTCCTCTTCCACCCGACTCTTCCGCCGCAAGCCGGCTGTATCGATCAGGACAAAGTTATCCTCTCCCACTGTCAGAGGGGTATCGACGGCATCCCTGGTGGTCCCGGGAACGTCGCTGACGATCACCCGCTCCTGGCCCAGCAAAGCGTTGACCAGCGAAGACTTGCCCACATTCGGCTTCCCGATCACCGCTGCCCGAATCAGATCATCTGCATAAAGAGGAGAATCGGCAGCCGGCAGTCGTTCCACGATCATATCCAGCAGGTCACCTATCCCCAGGCCGTTGGCCGCAGATATACTGATCAGGTCAGGCAATCCGAGGCGATAAAACTCGGCAGCATCCGCCTCCAAGCCGGGATGATCGATCTTGTTCACCACCAAGATCAGCGGCTTGTTGGAGGCGCGCAGGATGTTGGCCACATCCTGATCCAGAGCGGTCAACCCTTGACGTCCGTCTACCAAGAACAAGACTACCTCAGCCTCACGAATGGCGATCTCCGCCTGTTTGCGTATGTAAGCAAACATCTGGTCGCTGCTGTTCACCTCCAAGCCACCGGTATCCACCAGGGTGAACTCGCGATCTAACCAATGGACATCCGAGTAGATGCGATCCCGGGTAATTCCAGGCACGTCGTCCACTATGGACACCCGTTTCCCCACCAAATAGTTGAACAGAGTCGACTTGCCTACGTTAGGTCGCCCTACCACTGCTACAATGGACATCAGTCACCCACCTCCGCTAATGTATATCGCACCAGAGCACGACCATCAGTGGGGACACACTTCAGGTTGGCATCGGGAAACGCCGACGCCAGCTCATCCCAGGCAATATCATCTAAGAAATCTCTTTCCTGCTGCCGCAACATCACATCGGGGATCAGCACGGTGGCACCGGCCACCGGCTGCTGGCGCAAAGCGTCGATGATATCTCCACCACAGACCAACCCGGCCACCGTTACCGATGGACCGAACACTCGATTGGTTACGGGTAAGACATCCACCCACAGCCCATCGATGCGGTTTAGCCTGCCAGCCAGACCCCGCAAGGTGGAAGCAGCAGAAGTCCCGGTAACCCAAATCACCCGCCGAGGTGTCTTCACCCGGCGACTGGACTGACGCAAAGTGCTGGTGAACTGATCCAGCAGCAGGCGCATCAAGCCCACCCCGTTCTCTATCTGGGGGAAATCATCGTAATAACCGCGCCGCGGAGGCACACTGTCGGCCAACACAAACCACTCATCGGCCAAATAGGCGAAGGAAACGCCAAACCGACGACGGAATTGCCTGCATTTCGGTAGCAGATAATCAATTAGGACACGGGCGTCTGACTGCGTGGGGCTGCAGAGTTGAGTCAACTGCTGTCGATGCTTGGTCAGCCCCACCGGGACGACCGCCACCGACTGCACTGCTGGCCAGAGGGAGGACAAGTCATCGATAGTCTTTTCCAACTCGCGCCCATCATTGATCCCCGGAACCAGCACCACCTGACAGTGCATTTCAATCCGCCACTCCGCCAATTGCCGCAACTGCTCTAGGATTTGGCAGGCCTCGGGTTTGCGCAATAGCTCTGCCCGCAGCGCCCCATTGGTGGTGTGCACCGAAATGTACAGAGGACTGGGCCTCAGCTGTCGAATTCGCTGCCAATCGGCATCGCTGAGGTTTGTCAAGGTGATGAAACTGCCTTGCAGCGCTGACAGGCGATAGTCGTCGTCCTTCATCGACAGCGTCGAGCGCATATTGCGAGGTTGTTGATCGATAAAGCAGAACTGACAGTGGTTGTGACAGAATTTCATCCGGTCAATGGTCGGGCTGGAGAAGACTATCCCCAAGTCTTGTCCAAACTCCTTTTCCACAACCGCAGAGTGTACTTCGCCATCCTCGTCTCTCCAGCTGACCTGCAGCTGTTCACTGCACATGGCCAACCGAAACTCCAGGATGTCCGAAATGGGTTGGTTATTGACCGCCAAGAGAATTTGGCCAGCTCTAATTCCGATGCGTTCGGCTAAGGAGCCAGGAAGCACCTCCAATATCCCATTCTCCGTTTTGTCCACAGTCGCTACACCTCCCCCAAATATGAATAGCCAGTTGTGCTTGGCCCAACTGGCGGCGCGATCAGTAAAGCGATTGATACAAAGCGACTATGGTAATTATGCTACACCCCGGGGGACCAGTCAAGAAAGCCCAGCTCTTGTTGCCCAGACGACCGTACCAGTTCCACCAAGCGAACATACGTAGAGAAACCCTTACTGACACCAAAAGCGGCCAAGCGTCTGCCAAACCAGACCCAGCCCAGGCTGCGAGAGGAGAAGCCACCGATTCTAGTGTACCAGTTGACGCACGGCAGGCAGTTGACAAAGCGGTAGTCCCTCGGTTCCAGCCCTAACAGCCGCAGATACTGGTCGAACAATCCGGCGTATGAATTGTGCTCTGCTCCCAGCCCGAGCACGTATACCCTTTGCCCCTGGTCGTCCTCCCCCATAAAAAAGAGGTTGCCAATTTCCGGATTCGCAGTCTGGTCAAAGCGAGGAATGCGCATCACTTCCGTTACAGTAGGCTGCTGCTGACTGGGGATGTGACCCAAATGCACGGCCGCCGCTGTCACCGACGAATGGGCGCTGCCCCAACAAAAATAGATGTAGTTCAGACCTAGACCCCCTCCCCCTGAGCGCTGTGTAACCATAATTCTTGCCCCAGCCGCTGCCTAACCGCACCGGGTAGCCAGGCACGCTTGCGCAGCCAGACTATTCTGCCCAGCCAGGGTTTCTCCGGCTGAGCCAGCACCTGCACCTCTGCCGTAGGGGCAAATTCGCCCGCGAGACTGAGCACAGCTTGTCTGAAAACATACGGCTGCTTGCCATGTGCAGCAGCCAACACCGTCTGCTCTCCCCTCTGCTGACAGAACAGCCAGCGACCGGGCGCCGGCAGATGAGCTGACTGCTCCAAGAAGACTTCTCGACTGCTGTTCCCGACGTAAGAGAGAGCGGCTGCCAAAGCAGCCGCTCCTGTACGGCTATGAAAGATGATCAACCGCCTCAACGTTTGTTATCTCCGTCACGGTCAGACGGCCCTTTGCGCTTGTCTCTCGGCCTAAGCGCAGTCCCTAAAGCATTGCTGAACTCCTTGGTAACGAAGGTGCGCAGCTTACTTCGGGCCTCGTTCCAACCTCCGGTACTGAGCAACAGCCACGCACCGGCACCGACGATCACCAACCCGATCATCCACAAAGTTGCCCGGCTGCCGGCACTGCCTTCCCGGTCTCGGCCTGACTGCGCAGCCGATGTCCGAGCGCCCAGATAATTAGCATACACCTTGGCAAACAACGATGCACCGGCGGCAGCATCCTCACGGGTGGAAGTATCGGTGCCCACTTCCAGCAGCAGATTTCGGCCGCTGAGGTCTTGGTTATAACCACCACGAGCAAAGAAGATCCCCTTGATCAAACCAGGAACCTCTTTGTCTGTGGCCGCCTTGATCTCCTGGGCGAATTGCTTGTTGGTGGACATGTTAGGGTTCTGTCTACCAACCACCAACCGGATCTGAGATACGTTACGCCCATCCACGGTGGTGGAATAGCTTTCCGGACCGCCACCGGCATCCCGATGCACGTCCAGCAGTGCCGTGCTACCCTGCTGCAACAGTTCCCGAGCCGTGCGCCGCGACCGGGTGTAAGCAGCGGCATCATGGGGATCGTGCCGGCCTTCTGAATAGATCACCTTCGCTCCCGCTGATTGCAGACTGTCCACCAAGGCGGCACCTACTTTAAAAATGCCACCGTTTCCGCGGATGCTATCTGTTCCGTCGCTAGGCACATAGGATTCAGAGCTATGGGTATGGTAGACCCCCACTGTAACCTGCCCCTTGCCTGCCTGGGGAGCGCTGGCCATCAGGTTGTCGATCATGGCCATAGTCTCGGCAGAGAGTTGCACTGTCTCCAGGAAACGGGCCAGGGCTTTTCCTTCTCCCGCGTCAACAGAAATCACCTCAAACAGACGATCATCCTCAGTCTGATATTGGTCGCCGACAGCTACACCCATACCGGTCTGAAAGACGACCGTTTCGGGGTTAGCCTGGTCATAGACAACACAAAAACGCTCTTCGGTGCAATCTTCTGGTTCTAGGGGAGCGGCCAAGCCCAGGTTAGACAGCGGAAGCAGCGCTGACAACACCAGCAGAACCAGGACGAACACCATCCGTTGGCGCATGCTCATCGCCGATCCCTCCGCTCATTGATGTCCTCTATCTTTGCTTTCTGGGCCGAATTCAGTTCCACTCTTGGCGGGGCCTCTATCTTTGTCTTGTGCCCCCCGCCCAATCGTTCGCGGGTCTCGCCCACCAGTTCCGACAATGCCACCGCCAACAATCCGGCGATGATTACCGTATCGAACACGCCCGCACCGCCGATCACTGTGCCCCCCTGATAGCCCCCGATGGCCAATCCGATGGCATAAGCGATATCGTTAGCCACTACAGACAGCACGCCTGCGATGAAAGAAGCACGGCGGGAACGACCCAAGATATAGGCGGTGAAACCAGCCAACAGCGCATAGAGGTACATCGGATCGATGACCATGTTCGCCGGATCACCGGGCAAATAAGTGCTGACGAAATAGATCAGCGAGCCGCCGATCAGAGTTGCCCAAGCAGCCCGCCATTTCTCCTGAGCTTCATCGGCAGTGAACCAGAGCCACAAGGCCAAGATCAGCGGAATCAATCCGCCGCCGATGTTGATACCCAAGAGAGGCGTCAATTGGATATCTGGGATGTACGAACCGACAAACATCGCCCCCAAGAAGAGCAAGGCTTGGCGATCTGTCAGCCGCATGCGATCCAATAGACGCTGCGCTATACCGAAATAGATCAACACAGACACAATCAGTAGGGCAATCGCGCCAACTGGCATTCTCAACACTCCCTTTCCAGTTATCTGGCACCATGATGATGCGCGATGATGCGCGCATCATATCGCATTCTAGTGTTTCCCTGGCGCGATTCGGTTATGTTCCGTCGGCAACACGCATCAACACCAAATAAAACCAAAGAGGCACGGGCGAAATGCCCGTGCCTCTGTTCAAGTCACGCTTATTCTTGTTCTTGCTCTTGCTCTTGCTCTTGCTCTTGTTCTGGTTCCCCTTCTTCTTCCTTCTTCTCTTTGCCGAAGAGGCTGCCGAACATGTCGCCCAAGGTTACAGAGCCCTCTTCACGATAGCTCTGATTGCGACCTTCGCGGCGAGGCCGGCGTTCACTGCGCTCGGGACGATCGCCAGACTGGCGGTCGTAGCGCGGCTGCTGCGGATCCCGCATGCTGAGAGAGATGCGGCGGTCAGCCGGGTTGAGGCTAAGAATGCGCACTTCCACCTCATCACCAGGATTGACTACGTCCTCAGTCTTCTCCACCCGCTCGTTAGCTAACTGGGAGATATGCACCAAACCCTCTACGCCAGGGGTCAGCTCTACGAATGCACCGAAGGATACGGTGCGCATGACCTTACCTTTGACTTGGCTACCTACAGTAAACTGATCGCCGACTAGAGTCCAAGGATCTGGGGTGGCCTGCTTCATAGAGAGTGAAATGCGCTCCCGCTCGCGGTCGACGCCCAGCACCTTCACCTGTACCTGTTCGCCTTCACTCAGCGCCTCAGATGGGTGATTGACGCGCCCCCAAGAGATCTCCGAAACATGCACCAGACCGTCAACACCGCCGATGTCCACAAAAGCACCGAAATCAGTCAAGCGCTGCACAGTGCCTTCGATCACTTGGCCTTCCTCAAGGTTAGCCCAAGTAGCCTCTTTGCGAGCAGAGTTCAGCTCTTCGATGGCAGCCTTGCGGGAACAGACCAAACGCTTGCGGTTGTTCTCCATCTCGATGATCATCACCGAGACCTCCTGACCAACGTAGACGCTGAGGTCTGGAACGAACCGCATGTCAACCAGAGAAGCCGGCAGGAAAGCCCGCAGATCGAACAGATCCACGATCAAACCGCCCTTGACTACTTCTACTACCTTACCGGTGACCACTTCACCTTGAGCAAACGCTGCCTCTGCTTGCTTCCAGCCTTCTTCAGCATCTGCCCGACGCTTGGACAGCACCACGTTGCCTTCTTTGTTCTCCAACCGTAGCACTACCACCTGGATCTGATCGCCCTCGCTGACCAAGTCAGCCGGCTGCACGTTAGGCAGATTGGAGAGCTCGTTCATCGGAATAATGCCATCTGACTTATAGCGAATATCGACATAGACCTCGCTATCGGTCACGCGCACGACAGTTCCGGTAACCACTTGGCCGGTCTTGATGTTGGCCATCTCACCGACCATGTCATCTTGCTCGGTGACTTCCGCTGTCTCCTCCTGCGGTGACTCAACCTGGTCTAAGTTGGCCTCGGTTTCAGGCTGCAGCTCTTCTTGCTGCTCCTCTGTCTTCTCTTCCTCTACCTCTGCCGTCTCAACTACTACTTCTGTCTTCTCTTCCATTTCTGTCGTCTGTTCCGTCGTCTGTTCCACTTCTTTTTCCATGTTCTCCATGTTCTCCACTGTAGTCACGACCTCCTTAATTATCCAATCCGGAGTTGAAGCTCCCGCAGTAATGCCTACTACTGCTCCAGGAAAAAACCAGTTGGGCAATAGTTCTGCGGCAGATTCAACGTGATGAGTAGGCGTACCTGTCTCAGTACATAATTGTACCAGATTTCGTGTGTTGGCACTATTATAACCGCCTACAACCACCATTATATCTACTTGCCGGGAGAGTTCCTGAGCAGCCTGTTGCCTCTCTGCTGTGGCATGACAGATGGTCTGGCCGACCTCCGCCGAGATGCCTCGCTCTTGCAGCGCTTGCACCGTCTGGTCCCGCAGTTGCAGCTTAGTGGTCGTCTGTGCCACCAGCGCCACCGGTCGGTCAAACATCATCTCCCCTACATCCGTCGGGGCAGAGATGACTGTGGCCGACGGTCCGGCCCAAGCCATCACCGCTTGCACCTCTGGATGGTTGACATCGCCCAGGATCAACAACTGATAGCCGCGCAGAACGAAATCGACCGACTTTTGGGTCAGGCTGGCCACATGAGGACAGGTGGCATCCACCAACAACAAACCTCGCTCTTTAGCCTGTTGGTAAACCTCCGGCGGCGCACCGTGCGCTCTGATCAACACAACTCCGCCAGTCGGAACTTGATCGACACTCGAGACGACCTCGATCCCTCGAGCAGCCAGACGCTGCATCTCCTGTGGGTTATGCACCAGAGGCCCCAGAGCGTGAACCTGGCGCCCGGTTGACTTCTCGGCCAGATCTATGGCTCGTTTCACTCCGTAACAAAAACCAGCCGCTGTAGCCACTAAAGTCTTCAACCTGCTCACCAACTCTCCTCGTCTAACTGTCGTTTCAGCTCAGCAATTTGCCGCATCAATAAACCAGTGGCAGCATTCCGCTCTTCTGACGTCGGTTTCCCCGGGATAGCAGCGCTGGCGCTGATTGCCTGTCCTACATTCACCTTGATCAAGCCGCCGAGGCGATAATCTCCGGTCAAAGCAACCGGAATCAAAGCCGACCCCGTGCGCATGGATAACATCGCAGCCCCGCCGAACGCTTCCTGCATCTCCCCGCTCTTGCTGCGGGTACCTTCCGGGAAGATCCCTAGCACCCCGCCGTCACGGAGCACCCCCAGAGCGTGCCGCACCGCCTGCACATCCACTCTACCCCGTTTCACCGGAAAAACCCCAAGCCGCTGAATCAGCCAGCCGATCACGGGCCAGCTGATCAACTCTTCTTTGGCCATAAAACAAATCGGACGCCTGACAGCAATCGCCAGAAACACCGGATCCAATGCATGGATATGGTTGGCGGCGATCACGCAGGAGCCCTTGGTCGGGATATTCTCCAAACCTCGCACCTTGATTCTGATCAACATCCGGACCACAAAGGCACCGATGCCCCGCACTATATGGTAAAAGAGCATCTTCTACGCCTCCTCCGGGCAACACGAACGGGCCTTCTCCACGATGCAGTCAACCACTTGTTTAAAGGACATCCCGGTGGTATCCAGAACCAAGGCGTCCTCCGCCTCTGACAGCGGAGAGTGTTCACGGTTGCTATCCATATGGTCACGACGACGGATATCTTCGATCAGATCCGGCAAAGCGGCCATCTGCTTACCTTGTTCCAACCGACGGCGTTCGGCTCTTTCCTGCACGCTTGCCGTCAGATAGAATTTAATATCGGCCTCTGGCATCACCACTGTCCCGATGTCTCGCCCATCGGCAATGAATCCACCTGCTCTGCAAAGCTCCTGCTGCTTGGTCACCATTATCCGGCGCACCGCCTGATGGCTGGAAACCAACGAGACAAGCTCAGTGACTGCATCTGAACGGATCGCCCGCGGCAGGGGCTGCCCATCCATCCAAAGCTCTGAAGACACACTATTGGCCCTAAAGGACCAGGTGGTCTGCTCCGCTAAGACAGCCAGTGCGGGGGCATCGCTTGGCGATACTTGAGTCTGTAAGGCTTTCCAGGTTAGAGCGCGATACATGGAACCAGTATCCAAGTAGGACAGACCCAAGGCTCTGGCTACCGCCTGTGAGACAGTGCTCTTGCCAGCACCAGCAGGTCCATCAACAGCTATATTCAGTTGGCACGGCAGCAAAACTTGATACCTCCTGCCTTGCAAGTAGTAACAACCGGCCACTCGACAATTCCATCAACAATCATTGACAAATTGCCCATAGTAACCACCGCTATTATACCACAACTTGCTAAGGTTAGCCGAGCTGGCTGCATCTTGACAGTAATTTCTCCAATCAGGGCCTAGTTTTAGGCACTGTAGGACCAGTCTGAAACCACTGAAGCAGCTCTTCAGGGTCATTCCCAGCGCTTCCATAGGCTCAAGCATAGACTCAGGAGGTATTCAACTAAAGCGCATATCTATCGGGTGATAGAGTCCTGACTGCGTTTCTAAAGATGAGCAGTTTCGGCCCAGTCTGGCCTTAATTTGGCCGCTTCCTCCAAATAGACGTGCCTGGTCTGCGCCGGTTGATGGGGGCGGTCGGCCCAGAGGAGCAGGCGGACGGTGCGAGGTAAACCCTGGGGCACGTCCATCTCGACTGCATCCAGCAGCGCCACCTGTGTCCAGCCGATCTCCCTAGCTGCCCTGGCAGGATATGCCGCGTTCAAGTCCGGGGTGGCAGTGAAGACAATGCTGATCACTTCCTCCGCTCGCAGCTCGTTATGCTCTGCTACGGTTTGTAGCAAACGCTTAGTGGCCTCAATAATCGCCTGGGGACTGTTCTCCTCCACACTGATCGCACCGCGAATCGCCTGCACTTACCTCACCTCCGGTAATTCTTGGGCCAGCTGCTGCCCGATCCACTCTACCTTACTGAGAGCGGTCTCCCAAGTTACATCGGCCAGATTAGCCGGGAGCGCGATCACCCGAGCCCAGGGGGTCTCATCCGGCAGAGTAGGGGGCTGGCTTTGGTTTGCGTTTTGCTGGAGCAATTGCGATAGCTGCTGCACGAGGGAAGGGGGGGCGAAGATTACCTCTGGGTCGAGCAACAACCCCGCTTCTGGCGTCAGCTGAACATAGCCTTTGCTCTGCACCACGTTGGACCCGCCAGCCAATTTAAGCAAATCATGCTCCATCGTTTCAATACCCGGCGCAGTAAACTCCTCGTCCAACCAGACCAGCACCCGGGGCACGCGGGTCACCCCGCTGTTCTGCCGCCAACCGAAGAGATGGTTCTCCAGCTGCTCAGCCAGCTCATTCGCTGCATGCTCTAGGTTGAGCAACTTGCCTAACCGAGGAATACCGCTGAGCAGCTGTTCGATGCTGTCCGGCGCACTCAACCACACATTCACGCCGCCTGACCGCAGCTCGTCCGCCAACTGCAGCGATTCTCTTCCCAGCAACACCATGCCCGGTCGCAGGGCAACGATAGAAAGAGGAGCGGCTTGCCTTGCGGGACCTAGCAACTCGGCCTGCGGAAATACCTCTCGCGCCTCCTGACTGGCACCCACCACCCTGGTCCGCAGGCCGAGTTGGCTTAGCAGTCGGCCGATGGAAGCATCCAGGACAACCAGCCGCTCTGGCAGATGATGATAGACCAACAGGGTCCCGCTATCATCCTCTGCCGAGATGGTGCGAATCGGTCGCTGATAGTTTACAGCGACGACAGCGGTGACCGCCAGCGCCACAACTACCAAGATCAACGATAGCAGAGCCTTGCGCATTTCCACACTCCCCCCTCTATCTATCTAGCGGCGCGTCTCCCGTTGGCCAGCATGTCCAGCTAACCGCAGCAAAGCGGCGACCTCTTGATCCTGTAGTCGCCGCGTCTTTCCTGGGGGTAGATCCCCTAGCGCCAGCTGACCCAGCTGTACCCGCCGCAGTCGCAAGACTCGGTGCCCGACAGCAGCCAGCATTCTCCTCACCTGTCGCTTTCTACCCTCGTGGATAGAGAGCTCCAACATCGTCTGACCAGAGCCCTGCTGGAGTATGCTGGCTGCGGCCGGAGCGGTGAGACCATCTGCAAGCTCCACCCCTGCCCGTAGCTGCCGCAGTTGGTGCTCCGTCATTTCACCCTTCATCCAGACGAGATAGCGCTTAGGCACCTCAAATTTGGGATGGGTGAGAGCATAAGCAAAATCGCCGTCATTGGTGAGCAATAACAGTCCCTCCGTATCCAGGTCCAGCCGGCCTACCGGATAAAGCCGTAATTCGCTCCTGGGCAGCAGATCTAGCACCGTCGGACGCCCAAAGGGGTCTTTCACAGTGCTCAGATAGCCGGCAGGCTTGTTCAACATCAGATAAATCTGATGCGCTTCCGCCTGCACGACCTGGCCTTTCCAGGTAACCACATCCATCTCTGGATCGATGCGGCACCCGAGTTCCACCGGCTGCCCGTTCACCAACACCTCTCCCCGCGAAATGATCTCCTCCGCTGCCCGGCGGGAGGCAATGCCCGCCCGGGCAAGAAATTTCTGCAGGCGCTCCGCCACTGCGCTCACCCCCTCCTCTCGCAATTCGGACGTGGGAACGGATTAGCACTGTCAGACTGGGGGACTGGCTCACAACCATCCCCATGTCCAAGGCGGTCTACTTCACTTCGACAATCATCTCTACTTCCACCGGTACCCCCAGTGGCAAGCTGGCCATGCCGACAGCCGCCCGCGCGTGGGCACCCTGCTGACCGAAAATCTGCTGCATCAACTCCGAAGCGCCGTTGACCACCTTGGGGTGATCTGTGAAGTCCGCCGTGGCCGCCACGAATCCGGTCACCTTGACGATGCGCGCCACGTTATCCAAGCTGCCCACCAACGCTTTGACAGCGCCCAGGCAGTTGAGAGCACAGGCACGGGCTGCCTCGTACCCCTGTTCTACGCTGATGTCCCGGCCCAGCAACCCCTTATGTAACAACTGACCGTCTTTGGAAGGCAGCTGACCCGAGACGAAGACCTGCTTGCCGCTCTGCACGGCGGGGACATAGGCGGCTAGCGGCGCAGCCGGGGTGGGAATGGTCAAACCTAACTCCTGAACTCTTACTTCATAGGACATTTTGTGTACCACCTCTCACATTTTTGTTGTACTCCTCCCCTATTCTATCCTGTTATGCTCTTTCCTGCACATTGAAGCCCAAGAACCACAACACAAATGTCAGAGAGCTAACCTCCCGCAGGGAGACTAGCTCTCTAGTACTCACATCTTGCCCGGTGGCAACTAGAACACCAAATTGCACAGCCAGACGGCAGCCAACATGGCCACCAGGTCCGCCACCAGTCCAGCCGTCAGCGCATGGCGGACGCGCTTGATGCCGACGGAACCGAAGTACACGGTGATGATGAACAAGGTGGTATCGGTGCTGCCTTGCATGGTGGAGGCGATCAGGCCTACCAACGAGTCGGGGCCGTAACGTTCTAGCAAGCCAGCGGTGACGGCCATAGCTCCGCTGCCCGATATGGGCCGCAGCAGGGCTAGTGGCAATGTCTCGGCTGGCCACTGCAAACGATTCAACAGCGGGCTGAGCAGGTCAGAGCAGGCATCCAGCGCACCGGATGCCCGTAGCACATTGATCGCCACCAGCATGCCCAGTAGAAAGGGAAACAGCTGTCCAACCATAGCCAACCCCTCTTTGGCACCCTCGGTAAACTGGTCGAACACTGGCACCTTCCTCGCCCATCCGGCCAGCAGCACCACCAGCACAAATAGTGGCACCAGCCAGACGCTGACTAAATTCATCGCTGCGATCATCGCCCTATCGCCTCCTTCTCCGCCTGCGCCCCCGCAACAGCCGATCCACCAGCAGCCCGGCGATGGTGGCGCATAGGCCAGCGACGAAGGTGACCCCCACCGTGGCGGTAGGGTTGGTTGACCGATTGGCTGCCCGCATGGCGATCACTGTAGTTGGGATCAATGCCAAACCTGCGGTGTTTAAGACCAGCAATGTACACATGCCATCTGTGGCAGTGTCCGCATCCCGGTTTTTCTCCTGCATGGCCTGCATCGCTTTCAAGCCGAAGGGAGTGGCGGCGTTGCCTAGCCCCAACAGGTTGGCGCTGACGTTGAGCACGATGTTCTGCATCGCCTGCGGATTGTGACGGAGGGAAGGAAACAGCGGGCGCAGGATAGGGGCCAACCACCGCGCTAACAGATAGAGCAGGCCAGATCTCTCCGCCACCCTGGCCAGACCGAGCCAGAATCCCAGGATTGCCAAGAGGCTGAGGCTGAGAGTGACCGTCTGCTCACCGCCGGCAATGATCGCCGCCGAGATGTCGGCGATTCTGCCGGCAACTGCAGCGTAGACAATGCCGATCGCCACCAGCAGCAACCAGATTAGGTTTATCATCGAGCCGCACCCCCCATCACAAACCCGACCATGTCCCAAAACCTGCCGGACACCCTGGCCAGCAGCTGCGACCAACGACCCCGATCTGACGATTGGTCGGTCAAGAGCGGGATTTCGGCCAGACAATGGTCCCCCTGCAGCACCCTCAGCGTTCCCACTCGCTGTGCGGCCTGCACCGGCACCGCCAGTTCGGGGGGCAAGACTAGCTCGCATTCCAGATCCAAGCTCTCGCCAGCTGCCAACGGCCAATAGTAGCCGGCTGCCGCCAGCACTCCGACGTAGCGCGGGGAGCCGCCGACTACAGCCAACGACTGTAGCCACT
Source organism: uncultured Clostridia bacterium (assembly GCA_964450265.1). Lineage (GTDB taxonomy): Bacteria > Bacillota > UBA994 > UBA5500 > UBA5500 > JAEZJZ01. Next base: position 16,971 of record CAYVCY010000010.1, read on the forward strand.
GACCCGGCGTGACCAACACCTGCGGCATATAACCTTGGAAGGCACTGTTCATCAACCACGATGTCTCTCCGTAGTGATCCGGGCTGTCGAGCACCACCGCCACCACCCGCATCCCTGCCCGCTCTGCGGAAGCCACCAGGCAGTTCCCGGCGGCCCGCGTCCAGCCTGTCTTCACCCCATCAGCTCCTATGTAGCTTTCGAGTAGTCGGTTCTTGTTGTACCACACCCGAGGCTGATCGTGCCCGTCCCAGGGCAAGCTGATGCTTCTGGTCGCTACCACCTGACTAAACTTGTGGTTTTGCAGGGCGTAGGCAGCCAGTTTCGCCAGATCGTAAGCGGAAGTGAAGTGGTTCGCGGCAGTCAAGCCGTGGGGGTTGACAAAGTTGGTGTCCTCCAGACCCAACTCCACCGCCTTCTGATTCATCATCGCTGCAAAACCCTCGATGCTGCCGCCTAGAAACTCGGCCACGGCATTGGCTGCGTCGTTTCCGGAGCGCAGCATCAAGCCATAGACCAGATCCTCCAGCTTGACCTTCTCTCCCGGAACCAACCAGATGGCGGACGGCTCTACCCGGCAAGCCCCGTCGCTGACGGTAACCACCTCGTCTAGCCGACCAGACTCGATGGCCAGGATGGCGGTCATGATCTTAGTCGTACTGGCCATGGGCAAGCGCTCGCCGCTATTCTTTGCAGCCAACAAACGAAAGCTATTCACATCCATCACTGCCGCCGCCCGGGCTGCAACCCTATCGGGGCTGGCCGATACCGGCATTGAATCTGCTGGCGGCCAGGTCAGGCGTTGTGCATGATAAACGGTTGCGACCGGACGGAATATCCACAGTGCAGCCAAGCAGAGCAGTAGCCCTGCCAAGCATAAGCGACGGTTCATGCTCCTCCCCCCTTGTCCGTTTATATATATGGGTGGGGGTACGAGCCTAGACCGCCGCCAGGGCACCAGCGGGCAAAGCAAATTCAGGACAAAGCAAGGGCGTGTCGCGCCACGCTTACGGATAAGCGTGGCGCGACACACCCTCATTGGAAACCGTTGCTCTTACGCGATCACTGGCGGCGGCTCTATCGGTGGCGGCGACTGTTGTTTTCCAGACTTGAACATGCCCTGCACCTGACCGAGCAACTGCGGTGCCAAATCCACCAATCGCTCCACCGTAGTGTTTGAATCCACAGGCAGCATGCGCACGCTGCCGGCACCGACTACCAAAAAGGCAACCGGCTGCACGGTTACGCCTGCGCCGCTACCACCGCCGAAAGGATACTCAGGACCGGGAGAGCTCTTCTCCGCCTGAAATTCCGAGCCCCCGGCAGCGAACCCGAAGGTAACTCGGGAGATCGGCATGATCACGCTGCCGTCCGGCGTCTCTACCGGATCTCCCACGATGGTGTTCACATCCACCATATCCTTGATGCTCTCCATTGCCGTCTTCATCAGTCCTTGAATCGGATGATCATCCAAGCTGCTCACCTCTTTCTCTGCCGAAGTTTATGCCAAAACAGATGACGCTGCACATTAATAACATGTACCAGGCGAATAGTGAATATGCAGTGAAAATACGTACTGAAGTATGAATGGTTAAAGTAGGGAGCAACGATGATGCTGGTCTGGTGATCGTCAACCCGCAGCTTCCGCTGCAGCCAGGTGACCACCATCCCTTTTAGCGCCCAGACGGCCCCGACCAGTATGCCGCTCAAGGCAGCATCCTTGGTTCCTACTTTGGTCTCCCAGGTGAGCACCTCGAGGCGGGCATGGTTGAGCAAGTAATTCAACGCTGGACGATAGACCAACCACAGCGGCCGCAGGTCGCGCCACAGGGCGCGCAATTTACCAAGTTCACTAAACAGAACCTTGATCTTCATGGTGCGCTGCTCTCCGCCCAACGCATCCTTGGTGCGCTGCAGAAAACTGATTCCAGGTCCAGCCGGAGTAGCGATCAAGTCTGCCAAAGGGATCTCCAATTCCTGAAAGACGATGCCATAGGGGCCTCGCAGATGGACTACCGCCCGGTCGTCGTTCCCTTCACGCCAATACTCTAACTCCAAACGGGCCGATTGCCACAGGGTTACAATCACTAGTAGCAGCAGGACTATAAATGCCAAGACATACCAAAGCACGTTCCCTTCCCCCCTGCTGCCTTTGCGTATTGGCAATATCTATCATTCCCTGCGCCAAAAAATAGATGCACCGGGCAGCTGCCAGGTGCATCGGTAAGAGCTTGATAGTTGCTATCAGAAACAATGGCCATCTAGGCGAATCTTTCGGCAGAAAGAATGGCCATAAGGCAACATCTGGGGCGTAGCTAATCAAAAGCGCAGCTTGCCTACTGAGGGCAAGTCCTTGAGATCGCGCAAACCGAAGTGTTCTAAGAAACTTGCGCTGGTGGCATAGAGAATAGGACGGCCTACCGAATCCTTACGCCCGGCTTCCGCGATCAAGCCCTTTTCCAGGAGAGTGGCCAGCGCTTTTTCCACCTTCACCCCTCTGATTGCCTCGATTTCCGCCCGGGTGATCGGCTGCTGATAGGCGATAATCGCTAACGTCTCCAGGGTAGGCTTGGAGAGCTTGTACTTGCGTTGACCAGCCAAGCGCCCCACCACCTGATGCAGCTCGGGCTTAGTCACCAACTGCCACCCGCCGGCCACCATGCGCAATGTCACTCCCCGATCCCGGGATTTGGTGGCTGCGCGGAAGCGTTCTAGCACCTGTTCGCACTCCCACAGGGGTATCTCCAGCGTCTCTGCCAGCTTCTCTAAGCTGACCGGCTCTGGTGATGCAAACAGCACCGCTTCTAGCAGAGCTTCCGGTCGAAAATCACGCATGCCGCTCCCTCCCTGAAATAATCACCTCGCCTGCTCCTGGCTGCTGCCAAACAGAGATCTCCTGGATCCGCACCAACTCCAAGATGGCTAGGAAGGTGATCACGATTTCCTCTTTGTTCGGCTGATCAGACAGCAACTGCTCGAAGGTCAGGCCGCCTTTACCAGCGATCCGGCTGCGGATATGAGACATCTGACCGGCTAGCGAATAACGCTCAGAAGTGACCGTCAACTGGGGGGTAGGCAACTCCCGCAGCGCCTTCTGCACCAACACCGCCAAGGTAAGCAGAGAAACGCCAGCCAAGGGATCGCTTTGATCGACTGGCACCTCTGCCTCCGCCTGACCACGGGGATACAGCACCGCTGCCTGCTCAGCCATCAGCTCCAGTTGCTCCGCCGCTTCTCGATAACCCTCATACAAGAGCAACCGAGCCAGCATCTGTTCCTCTTCATCCATTTCCTGCTCTTCGGTCTCTTCATCCAGCTCTGGCCGCGGCAACAACAGCCGCGCCTTGATGCGCATCAGGGTTGCTGCCATCACCAAGAAGTCTCCGGCTACCTCTACGTCGATCACTTCCAGCTGTTTGGTATAGGCGATGAACTGCTCGCAGATGTGCTTGATGCGGATTTCCCACACGCTGATCTCCGAGCGGCGCACCAATTGCAGCAGCAGATCCAGTGGCCCTTCAAAACTCTCGACGGTGACGTTGATCGCCATCTGTTACCAGGCCACCCCAAACAGGAGTCCGATCACTCGGAAAAAGATGCTCCGGAATAGGTCGTAGACAGGACCGACCAAACGCCCCACCATGCCAGAGGAGATGAGCAAGATCAGGATGAAGAATCCATACTGTGAGACCGTATCCAGATAATTGTAAACCACCCTCCGCGGCAGGAAGAAGAACAACAGTTTGGAGCCATCCAGCGGAGGAATTGGAATCAGATTAAACACGGCCAGGTAGATGTTATACATCACTAGGTATTGCAGGAAATAGATCAACCCTTCCATCGGCCACCAGCGAGCGACCGCAAACAACAAGAAGGTGGCCACAAAGGCCAAGATCAGGTTCATCGCCGGCCCGGCTAGCGAGACGAGCGCGTAGCCTTTCTCTCGATTGCGATAGTTGAACGGGTTGACCTGCACCGGCTTGGCCCAACCGAACCGAAATAGGATCAACATCAAGAACCCGATCGGATCGATATGCGCCAAAGGGTTAAGGGTCAGCCTTCCCTGCAGACGGGGGGTGGGATCGCCCAGCCTGGTGGAAGCATAAGCATGGGCGTACTCATGGAACGCGAAGGCGATGATCAGGGCCGGCACCCATAGAAAAATGTCCGGAGTTAGCAACTGAGAAAACACGGTTTATCCCCTTTCTGATTCGGGAGTTGCCAGCAACTGACGGGCGAGCGCCAACTCCTCCGCTTTGTTCTGCACCAAGCCATTGAGGCGGGCGTTGCGCAGCTGTTTGAGCACGGCACCGACTGCTGGCCCAGGTTTCAGCCCCAGACCCAACAGATCATGACCGTCTGTCTCCACATTCACTTTCAGCAACTCGCCATAATAAAGGGCCATCTGCTGGCGCACCTGGTTACCGTACAATACAGAGGCTGCTACTTGACATTCAGGCGACATCTCCTTCAGCAACTGATAGACCTGGTGTTTCTCCAGATCACGACCCAGCTCGGCTGACAGCGCGGCCAAAGATTGCTTGAACTGCAATACCTGTTCACGATCCCGTTTTGAGAGCGCCAGACGCTCTGGCAGAGTCTGCACCGCCGCCGGCGGCAGGCTGTTGGCGATCAGCAGCAGATAGACCAGCGCCCGATCCAACTGGTGCCCAGGTCCCAGGCTGACGAACCATTGGCACTGCTGGTCAGCTTCTTTCAGCTGCTGGATCAGCAGGTCACTGAACTGCAACTCCGGCAGGATGTCCTTCCAGATGCCCAGCTCATCCATGCGCAGCAGCATGCGTACCGCCTGTTCCTCTGCGAAGATATTCCAGATCTCATGGTGCAGTCGCTCTGCTCCTACTTTATGCAGCAGATCGTTCTCCAAGGCATTCTGCAGAAAACGCATGGTCTCCGGTTCGATGCTGAAGCCGTATCGCTGCTCAAACCGTACCGCCCGCAAGATGCGGGTAGGGTCTTCCACAAAGCTGAGGTTGAATAGCACCCTGACAATGCCCTCGGCCAAGTCATCTCTGCCGCCGAAGAAATCCAGCAGCTGGCCATGACGCTGGCCGTTCAAGGCGATAGCCATGGTGTTGATGGTGAAGTCCCGTCGGTAGAGATCCTGCTTGATGTTGCTCTGCTCCACCTCTGGCAAAGCCGCCGGATTGGCGTAAAACTCGGTGCGAGCGGTGACCAGGTCCAGGCTCAATCCCCCTGGGAAGACGAGAGTCGCTGTGTCAAACTTGGGATATGTCCTTAGATCGGCGCTGAGCACCTTGGCCAGGTGCTCGGCGAAGGGGATAGCTCTCGGCTCGATCACGATATCCACATCCAGGTTAGGCAAACCAAGCAGCAAGTCCCTGACCATGCCTCCCACCAGATAAGCCTTCACGCCTTGACGATCGGCCTCCTGGCCGATCAACAGCAGCATGCCCTGCAGCCTTTTGGGCAGTTGCTCCACCATCAGATCGGTCAACCGTTGCACCTGCATTGCCCGCTCGGGCAGCTGATGCCTAAAGTTGGCCTGATACCAATGGGGGTAGCTGCGCCCATGCAGGGCTCGCAACACATCGGTGCGAGTGACTATACCCAGCAGTTGACCATCTTTGTCTACCACCGGCAATCGGCCAACATCTCTTCCGATCAGCACTCGCTGCACATCGTCCAGGGTGGCGTCAGGCTGAACCGTCCAGACGCGAGCGGTCATAAAGGCTTTAACCGGGGCATGCTGCAAACCGTGGTGAATGGATTTATCCACATCCCGGCGAGAGACTACGCCCACAAGCTTTCCCCCGTCAACCACCGGCAGACCGCTGTGGCCATAACGCAGCATGGCCTCGCTGGCCGCCTGCATGCTGGTCTCTACACCTGTAGTATGCACCGGTCGGGACATCAAGTCCCTGGCCCGCAGCGGTGGCTGCAGTTGCTCGGACAAAGCCTGGATCAATTCCTCCTTCAGTTCAGCCAACGGGCGTCCATGGATGGTGGCGGCAGCTGCCTGAGGATGCCCTCCGCCTCCAAAAAGACCGATCAGCTCGTTGATCGGCAGCTGATTATGACGGCTGCGTCCCACCAGATGCACCCTTTGATCCATCTGCACCAGACAGAAGATGAGATCAGCGTCTTCCAGTTCAGCCAATCGTTCGGCCAGCAGACCCAAACCATCGATGTACTCGTCTACCGAGCAGACTGTCAGCAGTGTATTCACTCCGCTGAAGGAATGACGTTCCGAATTTGCCAACAGCACCTCCATCAACTGTCGCTGCCCCAAATTGAGCGGGTTGTGGACATACTTGGCGACCACTGCTAGATCGGCCCCCTGGCCAAGCAGATAGCCGACCGCATGAATATCCGTCACAGTGGTGCTTTGGGTGGTCAGGCAAGCGGTGTCCGCATAGATGCCCAAAGCCATCACAGTAGCCTCTAGGGGCGTCAAACCGATGGATTGCTGCGCTAACTGCTGCACTAGGTAGCTGGTTACAGCACCTACCGGTTGGTTATGGATCACCGCATCCGCAATCGGCGATTCAGGTTCTGGATGATGGTCATAGACGGTCACCTTCACGCCCGCTTGACCGATCAACTGCTGAAATCTACCTAGGCGACGGGGCTGCGCGGTGTCTACCACGATCAACTCACTGACGGTGCCCAAGTGCAGCATCTCTGGCGCTTTAATCGGCAACAGATCCTTATGTAGGGAATAAAACTCCCGCACTGGGCGACCGAGGTGCCCAGGGAAGAACAGGCTAGCATCGGGATACAGCTTTCCGGCCGCAAGCATCGCCCCCAGGCCGTCAAAGTCAGTCCCTACATGGGTAGTGATTACCTGCACTCTCAAATCCCCCCCCATCGGTCAAGCCGATGGTTGCTTGCGCAACAATCGCTTTATCTGCCCCGCAACATCTACGGATGTTGCTAGGCGTTCATTATAACATTTATTCTCCACCTGCTTCCATTGTCCCTTTATTCCCACCCAAAGACTGGCTAAGAGGTGGGACTGGGGGACTGGCCCTACTGTTCTATTCCGCCTTGGCGGAATGGATCAGAGGGCCTGTCCCCACCGTCCCGCCGGGTCATTCTGAGGCTTCAGCCGAAGAATCTAAACCCGGCGACGCCGTGACGTCGCCGGGTAAGATCCTTATCTTGCGCGTAGGATGACCAAAAAAGGACGCGCAGAATGACAAGAAAAGCAGCGTTCAACTATGGGGATTAAAGATCACCGCCGTCAAAAAGCCGAAGATGATTGCCGCAGTGATTCCTGCGCTGGATAGTTCAAATACCCCGGTGAGCACACCGATGATGCCGTTCTGCTGGGCTTCTCGAATTGCTCCCTGGACCAACTGGTGGCCAAAGGAGGAGATGGGCACCGTAGCACCGGCGCCGGCAAACTGCACTAACGGCTCATAGAGGCCGAGACCGGAGGCGATCCCTCCCAAGACTACAAACAGCGTCAGAACGTGGGCCGGAGTGAGTGGAGTCAAGTCAAACAGCAGCTGAGCCACGCCGCAGATTGCTCCGCCCACCAAGAACGCGGTCAAATAATTACCCAATTCCCTCACCCCTCTGTGCAGGCATTTCAATCGCCACTGCGTGGGCGACACAGGGAATGCTCTCCCCTTGTTGATACGAAGTAGGGCTGAGCAACGCCCCCGTGGCGACCGCCAGCACCCGGCCTAGCTCCCCGGCGCGCATCTGTTGCATAATCGAGCCATAGATGACGGCAGCGGAGCAGGCGCAGCCGCTACCTCCGGCAAAGACCGGTTGGTGATGTCGGTCGTATATCCGGCACCCACAATCATCATAGTTATTCCGCACATCAACCCCCGCCAAGTCCATCAACTCGATCAGGATGCGCTTGCCTACGGTGGCCAAGTCGCCGGTGAGAATCAAATCGTAGTCCCCTGGCTGTCTGCCTGTGTCCTGCAGATGCCTCTGCAGCGTATCGGCCGCAGCTGGAGCCATGGCCGATCCCATATCGAACGGATCCTTGATGCCCCGATCCAACACTTTCCCGATGGTAAAATGGGTTACCTGGGGCAAGTTAGCCGCCTTTAAGGACGGATGGACGACCAGAGCAGCTCCGCTGCCGGTAACCGTATTCTGCGCATACGGCGGTTTCTGTCCCCCGTACTCGGTCGGGAAACGGTACTGGCGCTCACTGGCACCGTAATGGCTGGAGACCGCTGCTACAATGCAGTCGGCATAGCCGGCATCCACCAGGGCAGCAGCCAGTCCCAGGCTCTCGGTCATCCCCGAACAGGCACTGTACAGCCCCAAGAAGGGCAAACCAAGGTCTCTGGCCGCAAAATTGCTGGAGACAATTTGATTGAGCAGGTCGCCAGCCAACATCAGATCCACCCGATCGATGGATAGCTGGGCTTTGTCCAGCACCAGGTGCACCGCATCCTTCATCAGGGCTCGCTCGCAGGCCTCAAAGCTCTTCTGTCCGTTCATCTGATCTGGGTAGATCAGGTCAAAACTGTCACCTAACGGTCCTTGACCTTCCAGGGGACCGACTACAGTCGAAGTCTCCAGGATCAGCGGCGGGTTTTGGAACTCGAGGGTCTGTGCACCAACCTTTTTCCTGGCCATTATTCTCCCTCCTAGTAACACGTCAAACCACAGAGCAAGCATCTGTTGCACGGAAGCTTAACACAGCTTCCAGCTCAGTCGCTTTGAACTAATTGAGCAGAGACCAGATTATACCGATGAAGAAGGCTGTGACCGCGCCGAAGGTGATCACCGGGCCAGCCAGCGAAAACATCTTGGCGCCTATTCCTAAGACCCATCCCTCACGCTTGAACTCCAAAGCGGCCGAAACCACCGAATTGGCGAAACCGGTCACCGGCACGGCAGTGCCTGCTCCGGCAAACTGTCCCAACACGTCATAGACGCCTAGGCCGGTGAGCACGGAAGCGATAAAGATCAGTGTCGCTACCGTCGGATTGCCTGCCTCTTCAGGCTTGAACCCGAGGCCGATATAAAACCTGCCGATCGCTTGACCGATCACGCAGATCGTCCCCCCCACCAAGTAGGCCACAATTAAATTGCGCAGCACCGGGATCTTCAGTCTCTTCTGCTGCGCCAGCTGCTGATACTCCTTGTTCAACGTCTGCTCATGCTTCATTTTCTGCTTCTTAGTCTTAACGGCCAATCCGTACTGCCTCCTCCCGCGAAAATGTGTACAAGAACCAAAGTGAAAAAGGCCCAGGCATCGCCCGGGCCGGATGAGGCTCCTACTGCTCCACGTAAGCAATCTTTACGTTTGCCTTATAATCCACGATCTTGCCCTGGTGCACACTGCCGGTGAAATTGTAGACCTCCACCCCGGTAATGTTGTCTACGCTGCGAGCTGCCTCCGTGACTGCGTTTTCAATCGCATCGTCAAAACTGGACTTTGATTCACCCACCAACTCCAAGACCTTCACCACTGTGCTCACACGATCACCCTCCTAGTGACGATAATCTGATAGGGATGCTCCCACCGAGGTGAAAGTGACGCCTCCGCCTGTTGCCAGACCAAGATGGCCCCCCGGGGCGTCCGTTGCACCGACAAGGACCAAACCAGCCAGCCGGCAAAAACCAGTGCCACGATCAAGAACAGCGAAATCATCGCCACCCTTAAGCGTAGATTGATCTGCATCGGTGGTCTCACCCCCTTTCATGTTTCTTGTCTTATTATTGTCAAGAGATCCTGTAAATACTCGATTAACAAGCAAAAAAAAGCCGCCCGACAAGCGAGCGACTGAAAGCGAGTGGGACCGGGGGACTGCCCCGCAACATTAGCCGCAAAAGGCTGGATTCTTCGGCCGAAGCTCCACGGCATGACACCGCGAGGTGAGTGGGACCGGGGGACCGGCTCTACTGTTCTGTTCCGCCTTGGCGGAATGGAACAGAGTGCCTGTCCCACTGTCCCGCGACATTGACCGCAGAGGACTGGATTGCTCGCCACACTCTGCGAATGAAAGCAAAGGGTATGCTCAGCTAGTCGTCACTCAGCCTCGAGCGCAATTTCAGCAAGATCTGCTTCTCCAACCGGGAGATCTGCACTTGCGATACGTGTAACCTGGCCGCAATTTCTGTCTGGGTCTTGCCTTGAAAATAACGCATGCGAATGATCTGCTGCTCCCGCGGCGACAGGGTAGCCAATACCTCCTGCAGCGCTATGCTATCCACCCACGAGGCATCCGGCTCCGGATCGGCCGACAGGTGATCCAGCACATAGATCGGATTGCCATCGTCCTGATAGATCTGCTCGTGAATAGATGTCGGGTGGCTGGTAGCCGTCTGAGCCATCACCAAGGTCTCAGTATTTACCTCTAAGGCGGAAGCCAGCTCCTCGATAGTCGCCTCTCGCCCTAGGGTGCGCCTGAGCACCTCCTGTTCCCTTCTGGCCTTCACGGCCAACTCCTTCAGGCTACGGGCAACCTTCACCGGACCGTTATCCCGCAGGTAGCGTCGGATCTCACCCAGAATCAGCGGCACCGCGTAAGTGGAAAACTTGACATCCATCGATAGATCAAAGCGATCGATCGCTTTCAGCAGGCCGATGCAACCGAGTTGATATAGATCCTCGATCTCGTGTTGTCGGTGGGCAAAACGACCCACCAAGGCCCTGACCAAGCGTAAGTTGCTTTGCGCCAAGCGTTCTCGCGCCTGTTCGTCGCCCGCTTGCGAGCGCGCCAGCAGCAACTTGGTCTCCTCGTCAGTCAGCAGACGATCGACCTTCTTCTGCTCATGCATCAGGGTCTACACCTCGATGTCGGGCGACCCCGCCAACCATTTTACCATGCGCACGATGGTACCTTTACCGGGGGACGAGGTTACCTCCAGTTCATCCATGAAACTCTCCATGAAGGAAAAGCCCATGCCGGTACGCTCCTGCTCAGGCTTGGTGGTGAACATCGGCTCGCGGGCTTGAGCCACGTCGGGGATGCCTACCCCGTCATCCTCCACCAGCACCTCCAACCCTTGATTATCCAGGATACTTGCTCTCACCCTGACCTCACCGACAGACTGATCGTAGCCATGGATCACGGCATTGGTCACAGCTTCCGAGATGGCGGTGGTGATCTCGTCGATCGATTGCACTGTCCAGTCTCCCACCTGCAAAGCGAACGCAGCCACGGCTTGCCGGGCGAAACTCTCATTCTGCGACAGACTGGGGAATACCAGCAGCATGTGGTTCTTGACCTGCATTATCTCCATCCTCCTGACTAAAGCTGTTCCAAAGCCTGTTCTTCGGTGCGGTAGATGCTGATGATCCGCGTCAGCCCGGACAATTCAAAGATGCGCAACACTTGCGGCGTTAAGCAGCAGGCGACCATCTTACCGCCGGTCTGGTTCAATCGGCGATAGCGACCGAGAATTACGCCCAGACCTGAGCTATCCATAAAAGTCAGGCCCTCAAGGCTGAGCAACACCGCTGTGGCCACCTCCCGATCCAGCTCCTGTTCCACCATAGTGCGCAATCGACCAGCGGTGTGTTGATCCAGCTCTCCGGAAAGGCGTACGATCAAAACTCTCCGACGCAGCTCCAACTGAATGTTCATCGCTAACTTCCCCCCAAAGCGTCTATTTCCTTGCTGCTTATTGTTCGCCTTAACGGAAAGCCTTTCCTGCACAGAATTCGACCTGGTTGAGAACGTATAGCAGGCAATCTCTCGCCTCTCACTGCTACTGTTTGGTAAGAATCAAAAAATCAAGCGGCCTCATAGAGGCCGCTATTCCTGATCATGCCCAGCCTATCTCGTTTACCTTTACAGGGCTAAGCAGGATAAATCAATCACC
>CAYVCY010000011.1:0-28239 GCA_964450265.1 uncultured Clostridia bacterium
GCCGAGATGGCGGGCGATCTCCCGCACTTCATCTTTGAACAGCTCCCGCAATGGCTCGATCAGCTTGAATTGCATGTCTTCCGGCAAGCCACCGACATTGTGATGGCTCTTGATCACGGCGGCGGTGTCGGTACCACTCTCCACCACGTCGGGATAGAGGGTTCCCTGCACCAGATAGTCCACCCGCCCCAGTTCGGCGGCTTCGGCTTCGAAGACACGGATGAATTCGTTGCCGATCACCTTCCGCTTCTGCTCTGGATCGGTCACCCCTTGCAGGCGCTCCAGGAAACGCTGTTTAGCATCGACGGCTACCAGCTTCATCCCGAGCTGGCCGCGAAAAGTGCTGACCACCTGTTCCGGTTCGCCTTTGCGCATCAGCCCGTGATCGACAAAGATACTGGTCAGCCGGTCGCCGACGGCTCGGTGCACCAACAGGGCTGCCACTGCAGAATCGATACCGCCGCTCAGTCCACAGACGACCGGAGCATCTCCCACCTGCTGTTTGATCTTGGTCACCGTCTGTTCGACGAAAGAAGCCATGTTCCAGTCGCCCTTACAGGCAGCTATCTCGAACAAGAAGTTATGCAGCATCACCTGCCCCTTGGCAGTGTGCGCCACCTCGGGATGAAACTGCACGCCGTAGAGCTGACGCTGCACATCGCCGATGGCGGCCATTGGAGTATTCTCGGTATGGCCGATCAACCGAAAACCATCTGGCAAGCTTGTCACCGAATCGCCGTGACTCATCCACACCGCCGTCTCGCCGTCCAGGCCGGCGAATAGGCGCCCTGAATGGTCTATCTGCAGCATGGCTCGCCCAAACTCCTGCCGCGCAGCCTGCATCACCTGGCCGTCCAGAGCAACAGCCATCAGCTGCATACCGTAACAGATGCCTAAGATAGGTATCCCCAATCGAAAAACTTGCGGATCGATGTTGGGCGCTCCGGCCACCCTTACACTGGAGGGACCTCCCGAGAAGATGATCGCCTGCGGTCTTTCCTGCTGGAACCGCTCGATGGGAGTGGAATGAGGCCAAATCTCGCTGTAGACATGTAACTCGCGCACCCGACGCGCGATCAACTGAGCATATTGTCCACCAAAGTCGACCACTACTACTGTTTGACGTCCAAAAGAGGACATGCTTACACCTCCAACCAAGCTCGGTCACGCCTCAGGCTGCATTCACCTGCACGCAGCTTTAATGTGTCCGATTATAGCATAAAGCAAAAGACCAGGCCAAGCCTGGTCTTTTGGAATGCACACTATCCTGCTTACATCATATCCATGCCACCCATGCCGCCTGGAGGCATAGCTGGGCCTGCATTGTTCTTTTCTGGCTTATCGGCCACCAAAGTCTCGGTGGTCAGGATCATCGCTGCAATGCTGGCTGCGTTCTGCAGAGCACTGCGGGTGACCTTGGCTGGGTCGGCGATGCCGGCCGCAATCATGTCTACAAATTCGTTCGCGAGGACGTCATAGCCGACTCCGGCCGCTTGCTCTTTAGCTTTGCCTACAATCACCGAGCCCTCAAGGCCTGCGTTGTCAGCAATCTGCCGCACCGGCTCTTCCAAGGCGCGCCGCACGATGGCTACCCCGGTGGCTTCGTCGCCGTCGACAGAGAGGTTATCCAAGAGGCTGAGGGCCTGCAGGAAGGCTGCTCCGCCGCCGGGCACGATACCTTCTTCCAAGGCGGCGCGGGTAGCCGAAAGGGCATCCTCGAGGCGTAGCTTCTTTTCTTTCATCTCCACTTCGGTGGCTGCGCCAACTTGAATGACGGCTACACCACCAGAGAGCTTGGCCAAGCGCTCCTGCAACTTCTCTCGATCGAAATCAGAGGTCGTCTCTTCGATTTGGGCTTTGATCTGCTGCACCCGAGCCTTAATCTCATTGGTGTCACCAGCACCGTCGACGATCACGGTCTCTTCTTTGGCTACCAGCACTTGACGGGCCTGGCCGAGTTGGTGCAGATCGGCGTTCTTCAGCTCCAGACCGAGGGTTTCAGAAATTACGGTAGCACCGGTCAGGGTAGCGATGTCGCCTAACATAGCGGTGCGGCGGTCGCCGAAACCGGGGGCCTTGACAGCCACGCAGGTGAAGGTACCGCGGAGTTTATTCACTACTAAGGTGGTCAGCGCTTCGCCATCCACATCTTCAGCGATAATCAACAGCGGCTTGCCCCGCTGCACCAGCTTCTCCAGCACCGGAAGGATATCGTGGATAGCGGAGATCTTGCGATCGGTAACCAGAATATAGGGGTCGTCCAGGACGGCTTCCATCTTCTCGGTATCGGTGACCATGTAAGCGGAAACGTACCCGCGGTCGAACTGCATTCCCTCCACCACTTCCAGGTCGGTGGTCATGGTCTTCGATTCTTCGACCGTAATCACGCCATCCTTACCTACCTTATCCATGGCGTCGGCAATCATCTGACCGATTTCTTCGTCGCCAGCAGAGTTGGCTGCTACTTGAGAGATCCCCTTGTGTCCTTCCACCGGCACGGCCATGTCCTTGATGCCATCGACGGCAACCTTGACAGCCTTCTCGATGCCCCGCTTCAGAATCATCGGATTGGCGCCGGCGGTGACGTTCTTCAAACCTTCGCGCACCATGGCTTGGGCCAGGAGGGTGGCAGTGGTGGTGCCGTCGCCGGCTACATCCTGAGTCTTAGTGGCTACTTCCTTCACCAGCTGAGCACCCATATTTTCAAAGGCGTCCTCCAATTCGATCTCCCGGGCAATGGTTACGCCGTCATTGGTGATCGTCGGAGGGCCAAACTTCTTCTCCAAGACGACATTGCGACCTTTAGGCCCCAAGGTGATCTTGACTGCGTCGGATAAAGCGTCTACACCACGCTGCAGCGCCCGTCGGGCATCTTCGTTGAATGTAATCTGCTTAGCCATTTATGTAGCCCCCCTACTTCAAGATGGCCAGAACGTCTGATTCCTTGAGGATCAGATATTCCTGTCCATCGACCTTTACTTCAGTGCCACCATACTTGGAGTAAATCACCTTATCCCCAACGCTGATTTCCATGGGCATCCGGCTGCCATTGTCCATCACCTTGCCAGGGCCGACAGCCAACACTTCGCCTTCCTGGGGCTTCTCTTTGGCAGTGTCCGGCAGAACGATGCCGCTCTTCGTCTTTTCTTCTTGAGCCAGAGCCTTGACCACGATGCGATCTGCTAACGGTTGCAACTTCATAGCTTTACCTCCCTATACTCTGCTGTGATCGGTTTTTATTATTGTTAGCACTCGTTTATGACGAGTGCTAACAATAATATACCCGCGGATCGAGGCGATATGCAAATAAAGACAATTCTCGTCACCAGAGATTATAGCCCGTTTACTGCAAGTTTATTAAAATATCTCTCGAAAGCTCAGAATTAGCCCTTTACTCGTTTTCTGGAGCCGTTACCCTGGCAATCTTCACGTCAACAACCCTTTGATCGGTCACCAAACAGTGCAAAGGCTGATCCCAAGGATCCGATGCCAGCTGCGGCACCAGTTGCCAATCATAGCCAAAGCCAACGGTCAAGCAATCATCGCGCAGGCGAGGCAAGAAGCGATCGTAATACCCGCCCCCATAGCCGATACGGTAGCCGGCCAGATCAAAGCAGGCCCCCGGCACCACCACTGCATCCAACTGCCCGGGAAGCAGCGTCGTGTACGATCCCTCCGCTGGCTCTAAGATGCCGTAGGTGCCTGCGACTAAGGATTCCAGATTGGCAACCTGGGCCGGAGTGATCAACCGCTGCCGACGATCGGTCAGCGGCAACGCGATTTTCAGACCGGCTGACTGCAGGCTGTGCGCCACCGGCCAGGTGCTCAGTTCTCCCCGAAACGGGGAGTAGAGCATCACCACTCGCCTGTGCTGCAGCAAGGGCAGCAGTCTGTCCCTCGCCTGCAGAGAAGCAATCACCGCCTGCTGGGCGTCAACACCTGCCCGGCGAAGGAGCATAGCCTGCCGCAAGCTTGCCTTATCTTGCATCTTTGTCACCTCTCTCGAATATCGTTCCGATCAGCGCAGGGCTGCATAATGCGTGTCGATTTACGTAACACGGCGACAGATGCGCCGTTCCCCATGATGTCCACAGCCTAATCCCCGAGAAAATAAGTTATCCCCGGATTTATCCACAATATCCACAGGTGAGATATTACGTCGACCTGGGTTAAACCACAGGAAGTGCACAGATTACTCCTGGGTTATGCACAGCTTATCCACAAACGCTGTCACCAATCGGCGAGAGGCAGCTGCGGGACGGCGTTCAGATGCAGATCCGCCACCGCTCCCGCCCGCCAGCGGAAATATCCGGCGGCGGCGATCATCGCCGCATTGTCGGTGCAAAGATCCAGCGGGGGGAAGCCCACACTTCGGCCCAGCTCACCGGCGGCGGTGTTCAGGCGCTGCCGCAGCCGGCGGTTGGCGGAGACCCCGCCGGCAACATAGATGGTCTGCACCTGCAGCTGTGCGGCCGCCTGCAGCGTCTTCTGCACCAACACATCCACCACTGCATCCTGAAAACTGGCGGCCACGTCGGGAATGGAGAGGGGCTCGCCTAGTTGACGGTGGTGGTGAATGGTATTCAACACCGCCGACTTCAACCCGCTAAAGCTAAAATCCAGGCTGCCTGGCTCCAGCATGGCCCGCGGAAAAGCAAACGCTGCTGGATCGCCGGACAGGGCTTGTCGGTCGATCTCTGGCCCCCCGGGATAGGGCAAGCCTAAAGCGCGGGCGATCTTATCAAAGGCTTCCCCGGCAGCATCATCTCTGGTCTGACCCAGTAGCTGATACCGGCCATGGTCCGACATATAGACCAGATCTGTATGACCTCCAGATACGACCAAACAGAGCAGGGGGAACTGCACATCGTGGGCCAACCAGTTGGCATAGATGTGTCCCTCCAAGTGATTCACTCCCACCAAGGGCAACCGCAATCCATAAGCCAATCCTTTGGCATAGGATAGACCCACCAGCAGCGCTCCTACCAACCCGGGGCCAGCGGTCACCGCCACCGCACTGAGATCAGAGAGGCTCACATTGGCTTGTTCCAGCGCTGACTCCACAACCGGAACTACCGCCAGCACGTGCTGACGAGAAGCGATTTCCGGCACAACGCCGCCGTATCTGCGGTGTATAGGCACCTGCGAAGCGATAATATTGGACAGGATCTCTCGACCATCAGCGACAACGGCGGCCGATGTCTCGTCGCAACTGGTCTCAATTCCCAGGATCAGCTGACGCCCGCCCATCAGTCGACCACCCTTTCTATATCGGTCGGCCCCGCCTGTCTTAATTGCAGATCGCCTAGGCCATCTTTCCACATGATCAATGCATCCTCGCCGGTGTCGGCATAATAGCCGCGACGAATGCCACAGAACTTGAACCCGTGCTTGAGATAGAGTGCCTGCGCGACCGTGTTTGCAGTCCTTACTTCCAAGGTAGCCCGCTTTGCTCCCCGCTCTCTTGAAGCAGCCAGCAGAGCGATCAGCAGCTGGTGGCTGAAACCGCGCCCCCGCCAGGAAGGATGGATCGCTATATTGGTGATGTGCGATTCATCAAAAATAATCCAGGTGCCGGCATAAGCCACCACCCGTCCCTGGCACTTGCCCACCAAGTAAAGGGCATGGGGATTCTGGTTCAGCTCGGTCTGGAAGGAAAATCTTGACCACGGGGTGGTGAAGGAAAGCTGCTCCACCTCCAATACCTGGTCCAGGTGAGCTAAGGTCATCGGAACAACACAGAATCTGGTCAAGACGTTCACTCCTTATGCCGTTGCTGCAGCTTCTGCTCGGCCGACGAAGCGCGAATATACACCGGATGCAGCTGTTGTACCTCTACCGGTGCCCGCTCGGCCTGATCAGCCAATAGGGCCAGACTGGCGGCCCGGGGCCAGTTGTTTAGCGGCGACGCAAAACGTGCCTGAGGCAGACGATCCACAATCTGCG
This sequence comes from uncultured Clostridia bacterium, assembly GCA_964450265.1. Lineage (GTDB taxonomy): Bacteria > Bacillota > UBA994 > UBA5500 > UBA5500 > JAEZJZ01. The sequence goes on from CAYVCY010000011.1 coordinate 5,947, forward strand.
CCCGATAAATGCAGGCTCCCTCACCGGTAAAAAGCGCGGGCTGATCCGGCAGCGAAGCCAATAGATCGTTCAAGGCTATAGCCTGAGGCGGCTGAATAATCTCCAGATCATCAGGGCCGATCCGATAGACCGCCGCATACACCTGTTGTTTGCGGGCATCCAAGAGCGGCACAACCAGCGGCTCGGCGGTGTGCGGCTGCTGCCAGGCCAGCGCTTCTAAGGTGGATATGGGGATCACCGGCAGGCGGAGCGCGTGGCCCAATCCCTTGACGGTAGCCAGGCCGATCCTGAGCCCGGTGAACGAGCCTGGACCGACGGAGACCACCAAACGTGCGATGCTCGACAGCTCCACCCCTGCCAGGGAGAGCGCCTGATCGATCATCGGCAGCAACCGTTCGGAATGGGTGAGCCTGGAATGGGAGCTGACTTCGCTCAGAATGCGATCACCAGCGCCTACTGCCGCGCTGGCCACCAAGGTTGCACTTTCAACGGCTAGCCAAAGCATCGGTCCAAACCTCCAAAATGGCGCGACTGCGTGGGCCATTGGCCCGGAGCAGCAGTCGGCGCTGGTTGTGATCTACGCGCCGAAACTCTATCTGTAAGTAATCCAGAGGCAACGCCTCGGGAAAACGATCTCCCCACTCGACCAACAGCAGACCGCATCCATCCAAGTAATCCTCCCACCCGATAGCCAACAACTCATCGACGCTTTCGAGGCGATAGAAATCAGCATGATAGATGGGCATGTGATCGGTGGAATAAACGTTGATCAAATTGAAGGTGGGACTGTGCACCGACTCCCGCGCACCTAGAGCTACTGCTAGGCTGGTCGCAAAAAGGGTCTTGCCGGCACCTAGATCCCCGGTCAACGACAAGCAGTCACCGCCTGACAAAGCTTTAGCCAGAGTAGCCGCCAAACGGGCCGTCTCCTCTGGCGATGTACTGGATATGGTCTCGAACACGGGCGATGACACCGCCTTTCTGAGCTTTTAACCTACTACATTATATTGTCCCCAAAGGAAACCTACAAGTTGAGCGCCCAGATGGCAAGGAACGCTGTGCGGGAGGGACGGACCATTCGCCACAGGCTTGACGGGTCAAGCAGAACATGCGTATAATGTCGCTAGAACCTTCAGGGCAGGGTGAGATTCCTGACCGGTGGTAATGCTTTCACAGCTAGCCCACGAGCCGCAAGGCAGAGCTGGTGCGATCCCAGCGCCGACGGTATAGTCCGGATGGTAGAAGGTGCAATCATCACGCACGTTTTTTGCCATGCCCTGGGAAGATCCCAGGGTTTTTTGCTTCACTGAAGGCAATATTGCAATCAGAGGAGGAACTGATCGATGGCTTCCAGTAAAGTGCGCAGACTGGTGTTGATCTCGTTGCTTGCCGCCGCATCATTCGTCTTGATGTATGTGCTCCAGATTCCGCTGCTCCCGGCAGCGCCTTACCTGAAATGGGATCCGAGCGATCTGCCTAACGTGTTGGGCGGTTTTATCCTCGGCCCGGGGGCGGCGATCGCTATCGCCCTGGTCAAGTCTCTGTTGTTTCTGCTCTTTAAGGGGAGTGAAGGACCCATCGGCGCGACGATGGCCTTTGCCTCCGGGGCGGCATTGGCGGCCGGGGCAGCCTTGGTCTATCGACGCTGGCCTAACCGCGGCGGCGCAGTAGGAGGGCTGCTATTGGGAACGGTGTTGCTTGTAGTCAGTATGGCGGCAATCAATTATTACTGGACTTTGGGCGTATGGGGAATTCCAGAGGACGCTCTCCTGATCACTGTGAAGACGCTGATCATCCCCTTCAACCTCTATCGTGGCTTACTCAGCTCTGCAATCATCTACCCGCTGTACTTGGCCTTGAAGCGACCGCTGGCCGACTGGTTAAGCTGAGCAAATCTGCTAAGAAGCCGACTCATCTGGCAGAAATGAGTCGGCTTCGTTAACCCAGGGGTGGGCCTGGGAGCCCTGGCGTGTTTGTCCACACGTTCATTTTATCAAGCCGGAAGTCTTGTTGCAATTTTCTGGCAACAAAATGTCACATTTGGCACCTGCCTGGGGAGATCACTCTCCGTTTAGACGGCGGTAATCGGTCGGCGTCAGGGCCACCTGTTTCTTGAATACCCGCGAGAAGTAGCTGACATCGTTGTATCCTACTCGCTCAGCAACTTGACCGACGGTCAACTGCGTATCCCGCAATAACCGTTTGGCAGCCGCCAGCCTAGTTTCGGTGAGAAACTGGACGAAGGTAATGCCGGTCTGCTCTTTGAACACATGGCTGAAATAAAAGGGGCTGAGATAGACCACCTTTGCCACATCCTCCAGACTCAATTGCTGATCAAAATGCTGCCCCAAATAGGCTATCGCCCGCTTGACCAAACGTTGATGCCGTAGCCCCCGCTCTGCTAACACCAGACGTAACAACTCATCGGCTGCCTGTGGCACAATCCGGCGCAGGCTGCCGGTTGTGTCTGCCTGGTTGATCAACTCCAGCTGCCTGATGCTGGCCTGAGTGGCTGCCTCGGCATTGGCCCCTCCCAGAACTGCCGCCCGGGTGAGCAGCACCAAAAGCTCAAGCAATCTCCAGCGCAAAGGCTGCAGGCGCCCATCTTCCTCTCGCTCCAACAACACCAGCAGAGCTTCCAGCTGGGTCAACGCCTGTTCGCGGTCGCCCATGCGCATCCCCTGCAGCACTTGTTCCTCCTCCACAGGCATAGCCGTGCTGCCATAGGCGAAATCCACGTCATCGATGTGCATCACATGATTGCCACCGAGGGACGCCTGATAGCAGACCGCCTGCAGAGCGTCACCTAGCGATTGACGAAGCTCCCCAGGGGCGGCTACGGTGCGCCCGATGCCGATGGCTACCTTTAGATGCAGCTGTTGGTTGATCGCCTGCCAAATGCGTTCGGCGATCTCTGTTGCCGCCTGCCGCCCAGCAGCCCCCGGTTGGACCAGGGAGGTCGGCAGGAGCAGGACGATACGATCGTCGCTTTGGCGATGAAGCAAGGCGGAAGAACTGGCGACTATGCCCTCGACTAAAGCCAGCAATTGCTCTTTGAGCAGCTGCCGCTCTCCCTCAGTCTTGCCGGCAGTCACCTGGGCAAAGTCGCCGAGCTGCAGTAGCAGCACAGTTTGAGGGTGGTCTGGCAACCCCAAGAAGCGACGCTTTTTCTCCAGAGCATCCTGGCTGAGGGTGCTGCCCCCCAGCAGATCGTTGATATACTCGTGTTTGATCGCCGGCATGGCCTCCTCCACCCGCTGCTGCAGTCGCTCCAATTGCTGCTGTCGCCGCTTTTCGGACTGCAGCTCCATCATAGCCTTCTGCAACACCCGCTCCAGGTCCGCCCGGCTGGCTGGTTTGAGCAGGTAGTCGCAAACACCGATCTGGATGGCTTCTTGGGCCAGGCTGAACTCGTCGTAGGCGGTGAGCACGATCACCTTAGTCTGCGGCGCCAGGCGCAAAATGGCCGCTGCGGCATCCAATCCACCCATCACCGGCATCCGCAAGTCGAGAAAGATAATCTCGGGCTGCCATTCCTGCACAATTTGGACCGCTTGCGCCCCGTGGGCCGCCTCTCTGATCTCGCCCAGCGGCAGGGGCAATTGCTGCAGCCGCTGCAGCAAAATGCGCAGCGCCCCCCTTTGAATGCTCTCATCATCGCAGAGCAGAATGCGAGTCACACCTCTCCCCCTCCTTACAGCAGACTGGTACAGTGTCATCCAGATAAGAAAACGTCAGCCTACGACCAGCGGCCAGCGGCTGTTACCACCTACTCCACCAGTGGCAAGGCAATGGTTACCTTGGTCCCCTGGCCAGGCGTGCTCTGCAGCTGCAAGCCATAACTGCTACCGAAGAAATGCTGCAATCTCTTGTGTACATTGGCAAACCCGAGCCCGGTGGTATGGCTGCGTCCGGACATCCCAACTTTGAGCGTCTGGATCTCATTCAACCGAGCTGGCTCGATGCCGACACCGTTATCGATCACCAAGATGATCACCCTCTCGCCCTCGGCATAAGCGTCGAGGCGCAGCAAGCCGTCCAACTTGGCCTCCAATCCATGAATGATCGCATTCTCCACGATCGGTTGCAGCGTGAGCACCGGTACCTGAGCCGCCCTCACAGCGGCAGAGATATCTGTCTCCACAGTGATCCGATCCCCAAAGCGTGCCTTCTGAATTGCCAGATAGTCATCTACATAGGCCAATTCCTCAGACAGCGGTACTGTCTGGCCGATGCTGCGCAGCGAATACCGCAACAGGCGGGAAAGGGATTGCACCAGCTCGGTGGTCTGCATGGCGGACTCGAAGATGGAGAGTCCAGCTATGGTGGTCAAGGTATTGAACAGAAAATGGGGGTTCACTTGGGACTGCAACGCTTTCAGTTCCATGAACTTAAACGCTTCCTCCAGTTCGGTGTGCGCCTTGATCTCCTCGATCAGGCGCACCTGAGACTGGTGCAGTTGCCGTTCCAGCAGAATGTTTTGCACCTGTCCCGCCAACAGCATGGCCAGCCAGTGAACTGCCTGCGGCTTGTGATCAGCGCCGGACAGATAGCCGATGGGTTGCCCCTCCACACAGAGCGGCTCGTGCCAACCGGGCTTTATTACCCGCTGTTGTGGACGGTGCGGCCAAAGCAACCGACCGTCTTCAGTCAGCAGCCAGACTTCTTGGCCCAGCGAACCGAGTAGCTCCTGCAAGTGATCCGCAAATCCTTCTGCAAAGACGACTGACCAATCGACGACGCTCATCGTCCACCCTCCCCTCTATCCGATTATTTCTAGATTGGCTATCGGCGCCGCCACCACCTGCCCGGTGGACAACAGCTGTACCCACACAGAGAACAACCGGGCCTCTGTCGGTAGCTGCTGCAAAAATGGTTCCGCACAGACCACGCGGGCCAATTGGCCAAACCTGGGGGTGCGAATGAGCCGAACAGTCTGGCCTGCCCGCAGTTCTCGATCGCTTGGCAAGGCCCCCTCGCTGAGCGGTCCGTGATGGGGAACGAATAGCTCCGGGCGAATCACACCGGCGCGCACGCGGGTGGCACCGTCGATGCTGGCGGACACTCCGTGCAGATGCGAAAGGATAGCAAAGGTGGTGGGCATCATCGGAAAACTGCCGAACCCTTCGGTCAAGAGCAGGGTAAGGCTGGTCTCCAACCCGGTCACGGCGGTGCCTAGAATGAAGCCTAGCCAGCTATCCAGAACGGACTTGTGCATGCTACCCACCACAATGCCTTTCACCCCCAGACGCCGGGCCCGTTCCAAGGTCTCCAAGCCTAAGCGGCAGCCTCCGGCGACAATACAACCCTCGTGTTCAGGCCTGATCAGTTCTGGAGTGAGGGGCGTGGATTCCGACTGGGCGACCACCACCATCGGGCCTCTCAAGAATCCACCAACGCCAAAGGCGCCCTGGATCAAGGCACCCTGGGTGGAGATGATCACCCCTTCACCGGGGACGATGCGTTCCACGCTGCCCGGATAGTTAGCCCGAATAGGTAGCGGGTGGGAGCGAATAGTCACCCTACCAGTAAAGGCTGAGATGCTCTCCACGATGCCGTTCTCAGGGGAGGCGTAATCCTGGGCCGCCCCCAGGAACCCCCGGTGGGTGGCGATCACTTCTCCTTTGCGCACCGCCGAGCCTTCCGGGCGCAGCATGGCCCCGGGCACATCGAAAGGTGAAATTCCTAGCTCAGAAGCGAGATTGATGCTCAGCAGATATCCTTGGGGATTGAGATAGCCGATCACCTGATCTGCCCTTACCTGTTCCCCTTCTTTGACCAGTATCTGCCCAGTAGTAGGTATTCGTCTCAGCTTGCGCAGCCTGACCGAAGAGCGAACGACCATCCCGGAGCGGTATAATTCAGGCATCGCCTGTCCCCCCTCTTCTGACGAAGTCATCCAGGACTTCTTCGGGGAAGGCGTCTACAGCCCGATAGAAGTCGGTATGCAGGCGACTCCTGTCGCCGAGAGCCGCGGGCAGCACCAGTGGGCGACCGCGACCGTCAAGGAGCAGGCCGAGCAGCCCTCCCTGGACTTGGCGCCGCACCGGTCGGTTGATGCCAGCACCGACGTTGAAACCGGCAGCCGGATGCACCACGATCTCGCAAGGTTGGTCAGGCAGTGGCACCTTGAGCAGTTCGCCCGCTTGAATATGAAACGACTGGTCCCGCTGGGCAGAATGGATATCCACCTTAGCCAGAGCAGTCTGGCGAGAAGAGATCTGCCCCACCGGGGCGACCACCACTCCCAAGTGAACGATACTCAGGCGGTGTAGGATGTCCCAGGCCACATCAGGATGATGCTCGGCCAGAGCCCCGACATGGGGTAGCAGGAACTGATTGTCCAGGTAGAGGTCGGTAATCCCTTGGGGCAAGAATGCGTCCAATAGGATCAGGGCCGCTTGTTGGGGCCTAGGAGCAAGGGAAAGCACACTGCCACTGCCGACGATAGCGTCGATGCCCAGCAGATTGATCCTTGATCCGGCAGCCGACTGGCGGAAGATATCGCCGATGCTGCGCCTGATCTGCACCCCCTTCAGTTCGCTGATCAACTGTTCGTGCTGCTCGAGCGAAAGGCGAATGGCACAGCGAGCCATCACCTGCTCGACCAGCAGATCAGTGATCGTCTCAGGCAACGAAGTGGGGCGAATCATCTTATTGGCCAGCAGATCCTGCAACTCGTCCCCATCCAGAGGAAAGGGTACCCAGCTCAGTGCTTTCTCCAAGCCTGCCTGCGCCAGCACGTTATTTACGCTGTAGCTCATTCCCAGGTTGGCGCTGACCGTGCGGTAAAGGGTGCCGCCGATTACGGAAAAAATGTCGGTAGTCGCCCCGCCGATGTCGCAAGCTAAAATGTCCTGTCCTCGCTCCAGCGCCCAGTGCTGCAGAGCGTGTCCGACGGCCGCCGGAGTGGGAAGAATCGGACCGCTGACCCATTCGGTGAGGCGTCGAAACTCCGGGGCATGAATCATCACATGGTTCATGAACGCGTTTTGAATCTCGGCCCGGGCCGGGCCGCTGTTCTCCTGTTCCATCACCGGGCGCAGGTTTTCCACTAAGCGCAGATCCGCCCGATTACCCAGCACATCAGAGATGTACTGCCTCGCTTCCACGTTGCCCGCAAAGATGATTGGCAGCCGGGAATTAGGCGCATAGCGGGGGCGAATGCCAGCCGCGTAAAACAACTCCCCCAGCTGCACCACATGGGCAATATTGCCGCCATCCACCCCTCCCGAAATTAGCACCATATCCGGCCTCAGCTCGAAGATGCGCTGCAGGCGCTCATGGGGCAGACGCCCATCGTCGATGGCGATCACATCAGCTACAATGGCACCGGCACCCAAAGCTGCCCTCTCCGCACTGACCGCAGTCAAGTTCTTCATCACGCCGGCCACCACCATCTGCAGCCCCCCGCCGGCGCTGCTGGTAGCGAAAAAGCCGTCCACGCCGGCATCATCGTTCCGGGCAGACATGATGCCGTCTGCAGTCTGCAGTCTAAATCCCAACTGCTGCTCCAACTGGGAAACGGCTGCCCGCACTCCGTAAGTGACATCCTCGACAGGGGCTTCCACGGTGGTGGGCGCTTCCGACCGAGCAGAAATGATCATCTCTCCCGAAGGCAGTTCAGAAAAAACGGTGGCTTTGGTGGTTGTGCTACCGCAATCGACGGTCAGAAAACGCCTCACGTTCTCACCCCCCTTGAAAAGAACTCCAGCTCGTTTTCGACTATGAATACCTATTCTATCCTACATGAGAAGGACCCTCTTTTCTCGGTATGCGGCGGAAGTGAACAAGATCGTGCTAGACCAGTGGATATGTACCGAGGCAGAGAAACAAAAAACCGCCCGGCGTACCGGGCGGTCAGATGCGTGCTCGTCTGCGCTGTTCGTCTGATTCTCTTGCCAGCTCTTCGATGCGACAGATCAGCCTTTCCAAGAGACTACGATCCGATAGGATGTTAGCATAATCGGTCATCATATCCTCTTTCGCCAACAGGGTGCCGAAGATGGGCGTCGCCATATGCACCGCCGAGCCGGCTGCAAAGGCGACCGGTTTGCCGAGTTCCAAGAAGAAAATGGCCGGGACTTCCATCCCATAGCGCTGCACTAAGCGAGCAGCTTGCTCAATGCGGGTATCTACCAGCTCCGGGGTCGTCTCGTGAAGGGGCGGCCAATTGAACATCAGGCACCTCCCAGAGGTATTTCCTGGCTAGTTTGCCGCAATGTGTGGGCCTTTATGCGCAATGATACAGCGGGACGTGTACCTTGTATCATCGTGATGATACAAGGTACACGTCCCGCTGTATCATTCGATAATCAAAAGTTCTGGGCGATCCGGGGAGATGTAGGCGTGCTGCCCCGTATGTAATTGCAGCTGCTCGAACAGAGCTGGCTGCATAGGCTGCGAACCACAGCCTTCGGTAAGCAGAACGGCAATATCGGGCAAGTCAGCGCAGAGGGCGTCGGCTGGGCGGCGAAGGCCGGCAACGGACATCAGATCCGCCAGATGCGCACTCCCGGCCACTAACGCGGCTACCCCGAGCACCCGAGCCCGTAAGAAGGCTGCTCCGCTTAAGGGGGAGCTTAAGACGAGCACTTTCCCTGCCATCTCGGACGTGATCTGTTCATCGTCGACAACGCCACCTGGAGGGGGAGCGATGGCCATCAGCGGCCCATAAGCGGTCCTACCTAGCCGCAGGTGCCCGGCAACCTTGGCTGCGCAGCAATGGATATCACAACCGTTGGCGGTGACCAAAGCCACCTGTCCGGGAACGGCAGCCCGTAACTCGAAGGGTGGATCGAGGGGGGTGATCACGATCTGGCCCGCCCTCAGATCGACCTCTAGTATCTGACCACTGACCGGTGAAAAGAGCAGGTGGCCGGGATATTCCCCTGCCAACACCTCCCCCCGCCGTACGGTGTCGCCGACCTGTCGATGCAGCAGCTTGCCCCAGCGGCGCCGAGGTACTTCTAACTGCTCAACTGCGTTGACCAACGCTGGCAGAGGTCTGTCAGCCAGGCTCTCCCGCAGCCGCAGCTGGCCGGTGTGCTCGTCTAGGTGTCCAACAATTCCCGATGCTGGCGCATGGCTGCTCTGCTGGCCCCTGACAGCCAGCAGCTGGCCTGCCTGCACCTGGTCGCCCTGCTGCACCAAGAGATGCCGGTGCAGCTCCTTTGGGCTGACTTGCAGCTGTCTGGCGACCGGGATAAGCCAATCCTTGGCGGGAGAGAGATTAACCGCAGCCAAGATGTCGCCGGGTTGCACCCGGTCACCTATTCGAGCCGTCACGCTGCCAGGCAGAGGCAGGCGTCGCGCCACCACCGTGTGCCGCCAGCGTAGGGGAGAACGGTGCTTGGTGCTCATCGGCCCACTTCCCTCCGGCCTTTGCTCCAGAGAAGTGAATGGCCGCGCCCCTGAACAGACTGGCGCTGCCGTTTGGGGCGGGAAAGCGGCTCAATTCTGCCGCGACAGTCCACAATCAAGCCCAGTTTGCCACCAGACAAGGACTGCTCCAGCGGCACCCCCGCACCAGCCCCTATGTCCACGCCCGCCTGAGGCAGCAACTGCACAGCCATGCTTAGGCTCTCGGTACTTGGGATTAGCAAGTAGTCACCCGAAAGTACCACAAGACGATTGACCTTGTGGCCAGAGATTAGCACGATGAGCGCTCTCCGACCTGGAGCTGGCAATCCAAAGGGGCGGATAGCCGTTGTCAGCAGTTCTAGCGAATCATCCAGAAGAAGTCCCGCGCTGCCCGGCTGGGAGACCTCCAGAGCCCCCAGGAAGGGCCACAGGTCCGACCGATCGCGATAGATGGACACAATACCTTCCGGCTGCAGGCCATCCACCAGCAGGCTGGCTGCCCGCTCAGCGGTCAATGCAGCAATAATCGGCCCTGTTCCGATCACCTGAGCGCATTGCCGCCGGATAGGCATCTGGGGATTGAGCTTCTCCCACCAACGAAGAGGCTGCGGCTCCATCGGGGCAAGCTGCTTTGGATGTGCGGCCTGGTGTTCAGCCAATGCCAAGCTCAGCAGCGCCCGGGCTGCAGCTGAGTCCCAGACAACAGGGCCATGGGAATCCCAAGCCATACCAGATTCCCCATATCGGTTGAGACAAAGATCAAACCATGTGGTAGCCGGCACCCCGTCCCCCAACCATCGATCCAGGTAGGGCTGTATGCGATCGGCCATCAACAGCAGATTACGACCCAGCCCAGAGGGGCTGCTGGTGACTGCCATGCGCCTGTCCCGACAGGAGATCAGTATGCTGCTCTCTGCATCTAGCCGGGCGAGCAACAGGGGTCTATCGGCGCTGGCATAGGCCGCCACCGCGTGACTCAGCGCCTTCAGCGCGATGATCGTTCGCCGATCGGCCCATTTACCAAGTCGATCATCACCCTGGCTCTGCCCTAATGTCTTCTGCTCCCACAGCAGGGCTAAGGTAGAGCGCACCGCTTCCAAGCCGGAATCGACAGAGCGCGAGTCAGGTTGTGCGGCAGGCAAAATGAAGTGGGCGCAGCAGCCATGCGAAAGGGCATCTGTGACCGGCAACGCGCCCTGTGAATTCCCGACGTAGACTACACCGGTCGTTTCGGCCAGCCCGGTCGCAGCGATGGCAGACAGTATCGGATGGAGCGAGGCCGGATGACCTTCAAGAATCAGCAGCACATCCGGCTGCAGTTGGGCCAGCCGATCGATCAACTCGCCCTGCTGCCTGCCATCATCGGCTGCCAGCACATCCAGCAGCCAACAAGGGGTGCCCCTGATCGCTTGTTCCGTCCAGTGACGAGTGCGGTCTGCGCTGCTTCCGTAAGCCACCAAGCGCAAGGGGCTGCAGCCAGAGACGACCTCCCAGAGAGAGGGGGGGGACTCACCCTGACCGTCGGGCTGGGGCGCGGCACGGCTGAGTAAATGCTCCGCCAATGCCCAGATATCCTGATCAAGCTGTGCAGGATCAGATCCGACGGTCAGTGGCTCGCCGACGAGCCGCCATACTCCTTTGCGAAACGAAAAGAGAGCGCCGCGAAGGGAGCCGAAACAGCTGTCCACGACCATCATCGGGCTGTGTGTCAAACGCTCCCCTCCCTCTTGCGACTGTTCTCTTTACAGATCTATGGGCAGAGGGCAGCGATTATCCACCGGGCTACCGAGTTAGCCCATGGTCCTGATTAGGCTGGGCTGTTGTTTCCTATGAAAACAAAAACCGAGACCTGTGCGGTCTCGGTTCATGAATTGCATGGGAGCTACTGACTACTCTTCGATCAGTTCGACGTTTGCCCGTGGAATGGTGACCCGGGTGCCGTCAGCCAACTCAGCGACCAAAACGCGGGCCTTAGAGCCGGACTCGATCACATGCAGTTCCGGTGGCAAATCGACCACAGTGGCCAACTTACCAAACCAAGGCTCACGGATGATGCGCAGATGGGTGCCGATAGCCATGCCGCCGCCGCCCTTGTTCTCCAGGAACTCCTGTTGGTCTGTATCCAGCAGATGATCCAGGGCAACGATGATTTCCGGACGCATGACGCCAGCACGGATCTGCGTGGCACCGTTGATGGAAGCAATCTTGCCGTTGAGGCTTTTCAGGAGGTTAAAGGTCTTATCCGCCATGCGAATCTGGCCAAATCCTTCGGTCAGGATGATGGTCAAATCGATGTCCTCTTGTCCGGTGATCGCCACACCGATGTCATAACCAAGGAATTCAACCAAGTCCTTGTCAATGATACCGCCGGCGACTAGCCCGGCCACACCAACCTCGTCACCCTTCTTAATGGCGTCGATGGTTACGAGAGACCCCCCGACCACAACCTTGCCCCTCATATCGGCAGTGATCTTGTCGGCGGTGAGCACTTCGCTCGGATCCTTGACTGCGATTGCCAGCTCACCTTGACGCTCGCCACCAACACCGAAGATGCCTTGAACCAAGGCAGCCGGGGTGGAAACGACAACGCCTTCGCGATCAAGCACTTCGTCTACGATGCCAGGAACATAGGCGTGAATCTCAATCGGAATAGCCGGACCGCGCAAGGTGATCTGGCCGGTGATGGTGGAGATATTGTCTATCGTACCATCGATGGGAGACTCCAAGGGTGTCTTGAACAAGCCGAAGAAGCTCTTCTTTAAGGCGATCAACTGACCCTTCTTGATGAAATCGCCTTCCTTGACCATCATCACTTCCGGCACGTCTTCCGCTTCCAGCCCCAACTTGGTGGCAACGTTTATGGTCTCAGGGTCCCCTGGGATTTTGGTGCGGGCAACTATCGTGTCTGGAGTGACCCTATCGCCCTTATTCACCAACACCTCGCCTAGAATGGGGAGGCGGCGGCGCTTGACAACGAGGGTCGAGTCGGTAACTTTCAAACCTGGGGTATAAGCGTGAGCCATCTTTTACACTCCCTTCTTAGGCGAACTATTTGTTGACGTATTTCTGGAGGTCATCCATCGGATATACATCCAGAGCCTTATACCATTCAAGCAGCTTACGAATGCGGTTCTCGGCGTCCACAGGCAGGTACATCGGCAGACGGCCACGGGCGTCGATGACAATTCCGCCGATACCGCCGTTCATGGTCACAGTCATCTTGTCACCACGGCCTTTGCCTACGTCGAAGCCGCGAGCCGGAATGATCTCAACCTCGCACTGTCCTTCAGCAAACTCGATATGATCGATGCTGCCATAGGCCACAGATTTTTCGACTACGCCGCTGGGCAAATGAGCCTTGACGGTAACGCAAGCATCGCCTTCCTTGGCGGTACCCACCGGAGCAATAGCAGTGCCCAGGCGAACCAAACAGTCACGCTGGAAGACATCGTTAGCAGCCTTAGGATGGATAGTGGAAAGTACGCCTAGCTGCGGGGTCATAAAGATACTATCAACTGTCAGCTCGGTAACACCTTCCGGCTGGAAAGCATCCAACATCATCATTACGGACTGAATGCGGCGAGGTGCGTGTGAGAGCACGCCGCCAGAGCCGACGATCATACCCAGGTCCATAACGTTAACCAATGTATCGCCGGTGCCCGACTGTTCAAAGGTTTGGCTGATATCGCGAATCTGCTGCACACCGCGCAGACCAACGGCCAAGCTCTTGTGATGCTCAAACGCCAAACGTAGCGCTTCGCGAGCCAAGCCCTGTTCGATCACCAGGTCCTCCAGAGTCTGAGGAATGGTGGTCGGACGAATCATTTTGTTACGAATACGGTTGCGCAGATCAAAGGGGTCGATATCAAAGGGCAGCCAACGAATAATGTTATCGGTACCGGCTTCGGTGAGCACGTTACAAATACTGTAGCTCATGCCCAAGTTAGCAGAAACGGTACGATTAAACTTCTCTTGGAAGACGGAGAAGATATCGGTAGTCGCGCCACCGATGTCCACGCCCACCACAGACATGTTCTCTTGCTTAGCGGTGCTCTCGATAATCAGACCAACAGCACCAGGGGTAGGCATAATCGGGGCATCAGCCCAACGCATCAGCTTGTTGTAGCCGGGGGCTTGAGCCATAACGTGCTCCATGAACAGGTTATGAATCTCATGCCGAGCAGGGCCTAAATCTTCTCTCTCCAGTACAGGGCGGAGGTTGTCCACGATACGAAGGTCGGTCTTCTCACCTAAGATCTCCTTCATGTAGTTGCGTGCGTCCTTATTTCCGGCATAGATGATCGGCAAATTATAACCGATCCCAAGCCTCGGCCGAGGTTCAGCTGCTGAGATCAACTCAGCCAGCTCGGCTACGTGGGTGACGGTACCGCCATCGATACCACCCGAAACCAGAATCATGTCTGGGCGAAGCTGGCGGATACGCTGGATCTTCTGAAAGGGTTGACGCCCGTCATTGATCGCAATGGCATCCATAACAATTGCGCCTGCGCCCAGAGCAGCCCGCTCTGCACTCTCGGCGGTCATATTCTTCACAACGCCTGCAACCATCATCTGCAGTCCGCCACCAGCGGAACTTGTGGAGAGATAGATGTCGACACCGGTCTTCTCGTCCTTGCGCGGGGTTATTACGCCTCGCTCTTCACTATTCGACAAGAATGACTTGCCGGCAAGCTCCTCGACCTCGCGAATGGCATTCCGCACACCGATCGTAACATCCTCGAAAGGAGCTTCGACGGTGGTCGGCGCCTCGCCACGTACAATCAAACGGAAGACACCATCGACCTCTTCAATCAGGATGGCTTTGGTCGTGGTACTGCCGCAGTCAGTGGCAATGATAGACTTTATCTTGTCCAGGTTTTGCTGCGCCATCTTTGGTTTTTCCTCCTTTATCGGCAAAGTAGGTGAGTTTAGACCACCCAAACATTATAACAGACTTTTTTGCAAGTAGCGAACAACTAGCACAAAAAGTCGCCCAGCAAGCTGCGCAGTATTATGTATACGCTACTGAGGACGCGATTCCTGCCAGCTGAACAGACTTTTTGCGATTACCGCAATTTTCATGCTATATCTTGTCCGGATGAGTCGAACATCACTCCCGGGGATCCGCGCGGAGTGTACAAGACCAGACCCAAGGACAGACGGCAGCCGCGACAGTGAAGCACAAGGTCCACAAAGCCTGATCCTGTGTTCTCTGGGACTCAGTAGACAGCTGACCATCATCTAGACCCTGTGGGCGCTCTTGAAAAAGAACCCGCAGAGCGGGTTCAGATTAGGACTTGCGGAAAATTCCTCTCACGCGATCGATCAATCCAGGCTTTCCCTGTTCAGCCCTCTCCTCTTTTTGAGCCTGCAGCAGCTTGCGCCCTTCCAATTCCTTCTCCTCCAACATGTTCAGCAAGTACTCGATATTATCGCGGTCTGTCATCAGCTGCGCATAGTCCTCGATGGTTGTTTCATCGACGAAGGCACCGGCTATGGGCGAGAGCATGAACATGGCCTGACTGCCGATGAAAGCCAGCGGTTTACTCAGCGTAAGAAAAAACGCAGCCGGAGCATACAGCTGGTATCGGTCGACGATTTTGACCACTTTGCTCAGCAACTCATCACGGCGCTCTGGAGTCACCCGATCAGCCGGTTCAAGTTTGGTTGACGACATCTGACTCTCACACTCCTTCACTGGTTAGTCTGCGCTTCTGTCACCAAGATATCAGGGTTGATCGATATGGCTATCGAGGATGGCCAGCACCCGTTCCCGGTCAACATCTCCAAAGTAGAAGAACAGCCCGCGGGCGGTCTTCTCTTTCTTCCGGCGAGGGTAATAGGCCAGCAAAAAACCATCATCAGCTAAGAAATACTTTTGAAACATCGCCCACTTGCGGCTGGTCCTATTTCCCATGTTGCGGACTTCGACGCCGTATTCACAGAGTCGATAGGTAGTAGGGAAGACGAAGCTCGCAGAGGCGCCAATAGAGATGACCAGCGCCACCACGGCATAGACCAGGCTGGAGGACCACCAAACCAAGCCGGCAAAGGCGAAGGTGGCAGCAAGGAAAATAATGCCCCGCTTCTGCTGATACTGTATTGGGATCAATGTCCAGCTAAACAGCTCGGCTCCTAAGTCGAGACTGGGCTTGGCTTTGGCTGCACTCGGCTTCTTTTCCGGCGCTTGCTTGATCTCTGGTTTCTTGCTCGGCGTCTTAGCCATTGGCAATTCCTCCTTTAGTCACCTGCTGGACAGCGCTGCTTACTAGCAACACCTTCCGGTGTTGCTAGTAAGCATTTCTAGTATCTATTCGACATCTATTGCGAGAATCCTTGGACCCTTAGATACTAAGTGCCGCAGGATATCGACAATTCTGACACCCGGCAAGCTGCGAGCGCAACTAATGCGTTGGCTACCTCATACGTAGACTGGCAGACAGCACCTGGGGGCGCATGGCTGGCTGCACCGCACCGCCGGTATACCTAGAAGGATGATCGTTGCCCCTGCGCCTGTTTCTGCTTGAGGACAGGCATGCTCATCTTTATGACTGATCAGGCCCTGCTTATGACCAGCAAGAAGCTGGACGGGTATAGTTTGTGCTCCCGTCCGCCTACTAATGAGTTAAACGGCCATAGCGTTCCAACAATTCTATAGTACGGCCAATGGGTAAGGCTGGAGCCACGTGCCCGTCCCTTCCACAGGTTGTCTCTGCGGCAAAGAGCGAATTTAGCACAGCTTCCTCGACGGCTTCGACTGTGGCTTGAAACAACAGACTGAACATTTCGCCATCCTCGACCAAAGGGCCGGCTTGCCTCATGCCTGCTGCTGTCGCATGGGGCTGTGGCAGGCTGGTGGAAAAAGCGATAGCAAAATCGCCGCTACCATTGGAGGCGATGGAACCGGTGCGCGCCAGTCCAAAAGGCACCCGCTTGGCTAAGCGCAACAACTGGCGCGACTTAAGTGGCGCGTCAGTTCCCACGATGACCATGATCGAGCCGTCCTCTTCGCGCTCCTCCTGATAGTCGATCAGCTCCTGGCCGACCGGAACACCGGCAATCGTCAACTGCCTGCGGGCACCAAAGTTGGACATGACCAGCACCCCCACAGTGAAGCCGCCTTGCTCAGCCGGCAACACACGGGAGGAAGTGCCGATGCCACCTTTGAACCCGAAAGCGATCATGCCCGTGCCACCACCGACAGCGCCCTCAGTCACCGGCCCAGAGCTCGCAGCCTCAATGGCCGCCATCACATGTTCGGCGTGCACGTGCCTGCCTTGAATATCGTTTAGACGCCCGTCATTGCACTCACCGACCACTAGGTTGATCGTTCCCGTGTTCACTCCGATGTCCGGGTTAGCCGCCAACATGTAATCCAACAGAGCGTCGGCAACTCGGGGAACGTTGAGGGTGTTGGTCAGCAAAATGGGTGATTCCAGCTGCCCCAGTTCCTGTAATTGGGGCAAACCGATGGATTTGCCGAAGCCATTGATCACATAAGCGGCCGCTTCCAGCTTGTGCTGGAAGCAGTCTAGGTCTTGCGGAATGATCGCTGTCACTCCGGTGCGGGCCGGCCCTTGTCCCGGACACAGCTGGCCAGAGCCGAAGCTGACCGTGGCATGCCCTACCTTGACCCCAAGCAGGTCAGTAAGAGCGTTCTTGGGCCCGGGCGGCAGTTCTCCGATCGACAGGCCGATATCCCGCAGCCGACGCCGTTCTTCAATCATGCTTGGCTGCCGCGATAAATGCTGTAAATAGCGGGTCATAGTTGTAGGCGGCATTCCACATCTTCTCGGGATGCCATTGCACGCCATGGACGAAGGGATGCGCAGTACTCTCGATCCCCTCGATCACCCCATCCTCAGCCACTGCGTTGACTACAAAACCGGGAGCAGGGGTAGCTACGGACTGGTGGTGAAACGTGTTGACCAGGATTTCCGTCGTCCCCAGCAAGTTGGCCAGCTGTGTATTGGCAGTCAGCTTGACCTTATGGGTGGGGAATGAGGCGGGTGCCTCCTGCCGATGCTTTAGCGGTGAGGCAAAACTGGTGGAGATATCCTGGTAAAGGGTTCCACCTGCGGCTGCATTGAGCACCTGCACCCCACGGCAGATGCCTAGCATCGGCTTGCCCATCGATAAGGCACCCTGAATCAGCTTCATCTCGTATGCGTCCATCAGCGGATTGACTGCTCCGAGGCGGGGGATCGGTTGTTCGCCAAAGAGTTGAGGGTCGATGTCTGGCCCTCCGGAGATCAAGATCCCATCCACGAGCTGCAGGTGATCTTCGATCACTGCGTCGTCGGTAACGGCCGGCAGCAACACTGGGGTTCCTCCCGCTTTTAAGACTGCCTGCATGTAGGATTCGTTCTGCCTCTGGCGATCTCCCTGCCAATCCACACTACAGGTGATGCCAATAACCGGTTTGCTCATTTTTCTACCTCCCAGAAGACTTGATCTGCAAATAAGGCGGGACTGCCGCCGGTATGCCAGAACAACACTCGACTGCCCACAGGCCAATAGCCACTCCGCACATGATGCAACAGCCCTGCCACGGCCTTAGCAGTATAGACTGGATCGATGATCACGCCCTCTGTCTTCGCCAAGAGCTCCAACGCCTCGGTTGACTGCTCGGTCGGCAATCCATAACCGCGCCCGACAAAACCGTCCTCAACGAAAATGGGAGGATTCGCTGGTGCCTCCAACTCCAATAGCTGATAGACCTCCTGCAATATGGTCTCCACCCGAGGCCCTAGCAGATCGGCAGGCCGACTGACGCTCACGCCTAGTACCTCGGTCGATAGATGATGTAGCAGAGTGCCTGCCAAGATCCCGGCTTGGGTCCCTCCTGAACCGCTGGCGTGCACAAAAGTGGAGAATTGAACCCCCACTTGATCGGCTTGACACAACAGCTCCCGCACAGCAGCCACATAACCTAGCGCGCCGATGGCAGTTGAGCCGCCGACAGGAATGAGATAGGGTTTGCGGCCGGCAGCAGTCAGCTGATCGGCAACCTTCGACATTTCCCGGGAAATGTCATCGACTCCCGGACAAAAATGAGTCTTTGCATTGAGCAACCTGTCCAAGAGCAGGTTGCCCTGGGTGGCGTCGAACTGGCGGCTATTGAACACCAGATGACATTCCATTCCCACCTTCGCAGCGGCAGCCGCTGTCATTCGACAATGGTTGCTCTGCGGTCCGCCGGTGGTAATCAAGGTATCGCAGCCCTCGGCCAATGCATCTGCCACCAAGAACTCCAGCTTACGAGCCTTGTTGCCGCCCAAGGCCAGACCTGTGTTGTCATCGCGCTTGATCCAAAGCTCTACCTTATCCCCAAGGTGGGCACTGAGGCGCGGCAACGGCTGCAGTGCCGTTGGCAGGGTCGCCAGTTCCTCGCGGGGGAAACGCACCAAATACATAACGAACCCTCTCTTTCAATCGATGAGAGTGACACGGTAACACTAGCTGAAAAGGCTAGGTGATCTGTCCGCTTAGCTCGTGCAACTCTCTTCCTGTTATCTTCGTCAAAGTTCATTCTATTCCTGCGCCAGTGACAGAATACCAAAGCAAAACGGGCCCGATCGGGCCCGCTGAAGAAGCGTCAAGTCTCGAACTAGGTCAGGCAGTGCCTATCGACAGCCGAAACCAAATGAGCTAGACCGGAAGCCGTACGATAGGCTTTCGGTTGACAGAGTACTAAAAGGGGATTAACCCGAGGCTAATCTCCAATGCTTCGTTGACCCGTTCCATCGAGTCAGTCTCCAAATGGGCAATCTTCTGGGCCAGCCGCTGTTTGTCTATGGTGCGGATCTGTTCCAGCAGGACTACAGAGTTCTTGTCCAGGCTGCTTTCACCCATGCTCACTTCGATGTGTGTAGGCAACTTGGCCTTATCTATCTGGGATGTGATTGCGGCTACAATCACGGTTGGACTGTACTTATTGCCCACATCGTTTTGAACCACCAACACCGGTCGCATCCCACCCTGTTCGGAACCGACCACCGGATTGAGATCTGCAAAAAAGATGTCGCCCCTCTTCACTATCACGACTTCTTCTCACCAACCAATTGACCGGCCCAGAGAGAGCACTCCACCTCATTTTCGGCGGCCAACCCTTCCTCGGCCAACACCAGATTGGTGCGGGCCATTTCTAGATAGCCCTGTTTCAGCTGCTCTCTGATCCGCCGTCTCTTGACCTCCTGTAGATAGTGGCTCATCGCCTCTCGAATTAACTCGCTACGATTGCGGTTCTCTTCCGCCACCAGCCCATCCACTTCTTGCAGCAATGAGTCCGGCAGACTGATCATAATTCTCTTGGTCTGCGCCAAAAAAACACCCCCAATAGGCTCGACTGTTCGCCCACGCTATACTTCATTATATATTACCACGCTAGAATTGTGTCAACAAACTGATGCAATTATACATCGACATCCCGGCTTCTGTTGTCGAACGCCGGCCCGACGGCATTCGACAACACGCAGCTGCCGTCGACTGCAAACGCTGTCTAATCGCAGAGCAAGGTGCGGGTTGTCACAATTTGCCCGTTTCGCAAGTAGACTCGCGGCACCCGTCTGGTAATGCTGGCGATCATTTCGTAAGAAATGGTGCCAACCAGACCAGCCAGCTCGGCGGGAGTGATTACTTGCTCGCCTTGCCTACCAGAAAGCACCACCTCCTCGCCCACCGCTGCCTCCTGAAGAGCGGTCGCGTCAGCCATGCACTGATCCATGCAGATCGCACCGACCAAGGGAATGCGCTGCCCCCGGAGCAGCACCGAAGCCTTGCCACTGAGCAGCCTGGTGTAACCGTCCCCATAGCCGATCGGCAGAGTGACAATCAAAGAGGGGCGGGTGGCAACGTAAGTTGCACCATAACCCAAACCGGTGCCAGCCGGCACCCATTTCGCGTGGGAGACGGTGGTTTTCAAAGTCATCGCCGCCTGGAGAGGTACCTGCTCTGGGAACGCTTCATCAGGCCCATACATGGCCAGGCCCAGGCGAACAGCGTTAAAGCGTGTTTCTGGGAATCTCAGCGCCGCGGCGCTATTGGCGACGTGGATCAGAGGGATGGAGATACCCCGCTGTGACAATTGCCCGAGCGCGTGATGGAAGCGAGATAATTGCAGCTCGGTCGGTGTAGAGTCCGGTAGATCGGCCTGAGCAAAATGAGTGTAGACACCCTGCAACACGCACCCTGAAAGACTCTGCAACTGATCGGCAAAAGAGGCAGCATCGTCGGGCATGATCCCTAAGCGGCTCATGCCAGTATCGATCTTTAGATGCAGGGCCAACTGCTTGCCGGCAGGACGGGCAGACATGGCTAGGCCACGGGCGTTATTCATGTCGTAGACAGTCAGCGCGATCTCTGAGCGCGCTGCCTGTTCACCCTGGTCCCAAGGCGTGTAGCCCAGCACCAAAATAGGTGCGGTAATTCCTGCCCGCCTTAACTCGTAAGCTTCATCGACGATGCTTACCGCCAGCCGTGTCGCACCGGCCATCAGCGCCGCCTGCGCCACCGCCACTGAACCGTGTCCGTAGCCATCGCTCTTAACGACAGCAATGATCTCGCAGCCCTGCGGGAGCAAGTTGCGCACGGCAACAACATTTCCTGCTAATCGGTCTAAATCGATCTCCGCCCAAGTAGGACGAACTAGCCTAGGCATTGAGGTCCCTCCGCTCGTGATGGAATTTACCTTGCTAGCGAAAGCAACCTCAACCTGAGATCAAGATCAGCTGCCCAGAGAAAAGAGGTCGTCGCTAAGCGTGGGGTTAAGGGTGATAGACTGCACTTTGATGTACAAGGTCTCCTGCTGGCCGAAAGCTAACTCAAACTGGGTGGGCATCAAGCTGGCTGGGTCTACCCAGATGCGGCCAGTTCTGTCAGACCCATCGGCTGCGGACCAACTGAAGCAGCTGACAAACAGCCCGCTCTCCGACTCCTGTTGCCAACTGCCCGAACTGGCAAGACGGCAGTAATCGAGCAGCAATGGAGTACAGAACAGCTGGCTGTCGGCACTCAGTGTTACCTGCTGGCGATATCCTGACGGCAGGTGCAACATCAACAACCGACTGGCGCCGCTGATAAAGCGATAGGTGGGTTCTCCCTGCTCGAACAGATCTGTGCGCACACTATCCGGCGATCGGTACCACTGCTCCACCTGTAGCGACTGCCCAGAGCTCTCCAATAAGAAGCTGATCTGATACGACTCCACCTGATCCAGTTCATTCAGCAGCGCTTGAGGCAGCTGTTCCGGAGTAAGCTGATTTGCACAGCCGGTTGACCAGAGCATCAAGCCGATCGATAACAGACAAAACCAGACGCGCTTGGTATGCATTGAGCATAAGCCCCCTTGCTAATAGTCTTGATGACATTATTCTATGCTAGCTGGGGACAAGCCAATACACGCGCTCCTTCAAAACCTGTAATCGAGGTCGCCCCTAATTGCCGGAAGCTGCGTCAGTCGGCGTTTCCCTGGGCTATAGCGAAAGCAACGGCTTGTGTGCTCGAATGGGAAATTGACACCAGAACCCGCTGTATGGAGCGCGCCTTCGCTTCGCGGAGTGCGCCAGCCATCAACACTACTTCTGGTTTACCTGAGGAATCGTGAACTATGGCTATGTCCCGAAGGCCAAAGCCCACAAATCCGCTACCTAGCGCCTTAGACACCGCTTCCTTCGCTGCCCAGATACCGGCCAGGCTGTCTATGCGAGCACCTGTATTTAGCCAGCGCTCCTGTTCAGCCGCCGTCAACAAACGGTCCCTGAACTGCTCCGAGCGACGCTGGTACACCTCGCCGATGCGACTGATATCCACGGTGTCAACCCCGATACCCAGAATCAATGCACAATCATCCCTTCGCGAATATTAAAGCCTATTGTACCACAGTTAACCAAACACTGGATGGTTTTCTACCCACGGAACTCGCCGCAAAAA
>CAYVCY010000012.1:0-27970 GCA_964450265.1 uncultured Clostridia bacterium
AACTACAACGTGATTAGTGACCCCTTGGCAAACGGGCAACCGAAGCTTAAGGAAGGTCTGCGCAGAGTCTTTCAGGGAGAGGTTGTGCTGATTCCGGATGTCCGAATCCCTTTGGAAGACTTCTGGCGGCGGTATGAGATGCGAAGTACTATTTGTGATCTGGAAGCGATCTATACCGACATCCTGAACTTTCCTGTTGCAGGCGCAGACGGGCATATGGCGTACATGGTGGCCATGTTCTTTACAAGCAGGATCTATCAGGGCAGAGCAGAGGTAGCAAAGGCCCGAGAGTATCTCGAAAACAATTGGAGAGCTAAATTCGACATCAGCATGATTGCGGAAGCCTCCTGCCTAAGTACCTCCCACCTCACGAGGCTATTCAAGCGGCATACGGGGATGACCCCTTACAGCTATTACCGAAAAATCAAGATAAATCGGCTCAAAGATGCCCTTCGGGACAAAAACCTGAGCGTCACCCAAGCCTTCATCTCCTGCGGCTTCGAGTATCTCGGCAATTTCACCAGGTTCTTCAAGGAACAGGTGGGCGTAACGCCGTCGCAATATAGAAAGATGATGGATTGATCGATGAACAGAAGCGAGCCCCGGTATTCGTAGATGGATACTGGGGCTATTCTTTGCCCAAATGGCAATGAGCATAAATGAACGATTTGGAGCCGTTTTCCGCTATGATGCAGTTCTTGCTCTCTATACAATGAGCATAATTGGGTCCCTGGGAAAGGCAGGTGAACAGAACAAGAACGATGGCTGGGCAGTTGCCCAGAGCGACGGCGTCTGCGCTTTATCGTTAAGAAACGAAGGGAGAGATGGAAATGAGACCCCCCTGCAAGAAGCTGCTATCCATGGTGCTTGCTGTTTGTCTTTCAGTGTCGGTTACATCGTATTCAGCATCAGCTGAGGCGAGGAATGTATGCCAAATAGATGTAATAGGGTATCCCAGTTTAGACTCAGCATTGAACGCAATAGGACCTGGACAAAGTAAGACCATCAAGCTGCTGACAGATGTGTATTATCAAGAAGGAATAGCTATTGCAGATAAGAGCGTTACATTTGCCCTCAACGGGTATGAACTATACGTAGAGAACAGCTTAGGAATAGGGCTGCAAGTTACGAACGGAACTGTAGGTTATACCGGCGAAGGCGAGTTCAACGTACGTGGTGAGACCACGGGGGTGTATGTCGACAGCAGTACCTCCGCCGTCACGGTCACCAGCGCAGTGGGGCATCAAGCTTGTGGCGTGAATGCCAGCGCAGGTAGGATTGTTGTGACTGATTATGTTGTCGGCGGATCCGTCGGCGCACAGGCTGTAAACAGCGGTGAAGTGACGATTGGTGGAGACGTCAGAGCGCTGAATGCGGACAGCGTGGGCGCTTGGGCCGTGTCTAGCGGGTCAGTGATTACAATTGAAGGCCTGATCTATGGCGAAAACTATATTAGGATTGGCTCTGATACGAAGCAGAGGACTGACGGAATGGCCGACCCCGAGAAACCAGGCTATCTCAAGTACGGTGAAGCCGATGGCGGAATCGTGTGGGTTCAGAGCAAGATCTGCGCAATCGACGAAACGGAATATGAGACCCTGGAAGCCGCCCTTGCCGATGTGCCAACCGCCAGTAAAGAACCAACGACCATCAGGCTGCTGAAGAACGTCAACCATGACCAGGGCCTTATCTGTGACAATATACAGGTGACTTTTGAGCTAAACGGATTCAGCTTGAATATCTCTAGCTCTGATGAAGAGCCCGGACTCAGTGTCATCAACGGCGGTTGCGTCGATCTTTCCGGTGAAGGGGCGTTGAATGTAAGGGGAAAGCATTGCGGGGTATACGCTTTCTCTGAAGCCACGCCTTCAGCAGTCACGGTGACGAGTGCGGAGGCTGCAGTGGCTGGTGGATATGGTGCCTATGCGGCCGAAATAGCCTCAATCACCATCCTGGAAGATGTGATTTCAGTCCAAGAGGGAGGCTATGGCGCAGTCGCATGCAATACAGCTTACATCAATGTCAAGGGCGATGCGATTGCTGCCGGAACAGGCGTGGAGGCTGACTCCGCCACTATTTATGTAGAAGGAAGCATTTCGGCGGGTCGGATTGGCATAAGGGCTTTGGCGGGAAGCGCTGTGATCGTCGACGGCGACATCGGCGCTCACCAATATATCACCTTTGGGAGTGATGACGGTGATATACCTGCCAATCAGGAGGACGGAGTTCCCGATCCTGCTAAGCCAGGCTATCTAAGATACGGTCATGTTGACGTTCCCGATACCGATGTGTGGGTTATGATCACTACCTATGCTTTGACTGTACTAGAGGGCACGGGCAGCGGCAACTATGTCGCCGGTGCAGCAGTAGCTATTGCTGCAAATATGGCACCGGAGGGAAAGCAATTCAAGGAATGGACAGGTGCGGACGAGCTGGAATTTGCCGCAGGGAGCAAGAGAACTGCCACGGCGACCTTCAACATGCCTGCAAACGCAGTGACATTAACCGCCACCTATGAAGACATCCCCGTGAGCATTACCGAGGTGACGGTCTCGCCCGATCTGGTCGCCGTTCAAAGAGGCACTGCGCATAGCTTCAGCGCCACCGTTTCTGGCACGGGCGCTTTTGACGACACAGTGACCTGGAAAGTAACTGGTGGCGTGACCGGTACGTCTATCGACGATTCCGGTGTGCTCACCGTTGCAGCGGAGGAAACAGCAGAGACCTTGACCGTTACCGCAGCAGCCAATGGCGACAACAGCAAGCGAGGTGAAGCCACTGTTACAGTGACAGACGCGCCGGCAATCAGGTATGCCCTGACCGTGAATGATGGCTCCGGGTCCGGCGAATATGCCGAGGGCGCAGCTGTTACCCTTACTGCGGCCACCCCTGCAGAGGATAAGGTGTTTGATAAGTGGATCGTCACCTCTGGGACGCTGGATTTGGGCGATGACACCGCCAACCCGATCACTATTAGCATGCCAGCGGCAGCGATTATCGTTGAAGCAACTTACAGGGATAAGCCGATCGATCCTGCACCTACTTATGCGGTTGTCATGATTGGCGGTGGCACAGGCGCAACGGGCGTGGGCAGCTATGCTGAAGGCGAAGCTGTCAACATCCAGGCCGGCCGCCGCAGCAATTACACTTTTGCCGGCTGGACCTCCCCCGATGTGACCATCGATAATGCCGGCAACAGAAGCACCAGTTTCGCCATGCCCGCGAAACACGTAACCGTGACTGCCAACTGGAGCTACAGCGGAGGCGACGATAGCAGCAGCGACTCCAGCTACAGCATTATTGTCACCCCCCCTGCATCAGACAGGCCGAACACACCC
Source organism: uncultured Clostridia bacterium (assembly GCA_964450265.1). Taxonomy (GTDB): domain Bacteria; phylum Bacillota; class UBA994; order UBA5500; family UBA5500; genus JAEZJZ01. The sequence continues at coordinate 3,339 of CAYVCY010000012.1, forward strand.
ACACAGGGGGAAGTCCAGGTTTCGGGCAAAGTGGACAGCAAGGGCAACCTAACGGTAGATATCAGTGAAAAAGAACTGAATGCCGCCTTTGACAAGGCTCTTGCCGATGCAAGGAAGAACAGCAATGAATCCAACGGCGTCACCCTTGTGCTAAGGGTGAACACAGGCAGTTCAGCTGTGAAAAGCGCTACCTTCGTTTTGCCAAAGGCGGTGCAGGAGTTTTTGATCAGCAGCGAAATTGTCGGTCTTGTTCTGATGGTGGATAACCTTGATCTCACCGTCAGCATGGATCTGGCAGCGATGAAGGAAATTAGCCGGCAAGCGAGCGCCAATGTAAACGTCAGTGCCACCCGAGTGGTCAACGGCGAACTCACCGGCAAGGCCGAGGCCGCCATCGGCTCTCGCCCGGCGTTTGGCTTCAAAATAAGCTACGGGAACAACAATGCGGTGCAGCATCTCGGTGCCGGCAGCGTCTCAATGGCAATCCCATATACCCTCGGCCGAGGCGAGAAAGAGGACCATGTGCAAGCGGTCCATGTGGATGCAAGCGGCAAGGTGCAGTGGCTGATTAGTTCTGTCTACGACAGCCTGAAGATGATGCTGTATTTCAGCACCAACCACTTCTCCACCTACGGGGTGGGTTACAAGCAGGATGTCCCTGACTTTGCCGACATCAATGATCATTGGGCCAAAGGTGATATTCTGTTTGTGGCAAACCGCGGGCTGCTTGATGGCACTTCTGACACCATCTACAGCCCAAATGCGGCTATGACCAGGGGGATGTTCGTAACCGCCCTAGGACGACTGGCAAACGCCGATGTGAGCGCGTACAGACAGAGCAGTTTTTCCGACGTAAGCAGTGATACCAGCTGTCTGGGTCACATCGAATGGGCAAACAAGAGCAACATCGTAAACGGTATTGGCAACGGGTTATTCGCCCCGGAACAGTCCATCACCCGGGAGCAGCTGGCAGTAATGCTAGGCAACTACGCAAGAACCATCGGCTTCACGCTGCCGAAACTTCGCGGAGAAACTTCCTTTGCGGATAGCGATCTGGTCAGTGCTTATGCCCAGGCAGCTGTGCAGCAAATGCAGATGGCGAACTTGATCAACGGCAGGAGCGGCAATCTCTTCGACCCGCAGGGGATAGCCACCAGGGCCGAGGCATCCGCAGTGCTGCATCGTTTCGTAGAACTAGCGATCTCAAGCGACATCTTACAGGGCTGGGTGATGAACGGATCAGGCAAGTGGATGTACTATGAGAACGGCAAGCCCGTCACCGGCAACCGGGATATCGACGGTTCGTTCTACAAGTTTGACCAAGGCGGAATCACGTTGGATCTCCCGCATGGCTTGAACTATACTACCTATGTCGTTCAAGAAGGCGATAGCTATTGGTTGATCGCACAGAATTTGAGCTGCAGCATGGGTGAGCTGGAAAGACTGAACAATCGGACCAGGTTCGAACTGATCCGCCCTGGAGATGTGTTGCGAGCACCCGAGAAGTAGTAAACTATAGGGTGTCCATCCGAAGTTCCAAGACTGTCGGCATAGGATGGCCACAATGATGGAAGCGGATATCGTCCCACAAATGGGCAAGGGTGGAAACTGACAGCGTTTCCACCCTTGCTTTATCCGCATGTAGTCTGCAACTGCCTCTTTGACATTGGACTCGGGCACTGCTGGTCTTGTGCTCTATCGACGGTGGTTATTCCTCTGTCTCGCGCGTGGCATTCTGGCGAGACCGCTCCAATCGCCGGAAGTATTGCTTTAACTCTGGAGCCGCTTCGATGGCACAAGCAATCACTTCGTCCGTAGGATGTTTAATGCGCTTCACTGCCCACGGATTTCTTTTTACTGCAGCCATCTGCACTCTTTCGGAGGGATTAGGTATGTGTTTGATAGCGGTACCCATGCGTTCCACCGCTGCTAACAACACCGCTTCTGGCAGATTGTTCATTCTGCGGATGGAATCCGGATTGCGCTGTACAGCCTGCATCAGAGCCTGAATTTCCGGCTGGGAATTGCTGCTCCGCGGGTGGACATCTGCATCCGAGAGTTCAGAACCCTCGTCTTCCATCTTGGGGCAGACTTTATCCGCCAATGACAGCAGTCGATCAGCGAACTCTGATAGGTTATCCGGCCCGAGCATCGTGGTCAATTCGTGCAAACGATCCAGATAGTAGCGATAGCAGTCCAGCAATCGCGGCAGAGGAACCGGCACGGCATCGTGATCAGTAGCGAACTGCTGCTGTTCCTGCGTAGGCCGCCGATAATTGTGGCTGTCATTAGACTCGGTCATTTCTAATCCCCCCGACCAACTGAAGGCTCCACACTCTTGTACTGGTGAAGTCCCAATCTTTCTTACTCGTGACATTTCGCTACAATGCCACCCAGCCCCTGCATGAAAGGGCAAGAATTATGAGAATTAGTGAACCGAGGTCGATCACTCTGCTTAAAAAGCGATGAATAATAACTATGATTGTTCATGCACACCAGCTGCTATACCGATCATATAGTGCGGGTGAGGAGGTGATGGACTGATGGCAGTAAGATTGCGCAACGGCCACACACACGGATTGGTCAGCCTTACCAGCCTTGACTTGGACCATCGGCATTTAGTGTTGCATATTTCAGACAGAGCAGTAGTCCGCAACAATGGCAGCCATGTACACCGCGTGCGATCATTGACGTCTTTTGTGCGCCAGCACGCCCATGCGGTATCCCGCTATACTGGCCCTGGCATCCCGATCAACAACACCGGAATGCATTACCATGTGATCGAAGCGGTGACCACAAGAAACCGCGACCATCGTCATCAGCTACGGGCAAGAACCAGGAGAGCACCTAATATTCCCGCCAATGTGATTCGAAACGCACTGTCATAGCGGCACCTCGAAAGCCCTGCGAGATAAATCGCGGGGCTTTCTTGATCCTCCTTCTTGCTAGGCCACTTCGACGGCCGTCTTCGCCTCTTCTGCCCGGGCTTGCGTGGCGGCCCTCCTATATACGCCGATGGTGGGAGATAACAACCCAGCCACCAGCAGCATCACCACCCTCAGCGAGCTGATGGTGCCTACTATGCCCAGGCCAGGACCTCCTGCCGTCTGGCCGATGGCATCCGCTTGCCCGTGCATGGACAGCACTGTGGCGCGAACACTGCTGGCCACGTTGCGGTTAATCCAGACGCTGAGCAAGGGACGCTTCAGGTCGACCACCACGCTGATGCCCAAGAAGGCGACCATAGCCACCGAGAAACCGGGCGCTAAACCGAAGACGATCATCAACAACAAGTGGGCGGCGCTCAGGACTAACAGGTGCCGACTGACCAGGCTGTCCTTGCAGGTATCCAGGCACCTTCTGGCCCAAGTTAACGCCCCGATACTCAGCAGCTTGGCAGCGACGTTGAGCAATCCGAACCAAAAGACGGGCTGCAGATCACCCATCTCTGGCAATGAAATGGTGTTTAGGAAATGCGCCTCCCATAAACGGTCAAATCCTTCCGAGGCAGCCCCGGCAAAGAAGGTGGCGACCATCAGCAGCATCAGCACCTGCTTGCCACGAATAGCTCGCGCACCCTTGATGAAGGTGCTGCCGATGGCCGCGGTTATCTTTCTACCCGCCTGGAAAGCCGGTCGAAAATTCTCTTCTTTCATCGCCTTAATCAGATAAACTCCTAGAGCGGTATGCACTAATGTTCCCAATAAGAAGGGGATATGCAGAGCCCAGCTGGAGAAGGCAATGCTCAGGCCCATACCCACCAAACCAGCAGCCTGGGCCAGCTGGCTGGCTTTCAGAAAGACGGGGCTAGTGTTTTGCTCGCCGATCTCGTCGGTGACCCATGCTTCCTCGGCACCACTGATGCAGGTGACCCCCACTCCCCGGATCACTTCGCCCAGTAGCAGCAAGGAGAACAAGGGGAAAGCAGCTGGGAGAAAAGTATCCACCATCCAGGGTATCAAGCCCATCAACAGGCTGGAAAGGCCGATCACAAACATGCCGATGATCACTGATAGGCGACGGCTGTACAAATCGGAGATGAGACCGGTGGGGAGTTCGCAAAGCAGAACTGTGATCTGATGGGCAGTCCCGATCAGCACCAGCTGCAAAGGGTTGAGCCCGAAGTAGGTAATATGGTAAATGGCCGCCAAAGTGTACATAATGTTATCGCCTAAGGAAAGACCAGCCCTGCTGATGATAAACACTCTGGCCGCATCAGTCTTTCTAACCATGACAACACCCCCACGCAATCGGTCGCGCGAAATACAAAAGTGGGGACAGTCCCCACTTGTGCATGCCACACGCTTACTATGCTACAGTTATCGGCTAGTCCCGTCTAGGGAACGGGTAAGCTGTAGTTCTAGTACCTGTTCCAGGGGTTCCAATCCTTGATAATAGACGTCGATTACCTGGTTGCCTTTGAGCACTATAAAGCCATGTACGTCATCCTCGCTGCGCAGCCAGAAGCCATCGCTGCCCTGCAAAACCGCGGGCGGCAATTGGCCCAACTGGAATACATCCGGCTTTCGAGCTGCTAACCCTTCTGCCAGCAGCCGGGCGATGGCAGGTGTCCGGGCTACATAGCGGGCAGTTGTCATCATCGGGCTGAAGGCTGATTGGTCCGGATACCCATCCACCTCCATCTTCTCCCGCAGCTCTTCCTGCAGCGGCACCAGCAAGCTGCTCTGCTTGCGGTAGTAGTTGAGGACATCGCCGCCTGCACGCTGATAGAGCCATGAGGCTTGGCCGGAGTGGCAAAACTGCTCATAACCAGCTTGCCGCAGCAGGTCACCCAATCTTGCTATGGATAGCTCTTGGGATGGAATCGGAGGAAAACTAGGATTCCTCACACCCGAGAATCTTCCGTAGATCTGAACCCCTAAAATCAGAACCGCTGTCAGAAGGACGATCGGAATCAGCACCTGCCTGCGACGCAGCAAGGACTGGTAAGGCTTGTTGTTGTCCCTTAGTCCCAAGCCGCGCATCAACTTGCTGCGCAGTCTGGTCAAGTGCACGAGGCCTCGCAGCGATTGCAGAGTAATATAGACTAACAGCAGATAACCCGTGGCATGCAACCAACCTATGTCCAACAGCATGCCAGTAACGAACTCCGGGGAGGACAGCCAACCCCCTACAACCGCAACAAGCCAGACTGCAGGAGCGAGGAGGCTCCCCCACAGATCGCGGTTCAGCAGCCGCAACGTGGCTGCCTGCTCGCTCTGATCGGTGTAGATTTCCGGGATGCTTGTATCATTCGGCGCGCGGAAAATCTGCACACTGCCCCGTCGCCCCACGTACTCCCAACCCGCTGCTTCATAGAGCGCAATTTGCTCCGTGTCTTCATTGGCGGAGACATCGCAGCGATAGCGCATGCGAACAGGTTCCCCCTTGACAAAGGTGGCCAGTGGCCTGAGACCACTCAAGTGCCAGCCTTGGCTGGCCATATCCGCCAACCACGCTTGTTGCTGCTCCAGCTCCCAATCTCGAAAGGGCCAGATACGTCTTAGTTTATTGCTCACCAGTAGCTCCCCCCCAGCAGTCGCTGGCCATCCTCCACCATGGCCTGCAAGCGATCCAACTCCTGGCGCAGTGCTCCTCTTCCGGCAGGCGTCAGCCGATAGGCCTTGCGTCGGCCATCATCCTCGTCTAGCGCGATCAGCCTTTCCTTCTGCATGCGCGAGAGCACCCCATACAGGGTGCCCGGCCCCATAGCCACCCTCCCACGGGATATCTCCGCTACTGCAGACATCAGGGCATACCCGTGCTGCGGCTCCCGCAAAGCCAACAGCACATAGAACATAGCTTCGGTCATAGGTCCCCTATTCTTGCCCACCAGGCACCGCCTCCCAAACTACTATGCAACGCGATATTATGCATTGCGATGTATTGCATGGCATAATAGTAACCCGCACCGCAGTAGTTGTCAACCCCCTGGAAAATGCAAGGATGATGAACCTTTGCTGTTGGGGAAGCGGCACTAATGCAAAAACGGGGGCAGTCCCCATTCTTGCATTACTCAGCGGAGCGCACTCCCCGCAAGCCGAGGGCGAAGAACAATAGGCTGAAGCCGGCTAACACCAGCAGGGGCCGCTGCAGCGCCTGCCAATCCCCACCCCGCAGAATCAACTCCACGTATCCTCGGCGGGCCCAGTATTGGGGGGTGAGCATGGCCAGCTTGACCATGGCTGGACTGAACATCTCTATGGGAAAGAACAGTCCACCCAACATGCTGGTAACGTTCAAAGCGATGGCGGTTACCGCCTGCTGCTGTTGATAGGTCTTGACGACACCGGCGATCAGCATGCCGGCAGCCACCGAACAGAGCACCAACAGCGACGTGAGCAGGATAAAGGCGGGACCGGCACCAAAGCTGACCCCAAACAACCACTTCTCCATCAGCAATAGGACCAAGAACTGGATCCAGCCGCAGAGAAAGTAGGCCAAAATATAGCCCAACAACACCTTCCCGCGGGTGACCGGGGCGGCGATGATCCTCTGCCAGGTGCCGAGGCCCTTCTCTTCCAAAATGCTGCCGGCAGCCATGGACTGCCCCATCATCACAAACATGATCACGAAGCCCAGGCCGATGGCCGACCGGGGCGCTACTTCCACCTTCTTCTCCACGGCATCGCGCACTTGCACCGCCACCGGAGGCTGTTGCCAAGCCGCCATGGTGCTGTTGAACACCTGCTGCCACTCTGCTTCATTTTCGGCCAGCAAATTGGCAGCAATAGCGGCGCTGGTGAGGTGAGAGAAGACCTGCTGCAGGTCCTGTTGCAGAGCCATGAACAGGTTGCTCTCGGCGGAACGCACCAGCGTGACGGCGGGAGCGGCTGTCAGTTCCCTCACTTGCTGATTGAAGTCGCTCGGCAACAGCACAGCGGCGGCGGCCTCATTGGATTGCACCAGCTGCCGAGCAGCTGCCTCGTCACTCACCTCGGTAAGCAGAATATGTGGATGGTCGAGCAAAGTCTGTCTGAGGCTGGCGCTGGGACCGCCCGCTTCCGGAGCAAACAGGGCCACTGGGTAGACAGTGGTTCCCACAGTCTTGCCGCCACCCAAGAGCAGACCAAAGACCAGGCTGAAAGCCAGCGGCATCAACAGCATAATTACCAGATTCTTTTTATCCGCGCAGAGAGAGCGCAAAGTCCTCCAGGCGATAGTCAGTATTTGCATCAACTCCGCCTCCTAATTCTTCCTGGCCAGGCGCAACAGGCCGAGCGAAATGGAGATAGCGCCGATAGCGAACAGGGGCAAGACGTAGTCCCAAGGCAGTGGTTGACCCATGCCGATAGCCAGGAAACTTCTCAGCCCCCAGTAGACGGGACTGATCATGGCCACCTGTTGCATGAAGTTGGGAAAGACGTATAGAGGCACCATGCCGCCCCCCAGCGCTGTCCCAATCTGCACCGCAATCATCCAGCCGGACATAGCGGCTGCCGGACTGCTGACCAGGGAGCTGACCAGGATGGCCAGACCACCCACAGTCAAGGCATACACCAAGCCCACTGTCAGGGTGGCTGCCCAGTCGCCCCAGATGACGCCGTAAAACAGCCGCGTACCAGCGGCCAAGATGCAGAACTGCACAAATGCCACCGCTACCTGCCCCAAAGCCTTGCCCAAAAGGTAGCTAAAGCGACTGGTGGGTGTGGCCATGGTGCGCCAGTAGGTTTGCATCCTATCTTCGGCGGCCAAGGATTGCAGACTGGTGCTGCCGGAAAACAATAGAAACATGCAGGCCATAGCAAAGGCGTAGTATTGGAACGAGCTGAGCAGCACCCCCGGCACCACCTGTTCCTGTTCCAGCACAATCTGAGACAGGGAAAACTGCTGAGCCACCTGTTGCCCCAATTGCATCGGATCAACAGGATGCCCCGCCTGCAACGCCTGCTCTACGGTCAGGCGGGCAGCAGTCAACTGGTCAGCAAATGCCTGCGCAATGGATTGCAGCACGCTGGCTTGAAACTCTCGACCGGGATCGCGAAGCACCACCAACTGCACATCGCCCTGACCCATTACGGCAGCGGCAAACCCCTGCGGAATGATCAGGGCACCACCCAGCCGGCCCTGCCTGAGGGCCAGCTCCGCTTCCTCTTCCGACATCTGTTCGACCACAAGCAGCTCCTGCAGCTCGTCGCTAGATAATACATCCAGCAAGGCTCGAGAGAATTGGCTCTGGTCCCGATCGACTATAGCTACCGAAAAGGCAGCTAGGTTGGGGTTGTCGCTGAAGGAGCTGCCAAACACGGCTCCCAGCACCGCAATCAGGATCAGGGGCATAGCCAGCAGCATCAACAGTCCGGTGCGGTCCCGGTAGGCGATGCGCAGATCCTTTAAGGCAATCAGCAATACCCGCACTTCTGCATACCCCCCTAATCCCGTAGTGCCCGACCGGTCAGGTGCAGGAAGACGGTCTCCAGATTTGGCTCGGTCACTTTAATCGAGCGCATCTTCACATCACATTCGGCTAGCAAGGTGGAGATGCCGCCTAAGGCCAACGCTGGCTCTGGACTGACCACCAGCAGCTGGTCATCCTGCAGCTTAGCTTGGCGCACATGCTCCAGCTGCGATAGCTTGGCAAGACCCTGGTCATCCAGCCCCTGCACGGTCACTGCAATCTGCGAGTCCTCGCCCACAATCTGCCGCAGCTCTGGTACAGTGCCCAAGGCGATGATCTGGCCATGGTCAATGATGCCAATGCGGGAACAGAGGTACTCCACCTCTTCCATGTAGTGGCTGGTGTAGATGATGGTCATTCCCTCGTGATTGAGGCGTCGCACTGTCTCCAGGATATGGTTGCGCGACTGGGGGTCGATGCCCACTGTCGGCTCGTCCATAATCAACAGCTGAGGCTGGTGCAGCAGAGCGGCAGCAATGTTGATGCGCCGTTTCATGCCACCAGAGAAGGTACTCACTCTCCCTCGAGCGCGTTCGGACAGACCGACCACATCCAGGACGTGCGCCACCCTCTCCTTCAACTGAGCCCCGGCCAGACCATACAACCTGCCCCAGAAGGCCAGGTTCTCCTGAGCTGACAGCTCCGGGTAGAGAGCAATCTCCTGCGGCACATACCCCAGCAGCCGCTTGGCTGCGATAGGATCCTGCCCCACCGGCTGGCCAGCGATCAGAATCTCTCCCTGGTCAGGCTGCAATAACCCAAACAGCATACTAATGGTGGTGGACTTTCCGGCGCCGTTGGGCCCCAGCAATCCAAAAGCTTCTCCCCGCCTGACCAGGAAGCTGACGTCGGCAACAGCCGCTAACTTGCCAAAACTCTTGGTTAACCCGCGCACTTCTAGGATGTTCTGCATGCGGGATCCCACCTTTCTTCCCAAAATCGCCCCCGATTATACACCTGCTGATTGGAAACCAAAATGGAACAAACAGTTCATAAGTAATTGATGCATTGACCGTAAGCGCTCGCCCGGCTGTTGATTGGCCAGACCGCAAGGCCGCCCTTGTGGGCGGCCTTGCGGTATTTCGGGCTATAGGTTCTTGGACGTGCAAAGATCCAAAGGCGAACAGATTGTCTGTTCTATGAGAACGGCCCCACAGGTCACTTGCCAGAGATGGTCACACCGCTGGCCTGCACATAGGGAAGGATCGCAAAGCCGAAGTCGACCACTTCGCTGGAGATCCCTTGGATATTTTGGAACAGATCGGCCAGATTGCCCGAGATCATGGTCTCATTCAGGGGATAGAGCACCTTGCCTTCTTCTATGTAGTAGCTGTTCTTGGCCACTCCGGAGAAATCGCCGTTGGCACTGGGGTTGCCCCCGGAATATCTGGCCACTAAGATGCCCCTCTTCACACCGGATATCAGCTGCTCCAAGGTCTTATCTCCCGCTGACACCACCCAGCATTGGCCGGCGTTCTTAGCCCGCTCTAGCTTGGTCTTTTTGGAACCATAGAGGCTGAGCATGAAGCTGTTTAGCACTCCTCGCTCGATCAAGCTGACGTTCTCGGCAGCAAAACCATCTGGGGTGACGAAATACCCGTCTGCCATCTGGGGAGATACCGGCTGGGAAGAGAGGGTGAGCTTCTCGCTGGCCACCGGCTGACCGAGCTTGTCTTTCAGCAGGCTGGTGCCGGTAATCAAGGCCCGATCACCCAGATAAGTTGCCACATAGTAGGAGATGAAATCACTCAAGCATTCTGGAGTGATCACCACATCGCCCACAAATTTGCCCTGCATAGGCCGGGCATGCAGATGCTCCACCGATTGTTGCAACAGGCGCCTGAGCGACCCGCATTGCAACAAGTCTTGTTCCAGCTCCTGCAGTGAGAATCCGGTGTAGTTGAACGAGGACGTCTTCTCCCCCTCCTGGGAGGCGAAGACGGAAGAAAGTCGGTAGACACCCTGGGTGGTGGCGAAATCCACTCCATTGGAGTTGATGAACTGCTGTACCCCGTGGCTGAACTCGAAGACAGTCTCCATCAGCTTGATCAACGGAAAGCCCTGCGTCACCTGCTGCACGTAGCGTTTCAGCAGTTCATACATGCGATCAGCGTCCGGCTGCTCGAGCCCGGCAGCGAAGCTCTGGCTGGCTTGGTGAGGCGAAATGTCGTAGTCGGGATCCTGTCCCGAGGTCTGTGAGAGTTCGATGGCTGTCTGGATCGCTTCGTCAATTGCATCCGGCTCCAGCCGATTTACCACGATGTCCCCCTTGCGATCGTCCTTGATCACGGTAATTCTCAGGGTAGTGTTCTCGGTGGTGCGGATCAGCGTGAACTCTGGACCCTCCAAGTTCATCTCGTGTTGCCTGGTCTCGGTCAACACCGCTTGGAATTTGTCCACAGCGGCTTTGCCCAGTGCCTGAGCACAGTACTTAAGAGCAGCGTTCATCCTACCTACCCCCTATATTGACCTTGCATTTGACGGCTGGACCACCCATGCCCACCGGGATCAGCTGTTTCTTGCCGCACATGCCGGCACTGGACCACTTCATCTCGTCCGATACCATGGTCACGCTCTGCAGCAAATCGAAGGCTACTCCCGAGATGGTGGTGTCCTTGATGGCTTTCCCCAGCTGACCGTTCTTGATCTCGTAGCCCAGGACTACGCCAAACATGAATTCGCTGGTGGTGTCGGCCTGTCCGTTGCTGGGCTTGATTAGGTAATAGCCATCCTCTATGGATGAGATCATCTCCTCCAATTTGCTTTCGCCTGGCAGGATAGCCGTATTGCGCATGCGGATCAACGGCTCGTCAGCATACTGATAGGCGCGGGCGTTGCCGCTGGGTTGCACGCCAAAATGGCGGGCACTCTGCTTGTTGTGCATGTACCCCTTGAGCACGCCTCGGTCGATGATCACCGCATCCTCAGCCGCCGTACCTTCATCGTCCACGTAGATGGGCATGGGCAAATCGATGCCGTCGTAGGTGTGAGCTAGGTCCACTAAGGTAACCAAAGGGCTAGCGCAGGTCTTGCCCAGATAGTTGGCGGCGACGGAGCCCCCGATGACCAGATCGGCTTCGGTAGTATGTCCGATAGCTTCGTGGGCTAGGATGCCCGCCAGCGCCGCATCCAGGACACAATCCCTGACACCGGCAGCGGCGTAGACCCCCTCGCTTTTCTTGACCAGGTGTTCGTGCAATTGATCTACCAGTGGATAGAGGTCCGCTGGCCGATTGAAGTTGTCCTCGAACTGTCCCAGACCACCGGCCGAGTCGTAGACCTCCACCGGTGCCCCATCCTTCTCCAGTGACAGAGCCACCCTGAAGGTAGAGCGCGGTATCAGTGAGTACAATGAGGCACCGTCGGAAGTGAGCAGGCTCTTCTCCATATCCAGACAACTGAGACTGACAGTGCGGCTGGCTAGCGTCGGGTAGTGGTCGGCTATGTACGCATCTATCTCCCGAATGAACTCCATGATCTGTTGCTGCGACAGCCGGGGTTTCTTGCTGCCAAAATCCTTCTCCACTACCGGGCTGTCCGGCTGAAACGGTTTCAGCCCTTTCTGCTCGCGGCTGTCCAGAAAGATGGCGTTTTGTGTGGCTGCGTCGATCACCGCTTTTACGTTGTCCATCTTGGGGCTGGAAGCGAACCCGAAACACCCATGGCGATATACCCGGGCGCTGATGCCACCTGTGTTGGCCTTTACGTTCTGCACCAGATTTCCCTTCAGATAACCGATGCTCATCACCCGATTCTCTTGTGAGCGCAACTCTGTATACTGCATCAGCAGTGATGAATACTGACCCAAATTCCTAATGATCATCTAACTCCCCCTTCCAAAACACTAGTACGAGATCAGTATTTGCCATTAGTGCCCAGAATACCTCCCCCCGCAGCAAGACCACCGCGACCTTTTATTCAAAGGGAGTACAGCCGGCCATAATGGTGTTCGGCCCCGTCCAGTCTTCTGGGTATAAATCGGCTGAGATAGATTCCTCGCCTAGACCGCTGTCGTCGGAGTGCTATAACGAAATCACAAGGTGGACGATGATCACAAGAAGCAGTGCGGGGAGTGCCGAAGATGCAAGAACGGAGGCAGTTTATTGAGGATCGGCCTTTGTGAACCGTAACCCAAACAGCGACAGCTGAGTTATCCCTGATGCGGCGACCTCCGCTAAGTCAAATGGAAAGAAGGATGAACAGTGAGGAGACTATTGAAGAGATTGATTCTGGTTCTGGTAGTCGGTTCTGTGGCCGCCTATTGGGTGGGGGCCGACATCTATGGCCTCTGGTTGCCGGTGAAGCTGCCATGGAGAACGTATCACCAGGAGTATGCTCCACCAAGCGTTACCCTGGAAGATGCCACGGAAGAGCAAGCGGCTAGGGAACTGCTGGCCGCCTGGCTCGACTGCTACCGTTCTGGCCAAACAGATCCCTTTGCGCGAATCAGAGATTATGGCATCGACTCGGTGCAGCAGGTAGGACAAACGGAGAATGGATTCGTCTGCCTAGCAAACTTCCGACTGCAACCTTACGGCCGGATGCCGGACGAGGTTGGGCCGGGGACCACTCTGACAGAGATCAAGACCGCCTGGATTTCCGGCAATGGAATGGTAGAGGACGGCTGGATTGTGGACAAGGAGTACTATTTATGGATAGAGCGAACCAGGGATAGCTACGGTATCATCAATCTGGGGACGGCTCCTCCCTCGTTGATCGAGCAATAGTATGATTCGGCGCTCTAAGGCCAGCAAGCACGAAGTGCTGGACAGACATATCATCGCTGTTGGTTGGGGGAGAAAACGGATAGAATTTTTCTTTGCATAGTCAGTGCGGTAGTCTGTGGGTACGCTGACAAGTAGAGTGCCGCAAGTATTCAGCAAGGAGTTGATGCGATATGAGCTACACTAATCTAATGGTGGTCACGCACTAATCGCATACGGGGCAAGTCTTGATCGCCTTGCCCGCTTCGAACAAGAGCAACTCCCTGGTTATGAACTGGCCACAGGGTTCTCCTGTGGCTTTTTGTTGCCCTTTTCTCGTGAGGATAGATATGAGGAGGGAAAGATGATAATTAAGCACTATGGATGGAATGAACAGTGGAAAGACCTGTTCGCAGTCTTCGCTGACCAGGGCCTAGTGCCCGCCCGGGTAACGGCTGCGTTCTCTTGGCAGTATGAAATTATCACCCCCAAAGGTCCGGGCATGGCTGAGATCAGCGGTAAGCTGCGCCATGACGCCCTCTACGCCGCAAGACGTCCCACAGTGGGTGATTTCGTGGCGACTAAACCGATAGATGATAACAGCTATGTGATCCAAGCGGTGCTGCCGCGCAACAGCTTCTTGCAGCGACAGAAGGTAGATGGAGACGTGGAGTCACAGCCGGTGGCCGCTAACGTGGATGTCTGCTTTGTCGTACAATCGTTGCATGGCGACTTCAACTTGCCACGCCTGGACCGTTATGTCGCCTTTGCCGTCAATGCCCAAGTGACTCCCGTAGTGCTGCTGACCAAGTCTGACCAAGTGCCCCATGCAGAAGCTTTGGCAGAGTTGGTGCGCAGCACCCACCCTGATATCAGAGTGTTTGTGCTATCGGCAGTGTCCGGAGCAGGGGTGCAAGCGCTAAACGAGTATCTGCAGCCCGGACTGACGTACGTGGCCGTGGGCAGCTCTGGGGTGGGCAAGTCTACCTTGCTCAACCTCCTGTCTGGAGCAGAGCTAATGAAGACATCCGGCGTGCGGGAGGACGACCAGAAAGGTCGCCACACCACCACCCATCGCCATATGTTTCGCTTGCCCGATGGAGCCCTGTTCATAGACACCCCAGGCATTCGCGAGCTGGCATTGTTCGAGTATGACGGCCTGAGCAGATCCTTTCAGGACATAGAGGAGCTGGCCGAGCACTGCAAGTTCAAGGATTGTCTGCATGTCAACGAACCGGGTTGCGCCGTGCGTGAGGCCATCGAAGACGGCCGGTTGGACCAGAAACGCCTGACCAATTACGAGAAGATGAAGCGGGAACAGAGCAATTACCAAGCCAAGCAAATCCTTCTGAACAAGAAGGTGTCCAAAGCCAAGATCAAACGCAACAATGTTCACTACAAGGACTACCTGCGCGGTGGTGACAGGAAGTCGTGGAGATATGACGAATGAAACAAGTGGGGATTGTTCCCCACTTGTTTCGTGAGCGAAAGGGGCCAATGGGACAAATGGACAAACAACGGTTCGTCAACCAAGTAAAGCGCCTGTATATAGAGGACCCAGGTGTTGTATCCAGCATCGCTTATCACAAGTTAGAGCGGTTTCTGCAAGAGGCGGAAGTTTATTGCGTAGATGAGGGAGAGTGCATGGCCCTATACGCGATTCGCGGGCGGCAGCTGATCTTCTATTGGTCCCAGCAGGACGACGACAGTTCAGCAGGCAGTATGGACGCCGTAAGGCCGGGCTCACGTCATCGTGAGTCAGGCGAAGGATCCGAACCCCTCGCCCTAGGCACAACCAGATCCAGCGGAAGAGGAGCCCGGTTGCTAGTGCCGTCAAAACAACTACAGGAGCTAGACCTGCTGATCCTGCATGCGGACTACTATCGGCTGCTGGAGCAGCCGCAGCTCGCTGGTTATGATGTGAACCAGTTCTACCCACTATTCTATGACCCTTCCCTGGCACCGTCCCAGACGGACTGTAAAGGCTACTACGTGGATGTTTTCGAATTCCAGAATGAACAGGATTTCCAAGCGGCAGCCGAGATCATCACTGAAACCAACACCGGGTATACAGTCACTGCGGAGCGGGTGAAAGGCTGGACCAAGGATAAGGCTTTCGATCCTACTCTCTGGCTGATGGCGCGGGAAAGACAGTCTGGCGAGTCAGTGGGCGTGGGCATCAGCTGTTACTACGGGCCGATAAAGGAGGCTGACCTGGACTGGTTCTTTGTCCGCCCCGATCATCAGGGAAGAGGCATCGGACGCAAGCTGATCGCCGAGACTATTGCCCGCTGTCAGGGAAAATCCCAGATCATTCGCTTAGCAGGGATAGCCGATGGTTTCTACCAGAAATGTGGCTTCCAGCGAAGAGACAGCTGGTACTATCTGAAAAAGCGGAAATAGGAATAACAAAGACCCCTGGTGCCAAAGGAAAATGGCTCCAGGAGTCTTCTAGATTGGGAAGGCACCGAAGGCTTTCTAAACTAAAGAGGCTATGTCGTCTCCGAACACAGCAAGGACCGCATGTATTCCTCGCTGCGCTCGGAATGACATGGGGGAGCTCAGAGCGACAAAGGCGAAGCTCGGAAGGGCATGAGCAGGCGTGCCCTGACAGAGGCAGATGGAGCTCAGCAATCAATCCCCCTGCGCAGCCATATTGTCCAACATCTGTTGCTGATCGGTTGGTGTCATAATCCGTTCGATAGTGATGGCAATCACCAAGGTGCCGATCACACTCATCACCCAGCGGGTAACGCTCCACACGGGACCGAGGGCGGCCGTCTCAAACAGAAACATAGGGATCTTCAGCGTGGACCAGGCGCCAAGGAAGATGAACACGTTACGGATGGAGGCACCCTTCTTGGCCATGGTCACCCCGATGGGGAAAGCGCCATACAGCGGTCCGGCAGCCGCTGCTCCCAGAAAAATGGCCAAGGCGGTACCTCGCACGCCGGAACCGGGGCCCATCAGCTTGATCATCATCTCTCTAGGCACCCAGACGTCCATTAAACCCAGTAGCACAAAGATGGGTGGAATGATCAGAAACATCTCGCGGAAGTTGAGAACGGTGAAATGACCGATGCTAGTGCCTAACTCGCGATTGCTCCACCAGATGATGATATCGACCAGAATGACGGCTATGAACAGCCAATATCGTCGCAGCTGCTTCATTTCACCACCACCCCCAAGACCAGTGCAACGATAAATGAGTAAAGAAAACTCAGCCCGTTGCGAAGATAGGTGGCCTTTGCTCCGAAATGTTTCTTCTCCAGGGGCATCGTAACAACACCCACCATCATCAGCGTAGACACGAAGGCAGCCATTTGCGGCACACCGGCACCGCGATCAAGCAGAGAGGCGGCTAGCGGGAAGGCCACAAACCCAGGAATTAAGGTGATAGCGCCGAGCAAGGCAGCCAGTATCGTGCCGAGGGTGCCGGCGCGGCTACCCATGATGGCAGAGATGGTCTCGGGAGACATAACGCTCAGTAACAAGCCAATGAGGGCCAAAACCCCAGCGAAGTCGGGCAGCATATTGCTAAATGACTTCCAAGCCTTCATCAGTGCTTGCTTTGTCTTTTGGCGATCCTTAGCCAGCGACCAAAGCAGTGCCAGCCCGGCTACGGAATAAGTGATTGATGAAAACATCCAGTGACCCCCTCTTTCAACTAGCTTCGCTGTCCCATGCCGTCTTGGCGCTGAAACAGTTGATCATGACGCTGCAAGAAGCTCTGCAGTCTATGCAGATTCTGCTCAACCTGTTGCCGCCAAGTGGACAGATACTCCTCCCCGGCAGCCGTCAAGCAATACAACCGCCGAGCCGGACCGGCGCCGCCAGTTTCCCATTTTGAACTGACCACTCCCTGCTTCTCCAGTCGGCGTAGGGTGCGGTACACCAAAGCTGCATCCGGTGCTTCTTCGCAGAGCGCACTGCCGCCTAGACGCTCGATCAACTCATAACCGTGCGAACGGTTTTCAGCCAAGAGCAGCAGCAGGCACGGTTCCACAAAACGTGCCACCTTGACATTGGGGCACTGAAGGCGATGCCCTTGCCGCTGACTGTACACCTGCAATCACATCCTCACTATATGTCTTATGCATATAGTAGATCCATACATATAGAATGTCAAGAACTATCGGTACCTCATTCTGCTTACTTAGGTCAGAGCTCGACGTCCTGAAAGGTTAAGGGAAGCGAAAAGACGCTGCTCCCGTCTTTATGCACCCCGCTTGGCCCAAACATGTTGATGCTCCTTGTAGCTGATGTCTGATGTTGGCCGCGGAGATGGCAACAACGTTCACCAAGATGCCTCCTTCTGACACGGAAAAATGGAATGTATGTTTGCACAACACTTACACTAATGATGATCCATTCGTTCGACATATTCCATGGGTCAGGCGGCGATTGGGTAAAATTTCGATAGTCATAGCATTAATGGTTGTGTACAATGGAGAATGTACATCTTCCTTGTGCCCGCGGTAATGCTAGATTCTTCGCTGCGCACGAAGGTGACAATGGCAAGACGTAGACTTGGAGAGAGAAAATCATCCCTGATGATCCGAAACAAAAAGAACCGTCCCTGTTGTTTCGGTGGCAGGGCAAGGAGAGGAGAACCTGACATGTGGAGTGCAGTGGGAGTGGCCCTGGCCTTCCTGGTGATCATCGTGCTGGTGACCCGCAAGGTAAGTTTGGGCTACGCTCTTTTGATCGGTTCAGCGATCGTATCGCTATCCTCGGGCAATAATCCCTGGGAATTCATACAAATGGCCGGTACCAGCTTGGTTGCCCCGGCGACGTTGAATCTGGTTTCTACGTTAGTATTGATCAGTATGTTGGGCAGCTTGATGAAGCGCCTGGGACTTCTGGACCAAATGGTGGATGCGCTGCAGAAGGTGTTGCGCAATGCCAAGCTGACCATCATGGTCATCCCCTCGATCATGGGGACGCTGCTGGTCACCGGAGGCGCTATTATGGCTGCGCCGATGGTCAACTCTTTAGGAGACAGACTAAACTTGCCGGCTGAGCGACGGGCGGCCATCAACCTATTGTTTCGCCATGGCTGGTATTTCATCTTCCCCTTTGCGCCTACTTTCATTTTAATCAAGGAGATCACCGGCATCGCCATCGGACACCTGATTGCCATTCAGTTCCCGATGGCAGTGATAGCCGTGGTCGCCGGCTATTACGCTTATTTGCGAGACGTGAATGACGATCAGGCGGAGCCTGGCAAGGCGACCAAAGAAGACTATTTGCAGCTCTTGAAGTATACGGCGCCGATTTCCATCCCTTTGGTCTTGGCACTGGGTTTTGGCTTACAGTTCCAGTTAGCTCTGCTAGCCGGCCTGGCTACCGCCCTTTACTTTGGCCAGGCAAAGCCGGCAGAGATCCCCAGCCTATTACTCAAGGGCATTCAGATCCCTATTCTATTGTCGGGGGTCGGAATCATGATCTTTAAGGATGCCCTCTCTCAGGGCGACACGATGACTGCGTTGACCGGCATGATGCTCAACTGGGGATTGCCACTGCAGTTGATCGTGGTGGTCTTGCCGCTGATGATCGGCCTGACCAGCGGCTCCAACACCTCTGCTATCGGGGTCTCCATGCCGCTCCTGCTGCCGGCGTTGCAGCAATCGGAACACACCTTGGTGTTGATGGCCGGCGTCTATTGCGCTTCATTCCTGGGTTACTTCCTGTCGCCACTACATCTCTGCCAGGTGTTGACCTTGGAATTCTTCAAAGTGAAAATCAATGATCTTTACAAGGCCTACGTAATCCCTCTCGGAGCGATGTGGGTGACCTTGATCGCCATCCTGGTGCTCGGAACACTGGTGTTCTAGGTAGCGATTCATGTAAGCGCAACCAGTGGGGCCAAGCCACTGGTTGCGTTTCTGTGTTAGCATAGATCTCAGATGACCAAATCAAGGTGGAGGGATGCAACGATGAAGTCAACCAGTCTCACCAGAATGGAAATCAACTTGGATGATGTAGTTCACAACTATCGCCAGGTGATCAAGCAGGTGGCACCGGCCGAGGTGGTGCCGGTGGTAAAAAGTGAGGCTTATGGACATGGAGCAGTACCGTTATCGCGGGTGCTGCAGACCGCTGGCTGTCAGCATTTCGCGGTGGCGATGGTGGACGAAGGCATCGAGCTGCGCCTGGCCGGCATCAGCGGCGAGATCATGGTCTTGGGCGTGACCCTGCCGGAACAATTTTCGGCTATGGTCGAGCATCGGCTCACCCCTTCTCTGCCCGATAGGGAGCGGATTCAAGCGTGGGCGTCACTAGCTCGCAGCAGCGGACGGCGACTAGCCTATCACTTGAAGGTGGACGTTGGCCTGGGGCGACTTGGCTTTATGCCCGAGCAGGCGGAGGAGGCTCTGCAGATCGCCAAAGAGTTCTCAGATGTGCTCACTTTACGGGGGATCCATTCCCACCTCAGCTATCCCGAGGGGGCCAAGGAGCACAACGAGAGGGAGCTGGCTCGCTATCAGCAGTTCTGCCAGCCGTTCCTGACGGAGTTTCCGCAGGTAGCCCGCCACTTAGCCGCCTCCCAGGCGGTGCTGCGGCATCCCCAGATGTACTTCGACCTGGTGCGAGTAGGCGGATTGATCTTTGGCTTCCCTTACGGCTATCCCACGGAGATGGATCTCCGGCCTGTGCTCACCTATAGAACCAAGGTGGGACAGGTGAAGACGCTGCCAACCGGATGGGGCATCGGATACGATTTGGAGAACGTTGTGCAACAGGAGACCAGGATAGCATTATTGCCTCTCGGCTGGGTGGACGGCATCGGCAGCACCCACGTCGGCAAGGCCAGTTTCTTGGTGCGGGGGCAACTCGCCCGGCTGGTCGGCATCTGCACGGACTTCTCTATGCTAGACGTCACCGAGATACCGGACGTGGCGGTCGGCGACGAGGTAATCCTGGTCGGCCAACAAGGCGAGCACAGCCAGGATGTGATTCAGCTGGCCAGAGCCGGCGGCATCAGCACATCGCAACTGCTGGGACGGGCCGCTTTAAGGGTTCCCCGCGTCTACATTCAGAATGGGCAGGAGATATCGGAGCTATCCATCCTGTCCCAGTAACCACTTGGAACAAGAGGGATGCAACAGATGGGAATCACCCATCTGTTGCGTCCCTTCGTCATCCGCTTTGCTTTGCCCTAGACCGGGATCACTCCTCCTTGATATCGCTCGTTGATGAACTGCTTCACTGCCTCACTTTGCAGTGCTTCCATCAGCGCCTGCACTGCTGTTTCATTCTCTCGCCCGGTCTCCACCACCAGCACGTTGGCGTAGGGGGAATCACCGTCTTCCAGCAAGATGGCATCCTCCACCGGATTGAGACCGGCCTCCAAAGCGAAGTTGCCATTGATCACTGCGGCGCTGACCTGAGGGTCATCCAGCATCCGCGGCAGAGCAGCTGCATCCAGCAGGGTGATCTTTAGTTCTAGGGGATTCTTCACGATGTCCTCCACCGTGCCCATCACTCCCGCGCCTGCCCTGAGCTCGATCAGCTGATGTTTGTCCAGCAGAGCCAAGACCCGCCCCACCTGGGAGACGTCGTTCGGAATCACAATCTGGTCACCGGCCTGTAGTTGGGAGATGTCGGTAATCTTGTCCGAGTAGATTCCCATCGGCTCGATATGCACTTTGCCTACCGAGGTCAGGTCCAGGTCATGTTCACTGCTAAACGACTCCAGGTAAGGTAGGTGTTGAAAGAAGTTGGCGTCCAGTTCTCCCTCGGCCAGAGCGAGATTCGGTTGCACGAAGTCATTAAAGACGACGATCTGCAACTTGATCCCTTGCTCCTCCAGTCCGGGCTTGACGAACTCCAGTATTTCCGAATGGGGAACCGCCGTTGCCCCCACCTTCAAGTGCACAAACTGCTCCCCGGGACCGGGATCTTGCCCCGCTGGCTGACTACAGCCCGCCAGCAAAAATGCAAAAGAACAAACCAACAACAACGCAATAATCCGCACCTTTTTCATAGGTCTAATTCCTCCTTTTGTTGAGTGTAATACGTCGAAACAGAGGTAATAATGGGATGGTCAGCAGCACCCGACCCCAAGAGGGCCAAGAACCTGAGGGGGCACGGCGTAAACGAAGAATCTTACCTAGCGACGCTGTGAAGCCGCCGGGATCTAAATTCTCAGGGTAAAGCCTCAAAATGATCATCAAGAAACCAGATCCCCCACTGCGTTCAGGTTGACAATCGGCAGTCTATTGCCGCTTATCCGCTCGACTGGCCAGCAGATTGCCTCCGTATTGAATGAGCTGCACCACCACGATCAGAAGTGCCAAAGTAAGCCAGGTGATGTCACCCCGGGAACGATTGTATCCATATTGAATAGCGAGGTTTCCTAAGCCTCCACCACCGATAGCCCCAGCCATGGTGGTGTAGCCGATGATGCTGATGCTGGATACGGCTGCCCCCAGAATGAGGCTCGGCTTGGCCTCCGGCAACAACACCTTCCAGACGATCTGCACCGGAGTAGCTCCCATCACCAGGGCGGCTTCGACCGTTCCAAAGGGGATTTCGGTCAACGAGGTCTCCACCATCCGAGCTATGAAGGGGGTTGCTGCCACCACCAGGGGCACTATGGCAGCGGTGCTGCCGATGCCAGTCCCGACGATACGCCGCGTGAGTGGAACCAAAGCCATCATCAGAATAATGAAAGGCGCAGAGCGCAAGGCGTTGATGGAGATACCGAGCAGGCGCCGGAACAGCGGCCGGGGCGCGATATGTCCGGGCGCAGTAATCACCAGCAGCACTCCTAACGGCAGGCCCAACAAGTAGGACAAGACGGTGGAGGTGAGGGCCATGTACAGCGTCTCCAACGATGCCGGCCAGATCAGGCGCATGGCAGAACTAATCACGTCCATCAGGCTGCACCTCCTCGACTGCTACCTGCTCACTGACCAGATAAGCGATCGCTTGCTGCCGGATAGCGGCAGAACAGTCCATATGCACCAGCAGTTGTCCGAAAGGTCTGCTACCCACTTGACCGATGCCCCCGTGCAGGATGTTCACCGAGAGATCGTGCGTTCGCACCAAACGCGAGATGATCGGCTCCAAAGCGGCCGCGCCGGAGAAGGTGAGGCGCAACAGGTTTTCCTCCCGTCCCCGATTCTTCTGCAGATGGCTGACCAGGTGGGCCGGAGGCTCCATCGGCCACAAGCTGCCGATCAGTCGCTTGGTAGCTACCGTCTGCGGCGACAGCAACACGGTTTCCACTGGTCCCACCTCGGCCACTGTTCCGCCCTCCATCACGGCCACGTAGGAGCAGACATCCTGCACCACACCTAGTTCATGGGTAACCATAACGATGGTGATCTGGGTCTGCCGCTGAATGGACTGTAGCAACTGGATGATGGTCTGCGTGGTCTCGGGATCCAGGGCAGAAGTGGCTTCGTCGCAGAGCAATACAACCGGGTTGGCGGCGATGGCCCGAGCGATACCCACCCGCTGCCGCTGACCGCCAGACAGCGCCGCCGGGTAAGAGTTTGCTTTGTCACTGAGACCCACCAACTGCAATAGATCTGTCACCCGCTGCCCAATTTGTTGGCTGGGCCAGCGCCGAAGCTCCAGGGGCAAGGCGATGTTCTCGGCTGCTGTGCGGTTTTGCAGCAGGTGAAAATGCTGGAAGATCATCCCGATGCGCTGCCGCAAGCGGCGTAGCTCCGCCGGGCTGCGCCTGGTGATCTCCTCGCCATCCAACCGGATGCTGCCCTGGGTAGGGCGCTCCAGCGCAGCCAAGCAGCGCACCAAGGTACTCTTACCAGCTCCGCTCAAGCCAACCACCCCGAAGATGGAGGCCGGGGGCACGTGCAGGCTCACGTCACGGAGGGCAGCGACAGTCTGTCCTCCGGCGATGAAGTCCTTGCTCAGTCCCTGTATGTGGATCAAGTCGACAACCTCCTTTAGGCAACACAAAAAGCCCCACGAGGAAACTCGTGGAGCATAGCAACTCGGTTCCCTCTCATCTTCCAGAATTCAATCTGCTGGAATTAGCACCGTACATCGCTGCCGGTTGCCGAGGTTTCATCGGGCCAGTCCCTCCACCTGCTCTGGATAAGAGTGTTTATGCGGTTTTCTAGTCATCGGCCGATGGCTATTGCTATGTATTATACAGCTGACATATTCCTTATGCAACAACTGTTTTTGCGATTGCGATACAGGGGGACGTGTACCTTGTATCGCTGATTCACCTGGCCTGCACCTGAAAAATGACCAAATCTTCAATATCACCTAGTTGGTCCAACGCTTGATCGAAGGCTTCCTGATAAATGTCGGCTGACAAAGGATTCTTAGCACTGATTGCCCCCTCCAAGACCTCGATGGAGGCGGTAAGAACAGCCTTAATCTCTGCCACACTGGCGTCGGATAGCGCAGCCTCCCGCTCCAACGCCACGGCCAGCCCTTCCGGAATAGTGTGGGCGAAGAAGTAGAGCGGGCTGCGACTAGAAACTCCCATCCTGTGTTCCACAGCGTGAACAACGTCAGAGGCGGCTTTGCGGTAGCGCTGTGTGTGCTCCGTGTACCAGACCTCCCAATCAGCGAACTCCTCCTTATCCCGATTGGTCAGATAGTGATCGACGTACTTCAACTCCAAAGACATGCTATACAGAGCTGAACCGGCCTGTTGGCGAGCCATCGCCCGATAATCGCCCCACTGCCAGTAGAGCCAGACGTTGGCCAACAAAGAGGCCACAGCGATTAGCGCCAAGAACTGATAACGGACTACAATGGGCACCGTCTTGTTGGTCCAATTGCCTCCCCTGAGGGCGTCGTAAGCCAGCGGTGACACCGACCAGAGATGCCAAAGCAACAGCGGAGGGATGAGGAAAAAGCCGATGTTCAGCGGTATCGCCGCCATTTCTTTAATGCGCAAGGTTGAAGACAAGTGCATGATCAAGGTCGCGCAAATGATAATCCAACCATAGAAAGCCACAAACTGTCCTAGTCCACGCATTCGACCAGAGTGCGTGAGCAGAATCAGTCCTGGTACGAGGGCGATGTAGGGCCAAGGGTTCTTTCCGGTGCCGGTCAACAGCGGATGAATGATGGCCATACCGAACAGGCAAGCCAATATGCCCAGCCATTTCCGTTGTTTGGATATGTCCTGGCGGATGACCAGATCCAGCAACACCACCAAAAATGGCCCGACTAGCGCCATGTAAGCCAAGAAGTTCCATTGCATCGGCTCGCACCTCCCTTGTTCCTCGATTCGCAACGTAATAATTCGCTTTCAGTACGCCCTATCCCTGCCAATTTGGCAAAAAGCCCACAATTGGCTACGGAAGCCACCGCCGCATCTGTCCATGCTGTCTCACTTCAAGGCGCGACTCTGGTTTAAGAAGCATTGAGAGCGCACATGCAAAAGCACTGGTTATGGTGGTTTTTCTATGTTATCAACTATTAAGTCAAAAAATATGAGCAAGATGGGGGACATTGGACCGCAGGAGAGAAGTAGGCGACACACTTTCTCTCCATCTCGGTGTATGATCCATCGGCATTCTTCTTATAGC
>CAYVCY010000013.1:0-26996 GCA_964450265.1 uncultured Clostridia bacterium
GGGTCGTCTCTAGGCCGATGGTGCCAGGGATGCTCAGGGCCAAGCGCAGAATAATCGCGCTGGTCAGGAAAGGCAAGATGTTTCTGGTGAGCACTCTGCCCATAGGGGTGCCCAGACAACGGGATGCCAGGTTGTATTCTCTGTCCCGATACATCAGCACCAAATTGCGGACTTGTCGCGCCGGACTCATCCAGCCGAACAGGATCAGTGCGGAGGTCAGAACCAAGAAGCTCTGGCCGATCAAGAGCGCAATCAGGGTGAGATAGATGATCCGCGGGACGTTGACCAGAATGCTGTACACCTCGGTGAAGAAGCGATCCAGCTTACTCTGATAGCCCCAAATCAAGCCGATGATCACCCCCAGTGCGATCTCGCCAACGGCAACCAGAGAGGCCAGCTTAATCGAGGTTTGGGTGGCATACCAGACCTGCGACCAGTAGTCACGCCCCAGGTGGTCGGTGCCAAACCAGTAATGGTCATCCGGCGCAATAAAGACTTTGGAGTTATCGGGCCTGATTTCGCTATAGCGATAGTTTCCGATCGGGCCCGCGACAAAGGTAAACAAGAATAGCAGAATGAATACACAGCTCATGACAACAGCTGCTCTTCTCTTCATGAAATTCTGCCATACGGACTTCCAATAGGAGTATTCTGAGTAAGCGGTTTCCTCGGCAGCATCCGGTTGATACTCAACAAATGAGAACAACTGCTCCTCATCGAGATCCCCAGCGCCGACCTGCATTGGAGTGGTGTCTATAGTACCGCCATTGATCATCGTGTTCCCTCCCTGCCGATCA
Source organism: uncultured Clostridia bacterium (assembly GCA_964450265.1). Taxonomy (GTDB): domain Bacteria; phylum Bacillota; class UBA994; order UBA5500; family UBA5500; genus JAEZJZ01. The sequence continues at coordinate 798 of CAYVCY010000013.1, forward strand.
GTCTGATCCGGGGATCAAGCAGGGTCATTAGGATATCCCCGAAGAATAACCCCAAGATACCCATGGAAGAATAAAGCATCACTAATGCTTGTACAAGATTTAGGTCATAGCGGTGAATGGAGTCGGTCAGCAATGATCCCATGCCAGGGACCGAGAAGAAACGCTCCACCAACATCGAGCCGCCGGTAACCAACAAGACTGCCTGCGGCAGATACTGAGCCAGGGGCACCAATGCATTCTTGAACACATGCTTATACATCACGCTTCTAGTAGACATGCCTTTGAGCTTAGCTAGACGAATGTAGTCCTTGTTCAGCTCATCCACCATATAGCGCCTGGTCCAGACCATATAACCTGCTATGTTCCCAATACTAAGGCAAACCACCGGTAAGATGCTGGATCTAAACACGTCTCTGGTTGAGTACATGGACGGCAAACGTAACATGCGCGAGCCCAGTATCAAAATTAACGAGTAAGAGACGAGGGCTGGCACAGCCCGCACGAAAACCGTGTAGGCTGTGCCAACATGATCCCAAAACCTCTCTTTGGTCATCGCTTGCACCACGCCGAAGGACATTCCTGCAACCATAGAGATGGCCAGTGCGATCCAGCCCAGCCGCATGGAGACACTGAACTTGCCTCCAATAACCTTAGTTACAGGAACGCTGCTTTGTATTCTGCGCGATTCACCGAGATCAAAGCGCGCCAGTCGGCTATAAAAACGGCCAAGCTGCACTAATGGGGGATCCAGCAATCCAGCTGCTTCTAGTTGTTCATCCAACTGCTCACGGGTCAGTTTCATCAACTGTTCTTCCGTGAAATAATAATCAGTCGGCAACAGACGCATCAGCATAAACACGATGGTTACCACGATTAAAACAGTGATGAATGACTGAATGAGCCTTTTAATCGTGTATTTGGCCATGTGTTAATTCCCGCCCTTACCAGCCTCATAGGCTCTTGCGAATTCGTCGTACTGCTCGGTGGTGTATATGTCTGTGCTGGTTTCCCAGTTCACATAACGCACAGCCTGGGTGCCGTAAGCACAGAAGATCTTGGAGTAGTCGTTAGCGTGTGTGAGCTGCCACACGATAGACTTGTATAGCGGGAGGACCAAGGCGTTCTCAATCATGTAAGCCTCGGCGTCAGCGAAGGCTTCATAACGGCGATCCAGATCGTCGCTGATCGCGTTAGCCTCGTTGACCAGGCGCGTGAACTCCTCATATGTGGCCTTCAGCTCTGGGTCAGTGATGTTGTTAGCCTTGGAAGTAATTGATGTGTAGTAAGCGTTATCGTCGTTAATGATCTCTTGGCCGACGTAGTTGATCGGGTCGCCGAAGTCAGCACCCCATCCACTGACATTCATCGAATGCAGCTGCGGAGCACGCACTTCCTGCGCGTAAGAAGAAACGTAAGTCTTGATGTTGAACTTGACGTAATCGTCACCGAGACTCTTGGAGAAGATGTTCTTCATCACCGTTGCCGAGTCGAGGGACGTCTGGTTGCCGGCGGCGATATAGTAGTCAATTTCTACAGGGAAGGTAACGCCTTTAGCCGTCAGCTCTTCAATCGCTTGTTGTTTGTACTGCGCAGCCTTTTCGGCGTCATAGCGAGCGTAGCTCTCAGTGCTGGGTGCGATCCCGAGCCTCTCCATGACTAGGTCGGTGTAATCCCTGCCATCAGAGGTGACGATTAAGCTCTCCGCTGTGTAGGCCAGGTTGGTGCACTTCAACGGGTTAATGGCATTCACGCGAGCCAGATAGTCAGTCCAATCAATTCCATAGTACCAGGAAAGGCGGAAGGCCTTATTGGCCATGGCGGTATTCCAGTTGACGTCCGGATCGCCATTTTCAAGTTTCTTGTCATAGCAGATGTGGATCTGGTATGAGTACTTGGAGGGCCGCCGTTCGGTCAAGTAATCATGGTACTGATGTCCCTCGTCGCGATGGATGGTATGCAGGTTGGCCTCGGTAAGTTGAATTACATGCAGCTCGCCATTTTGGAACATCTGGTAGGCATTGTCGGTGGACTCCACCATCTTGACCGTAACTGTGTTAAAGCGTTTGGCAGAGGTGTCCCAGTAGAGCGGATTCTTGGTGAGTACTTTCTCGTTGCCCTGCACATAGTGGGTGATGGTGTAAGGGCCGTTGTACCACAACTTGTCATGGGTGATCGCCCTGTATCCATCCACGCCCACTTCGGCCAAGAAGTCTCCAGAGATTGGGTACAGACAGTTGTAGACGGTCACCGTCTGGAAGTATGGATATGCCTCGATGCACTCAAAGGTCAGCGTGTAGTCATCTGGGGCATCAGCGCCAACCATTTCTTTGAACTTGGTGAGGTCGAGATCTTTGGCGGCATCCCCGAGCTCCCGGGTATACTCGTAGTACTCGGTGGCACCTTTCAACAATTGCCGCGGCATCGATGTATTCATGGAATCGTTCTTGGCGAAGTTTAGAACCCATTCTAGGCCCCAGAGGAAGTCCTCGGCAATAACTTCGCCCTTCTCATTTCCCTCATAATCCACCCACGGGATCCCTTGACGCAAATTGAACACCCAATTCTTGCCGCCGTCCGGCGTGTTCCAGTCCTCAGCGACACACGGGATCAGGGTGCCATAGGGGTCATTCGTGGTCAGCCCGTCAAAACAGTTGGTCAAGATGTCCAGTTCCTTCGAGTTTTGAGAATACTGGAAGGTGAACGTCTCCATCTCTGCTGTTATGGTTTGGTAAGTCACCCAATCCGTGATCTCTTCGGTAACGGGTGGTGTGTCGTCGTCCACTACTACGGCAGGTTTACAGGCAGAAAGCAGGCTGACGGCCATCAGCAGAGTCAGCAGGAGCGCGAGGGGCTTGCTAAATCTCTTCACAACTAGTCCTCCTTTTTTTACAATGGTTGTAAGGGATAGGTGTCTTACTTAGCAGATGTCAGCCCGGTCGAACACCTCCTTCTCCTATGTTTTGCATTCAATTGTCTCATTGAATATGGTAGCTATTGAGAATTGAATGAATAAACTAACCATTCTCATAGTAACGCCCTATCACATAGGTTGTCAACAGCTGTCTACGCACTGTCAAAGCCCTGTTGGTAATATTGGTATTCACTACCGGTTGTCAGTAGCCCGATTCCTCTGCAGATTTTTCGGGACGGTTTCGAACCCCACCCCACATCACTAAAAATGCACGATGTAGCGAAGGGGTGACGCCTCTTGCCTCATCTGCGGGGATATCCGCTTCTGTTCCTAATCACCTGCAGAAGCGGCCAGCCGCCGCGCTACCACTGCCCTTTGCTACCTGCAAATGGACTATTCGCTGAATTGTGCTCACAGAGCAGAATATTGCCTTGCTGGCTAACCCAGATGGGCTTACGATTCAGATGAGGTATTGCAGCTACTGCCAACCGTGGGGGGGAATGGGTGTGTTCATGCGTCTGGGGGTAACCAACAGTATTAGGCAGCTGGGACGGAATATAGTGGTCCTGGTGGCCATGATTCTCAGCGCCGTCAGCCTCACTTCGGCCCTTTCCTTTGGCCAAAGCAACACCAAGCAGAGTTACCAGAATTATCGCCGCCTGCTGGGAGGCGAGATCCTGGTCTCTCCTGTCCGGTGGATAGGACAGCTAGCAACAGATATCGCAACTAACGCGATGCTAGAACCAGTTCGCTTGCAGAGAACAGGTCTCTCTTGGCTGGAGGCGTATTACCCTGAGCTATATGATGACGGGTTTCTGGCCGGTAGCGGGTATAAGGTCAGCCAGACCATCCCTGCCGCTTTGCTTGAGCAATTGGTCGCCGAACCTGGAATCAGCGGTTATCACCTGCAGTACCAATTTCCAGCCAGCCTAACCAACGCTTCCGCCGACCAAGACAGATACCTGCGTGTCACTGTCCTTCCGTTGCCAGAGCCAGGACGGCTACACTTTGAGGATCAGGAGGATGGGAGTGTCCTGTCGGACTTTCCCACGTCACGCCCTTTTGCGTTGGTTAACTCCTATCTGAAGACGCCAGACAGTGTAGTACAGCGCTTGGCAGCCACTCTCACCGATTCAATGGTGATTCATGAGGGGGAAGAAGTGGTGCCTACTTCGGAACAGCTCTCGGACCGCAAACTGCGCTGGGGCCATTACTTGGCTCTTGAGGAGATCGATCTGCCCCAAAAGGGGGAGCTGGCCAGGCTGCGTATCCCAGAGTTGCGTGTTGCCGCTCCGGGCGGCGAGCTAATGCCCGATTACTCCCAAGTCTTCTTCATGGATGTTCCCACATATAGTCAGGTAGCTGTGCCAACCAGGACGGCCACTCATGTCAATCAGATGGGCTACGCCCAGACTGAGACAGCCTACTTGCACGGCGGTTACGTCTGGTTGCCACAAGCACTCTGGCAAGAGCTCTGGAGTCGGGCCAGCGGAGGCGCCTGTCCGGTGGTCAGCAATCTGGCACTGCGTGTGGATAACATGGACCAACTGGAACAGGTAGTTGGCGTACTGCAGGCAAAGTACCCGCAATTCACCTTTGTCAGCATAGCGCAATTCGCCAAACGTGTGGAAAAAGGTATGATCATCGACCGTTTCTACCGTCTGCCTCACCGTTTAGCTAAGCCATCCGAGGTACCGCTGGGCGTTCCGATGAATGTGGGAAAAGTGATGGGCATCCTGTTCTACCTAATCGCGGGCATGCTCATCGCCAGCCGAATATTAACAGGGGCAGCGGCTCGCCGTCTGGAAATAGGGGTTTTAAAGGCCCTGGGGGCCAGGCGCAAGGACATCGCTGCTATGGTATTGGTGGAGTCCCTGCTGATCACCGTGTTGGGGACCAGTATCGGTTTCATCCTGGTGCGCATAGGCGGAGTGATCATGGAAGTTGGCAACAATCTCCCCTGGACCACGGTTCTGTCCAGAACGGCTGGCGAATACGGCATCGTGGTGGGGACAGCCAGCCTGATCAGTCTGCTGTTCACGCTGCTGCCGGCCTGGCGGATGTCCAATCTGACCGTGATGGGAGTGTTGCGTGGTGAATAGCGCATGAGCAATCTGCTACTACTCGCACGGCGCCGTTGGAGGTGCGCCGCAAGGTCACACCTGGCAGCGGCGATAGTTGCGGTTGCGGTGATGACAGCCTGGCTTCTGTATTGGGGTTACCTGCAGTATACCGGCTCGTCCCTGTCTGGACGAGTCTTGACCCCGGACTTTCCGGCGGATTTTGCAGTCACAGTGCCGCCTGGCATCCATCACTCGGTGCCCAGCAGCAACGCCGAGATGGTGCAGGAGTATCAGGTCTTGACTGTGGAAACCCCTGTCGGGCTGCGAACTTTGGGGGGGATAAGCGTTAGCCGGCCGAGCGCACCGTTGCCCAATCCGAAACCCGGAGAGATATGGCTGTCTGAAGCTCTCAGAAGTCCAGGGCGGATTGACAAGGGCAGACCCTTTCAAATCGCCTTCTTGGATGAATGGAACTACCGTGTGTTTGAGGGTGAGGTGGCTGGCTTCTACCCAGCCTACAAGTTCTGTCCGGAAATTGTAGTAGAAAGCGGTTGGATCAATGAGGGCGGGACTATTCCTGGCGCCAACGTGGTTACGCTATACAGTTGGGTGCCCGACGCGACCCGATGGGCAGGTCACCTACCGAAGGGGGCGACAGTGCGGACGGCCAAAACGGCGACCGAGCTGGCTCGTAAGGTGGTGGAAGAGGCCTACTCGGGCGGAGGGCAAGGAGTTGGGCTGCTGTTTATCTTTCTGATGCTTGGGGTCGGCACTTTCAATTTGCTCAACTACCTGGACAGCCGCCGTGAGCTGGCGCTGCTGAAGAGTATGGGCCTCAGGCCAAGGGAGCTCGGTGGCCTCTTTATCTTGGAGGGTCTATTCACTGGAGTGCTGGCTTTTGGGTTTGTCTTAGCCGTGGTATTAGCCATCGATCGCATCAGCAGCCTCCCGTTGATGTTTTCGTTGGCCATAGTTGGCCGTGCCTTCGCCCTCGGCGCCGTCGCTTTCGCAGCAGCCACTATCATTCCATACATTCTAGCGCGAGAGGCCAGCGTCAATGAGCTGTTGTTCGGGCGTCCCGTGCCGCTGCTCAGGCGATCGGTCCGTGCGATGCGACGCAATTACCCCGCTCTGATGCCGCTGCTGGACTGCGGTCACCAAATCGTGAAGCTGCCAATTATGGACGGAGGCTTTCCTGGCATCTGCCTTTGCGAAGTTGGACGAGGCGTGAAGGCGGGCGAGACCGTAGCCTGGGAGGCATCGGCTTGGGGACTGATCGAGCACCATTATCTTGCCCCATGCGACGGGGAGGTCACCCAGGCTAACTTAACTCAAGGTCTTGTGGTGATCAAGCCCCATTAGTAGTTGGCAATATTGTCTCCCGCAGCAATCCGCTTTGCGGGGAATGTGCGGGTTTTGGGGGCGGTCACCAAAACCTATGTTAGCCGTTTTGTTAGCCCCAGTGTTGTAGAGTGCAAACTAAAGAGAGGGGAGGCTCCAACAAATGATCAGCACTAAGACCGCATTTCCGGGGCGCTATATTCAGGGGTTAGGGGCGATTGCCCAATTGGAGCGGGAGTTACCCCATTTCGGAGCGGTGGGCCTGTGCATTATGGCTCCCTCGGCGATGAAATCGCTCCGTGGTCAGATTCCGGAGCAGACGGCAGTGTATCGTCTAGTCTTCGAGGAGTTTAGCCGGGAGTGTTGTTACCGAGAAATAGGCCGCCTCGTGGACCTGGCAGTGGGCTGTGGTGCAGAGTTTATTGTTGCCATTGGTGGGGGAAAGACCATCGATACCGGAAAGCTGGTGGCGGACCGCTTAGGCACCCCTGTGGTAGTCGTTCCAACCATCGCCTCCACTGATGCTCCATGTAGCGCCTGCGCGGTGGTGTACAGCGAGGAGGGCTCTGTAATTCGGGTGGAATACCAGAAAAAGAATCCAGACTTGGTACTGGTGGATTCTGGAATCATCGCCAACGCTCCCGAACGGTTCTTGGTGTCGGGTATGGGCGATGCCCTGGCGACCTGGTTCGAGGCGGAGTCGTGCCGGAAGACAAAAAGCCGGAATGAGGTGGGGGGAGTAGGCTCCCTGACCGCCTATTCCTTGGCCAGACTTTGTTATGATACCCTGCTGCAATACGGCGTGTCGGCGTTGGTCTCGTGCAAGGCTAACGCAGTCACCCCTGCCCTGGAGCATGTGATTGAAGCCAACACACTGCTCAGCGGCATTGGTTTTGAGAGTGGCGGCTTGGCCACCGCCCATTCCATTCACAACGGGTTGACCGAGCTCCCCGAGACACACAACTACTACCACGGCGAGAAGGTGGCCATGGGGGTCCTAGCTTCGCTGTTCCTCACCGACAAATCACGGGCGGTGATAGACGAGGTCTATGACTTCTGTGAGAGCGTAGGGTTGCCCACCACTCTGGCTCAGCTCGGTCTAACCAACATCTCACTCGACCAGCTGAAAAAGGTAGCTATTAGAGCCTGTGTAAAGGGGGAGGGAATCCACCACGAAAGTGGCGATATCACTCCGGAGGCGGTTATCCACGCTTTGCTGGCGGCCGACGGCGAAGGGCGCCGGAGGATGAGGCTGAGGGAATGACACGAGGGGACACAGTCCCCGCGTGTCATTTGCGGATATAGCAACAGAATCCGGGCATGCCTAGATAGGCAAGCGGTGGGAACTTATGCATCCAGCGCACGCAAGAACCGCATGTCCCTTTCACACCGAGCCAGATGTCATACTGGGATTCTTTCCAGTGCTCGCAACTAAACCCAACCGTCGTGATCCAATACCCATCCCCATCCGTAATTCCGCCTACAGCCTTATCGAGTTCATCAATCGATAGCTCCCTAGCCGTTGGCTTTGAGTTCGCTTCTTTAAGTTCCGCCAGGGTGAAGTCGAAGCCTGCATCCTGAGCGAAAGAGATCAACCCCTCAAGATTCTCATGGTTTAGCTCTAGGTCTTTCAGCCTCTCCTGCAGTTCAGCGTTCCTCTGCAGCTCCTCTTGGAACCCCCTAATGTTTTCCTGCGTCAAATCCTTTTCCCCTCCTCATAATCGTTATCGAAGTCGACACTCTCACAGTGACACGAGGGGACTGTCCCCTCGTGTCAGCACCCCTGGAGGTGTTTGCAGTCCCAACAAGTCGTGGAGACAGTACCGTCCCACTGGCGTGAGAAATGCGGACACTCCGAATCATACCAGCGCTTCAAACGTGCCCTAAACGTAGCTTTGTCAGGCACAAGTTCACAGCTCAATGGGCCTATCTGAGCTGCGCCCCCAACCGCCCGATTCAACTCTTCATCGGTCAGTTGCCGATGGGCCAGCTGCAGCATTTCTCGGAAGTCTCCCACACTGAAGTCAAAGCCAACGCCCTTGGCTAAAGGAATCACCTGGTCCAGAACGATTCTCTCCCAGTCTTCGCCTGTTGATTGCTTCCCTTCAAGCTGATTGGTAAGGTCTTGGTACTTCTGTTTCAACTCTTCGTCGACTTCAGTGAGCAGTATGAACCTAAGAGCCTGTTGCTTTGCCACCGCTTCTCCCTCATTGGTCTTGCTCGGCAAGTTGTTGTCGTGCACCTCGATCATCGTTTTCTTACCTCCTTGTTTTCCGCTTACTTCTGCTGACAGGCCATCCATGTTGTCTCGCTGCTTACACCATAAGACATCGGAACTAACAAAACGGCTAACACCAAAAACTCAATTTTGTCAGGATGACCCTGATAACAGAAGACCCCGCGGCTGGTTTCAACCTCGGGGTCTTGCTTTGCTGTTCTGCCAGCCAAATGCCCGCAAACTGATAGATCAGGGGTTGACAAGTCTACGGCGGTGGAGGGAAACCCCGAGTTGTTCTAAGTACTTAGTATCGTTTGGAACAATGGAATTGTTTATGGACATATGAGAAAAACGCAGGTATGTATGGACATGAAGTATACTGGGCGTCGATACATTCGTTGCCCAGTGCTATTGAGGCGATGCTTCTCTGGCTCTACTTGCGGTTGTCATTGGTAGTGATGAATTCAAGCACCTGCTCGAATATCTCTTGATAGCTGATTCTCTTGGCTATTGCCCAAAAAGCTTCGAAGTCCGAGAGATACTCCCCCTTATATAGGGACAGAATCTGTTGTGCTGCCTGTTGGTTCTGCTGCAGTCTAAATGTCTCCGCCGCTCGTTCAAACAGCTCAAAATCGCATTCTATTTCATCCCGGTCGATTCGATAGTGATTCTGGTGGTTGTTAATTACGTCCCGCAGGCCGAAAGCGGCCAAGTCTTTCTTGATGTGGGCCAAGTTCACTCCAATCAGCTTCTTCACATTATCGGATTCGGTCTCCGCCCAGATGGCGTTGTATATCTGCTCCTTGGTCGCCCCCCTGTCGCCAGCATCCAGAAGAAAGGCCAAGAGCTCACGTTCTTTCTTTGAACGCATCTTCAGTGGTCGCTGCCGATCTGCGTACGAATAGACATGCAACCCGCCAAAGGTGGAGATATACACCTTCTTCGTTTTGTATCCGGCAAAGGCCAGCATCTCCCGCGCAAAGTCAATCTCTATGCCATTGACCAGGGCAAATTGCAGGATTGCCCCGTACAACTCCCGGACCTTGAAGAAATCATAGATGCCGTTTTGGTTGCAGAGCTGAAGGTAACGGGCTGTCAGCGCTGAGGCCTGGGCATTGTCTTTTGCCGAAATAGATATGCCGGCCAGCAGGCCATAGGCAATAGTGGGGATCATCATCATTCCCGAGCGTTGGCCAATATCGATGGCCAGCTTAGCGTGTTTGACGGCGCTAGGGAAGTCGGATACTGATATGTAGTAGCCGAAGAGCCTGCCTAAGACAATGGTCTTCAGGTAATCCCCCACGTTACCCAGATTGGCAAGAATCTGGCCAATCACAGCTTCTCTTTCGTCGTTGGTGAACATCAGACTATAAACCAACCTTTGCATGCGCGCCCACTCCAGTTGGAACTCTGAAGTGCGATAGAGGGATGCGTATTCGATGCCCAAAGCAAAGTATCTGGTGGCTGTGTTATAGGTGGCGCTGTCTCCCTGCCTGCGGTTCATTTCTGCAATATGATAGTAGATTTCTGCTGCCAGCAGATAGGCAGCCCATAATTCCTCATACCGTCCCGCAGTTCTCAACTTACTTATCTCCGCTGAAATGATCGTCTCCGCTTTTTGCTGTTCACCCAGCAATTGATAGGCTTTTGCGGCATACATACCGATGCTGTGCATGTCCAAGCGTCGGTTTTCCGGTTCGGGCAGTTCTAGGGATCTCTCATAGTAGTAGACTGTTTCCTTCATGCGTCCCGCGAAGAAATGAACTGCCGTCAGATATCTTTCAAACCACGCCTTAACCTGGATATTGCCTGCCCGGGCACAGCTTTCAATCATCCGGTCGGCAGCAGCGTAGGCTTCCTGGATTTGAGAATTCCAGCACAGGTTATAAATCTTTTCGATCCCGGCTTGATAAAGCCTCTCGGGCGTTAATGACTCCACATCCGATAGCAAGTCATCCAACAGCCGGTTTGATTCTTCAAAGGAAGCGCTGTTCCTGAGAATTCTTGCCTGATGCACCACGGCATCGAAATACAGATCCCCCCCAGCCGTATCTTCCTCTGGCTTCACGTTGTCCAACCATCTCTTGGCCTCACTGAAGTTCCCTATGCTGGAAAGGAAGCTGCCTCTGACCAGAGAAATCCTTTGGCTGGAGTTGGAGGGGGTGCCGCCCAATGCCCTGAACCAGGTCCGCAGTTCACCAAAACTGCCGTTTCTGATCTGCTGGTCGTATCCGGCCAGGATTATCTCCTCCAGCATTTCTTTGTCCCGAGCCAGTATTGCGTATTTGGCAGCCTGAGCATACTGATTAATCCCATGATAGTATCTGCTGGCACTCTGCTGTAGCTGCTGTTGGTGAGCAATTTCCATATCCGCCAGCAAGTGTTGCCTGAAAAGCGTGTGGTAACGGAACAGGCCACCCCTAGTCTTGGTGGTGAAAAGATTTCGTCTTACCAGACCGTCCAGGATAGGAAGAGCATTCCCCCGGTTGGTTACCGCATTCAGCATCATCGGATCCAGTTCTTCAAAGCAAGCAGAAGTCTTGAGAAATTCTATGGTATCCGCCGACAGCCGGCTGATGCACTCATAGAAGAGATAGGAATCCAAAATGGGATTGCCCTGGGTGGGGATGTCGCCCAGGTCCACCCCGCTTTCGAGCATCACTCTAAACGAGCGGATGCCGAGAGGCCAGCCTTCGGTAACAGCATAGACATTTTCATCCTCAAAGCCCAACACTTGGGCTGCTTCCTCGCTGGTGAAGGCCAGCTCCCTTTGGGTCAGCTCCAGCAAATTGCCTCTGGCGCGTAAGGGTATCAAATCCTGCCAGGGAGTCTCTCGACTGCCCACACAAATCCGGATATTTTCCGGCTTGTACTTGATGATGCAGGTGATCAGATCCCTAATGCTCCTGTCCTGTACCGTATGTAAATCATCCAGAACCACCGTGCAATCCTGTGAAATATCCTCCAGGCTGCTGATCAGCGCATTGGCCAGTATGGTGATGAAATTGTCCTTCCCTTCAAAGGGCAGGTATTGGGAGAAGTTGAGCTGATAACTGGGGAAGGTGTGGTGAATGGCTTCACTGAACAGGCCGAGAAAGGAGAAAATGTCGCTTTCACCATCCAAGGTGAGCCAGACCACGTCTCTCGCGCAATGGGAAACGTGAGCCAGCAGAGTGGTTTTGCCGTAACCGGCACCGGCGTGTATGTATGCAAGTTTCCTTTGGCTGCCGAGAACGGCAGACACCAGGTTCTTGCGCATGATCTCATCGCTGGTCCTGGTGGGGACCGAGATTCTGGCACTTGACATGTTGGCCATTATCTTCCACTCCCAATCCTATGCTCACAGCTATTATAACAATATTCGACTCACAGGTGACAAAAAAGACAGAAGATATCAAAGAGTGGTTAAGTATGCTAAATGCTGTCTGGTTCCGTTAGCCGTTTTGTTAGTCATCACGCTCTATAGTTAAGATAGATGAGAGTCATGGAAAGAGTCTGAGAGTGCTGGGCTGGTCGATGTGTTCAGAACTACATGGAGAGCTTCTTCGTGGTTTCGGAGAGTTTCGGGCGTTTACTTAGGTTACAAAAGGTTAAATACGCTCGCGAATGGAGACAGAATCATCTGAGCCTAATTCTTGGCAGAAGGGGTGGAGACTTTGATCAAGAGCTTTCGGAAGGCTTTTCTCGTCATCACAATGTGTGGCCTGCTGCTGATGACAATGGTGCCTATGCAGGCCATGGGTAGCGAAGCGCTTGCTTTTCCCGACTTGCAGGGCCATTGGGCGGCCGACTACATCAACCGGTGGAGCAGTCTCGGTCTGCTCGGGAACTATCCCGACGGGTCATTTGGTCCTTCGCGTTTGATCACCAGGGCGGAGTTCCTTACCTATGTAAACCGTGCCTTCAATTACACCAAGGCCGCGGAGGTCGGCTTCTCTGATGTGAGTGGCAGCGATGAGTACGCCGCTGCTGTGGCCACAGCAGTCACCATGGGCTATGCCACCGGCAAGGATGACGGCAGCTTCGGCCCTAACGAGCCGATCAGTCGGCTGGAGGCTGCAAGCATGCTGTACCGAGTCTTGCGCCTTGAGCCGGTCGCCGATAACTACCTGGCGGACTATCAGGATACTGACGAACTACAGAATGCAGACCGCGAGATGGTCAACTCACTGGTAGACGGTGGCTACCTACGCGGGTATGAGGATGATACCCTGCGCATGAAAAACAGCCTCACCCGCGCCGAGGGGATCGTGTTCTTGGCCCGGGCTGCCGGCGAAATCATGAACGTGGCCGCTACCTTTGGCCCAGACCAAGGCGTCCAAACCATCAACGGAAACGCCACCATCAACAGAACGGGCATCGTCCTGCAAAACACTACTATCACCGGCGACCTCTACATCACCGAAGGGGTGGGCGAGGGCAGCTTCTATCTGCAGAACGTCAACGTGCTGGGACGCACCATCGTCGCCGGCGGCGGCAGTCGCTCGGGTGAAGTGACTGGCACCTCGCACTTGGCCCGCCTGACCTTCGCCTATTCCGACGGGACAACCCATGTGGTGTTTTATGACCAGGCCAGCCCTGGTACAGTGGACTTCCATGCTGCCGGCAGTCTGGACACCTCCAGGTCCAGCAGCAGCCAGAGGCCCTGTGTGAACATCGGGTGCCAGGTGCCTCCTGGGACAGTAGTGACAGTTGTCGGCAGTTTTGACGCCCTCATCATTGATGCAGCCGGCGTGGCCGTGGAAATGGGCGAGGGTGCCACCGCTAATCAGGTGCAGGTAACAGAAAACGCGGAGGGTGCCACTCTGAACATCAACGCCAAAGTGGGCTCCGTCAACCTGTGCGCTGCCAACTGCACCGTCAATATTGGCAGTCCCGGCAGCACAGACGCTGTCAACGTTGCTGATGAAGCCATTGGTAGCTCCATCAACATCCGTGGCGAGGTGCAACAGTTGCAGACCAGTGCCCAAATCGAAGTGTCAATCCTGTCGGGTGGCAGTTTGCAGCAGATGCGCATTGATCAGCACGCGGCTGGCACCGCTGTCCATGCAGCTGGAGATGTCAGCATCCCGAATGTTGACGCGCCCGAGAACATAGAATGGAGCCACAGCTGGCCGACGCCGCCTAGTTCACCGCCGGCCTCTGATCCTGACGAGCCCACCAGAACATCCGTCAGCAGTGTGCGCATTACTGGCGATGCCATCGTTGGGGCAACCTTGACCGCTGTCACCAGCCCAGCAAACGCGAAGGTCAACTATCGCTGGGAGCGGGCGGATGGCGCTGATGGCGGCTATCAACCGATCTCTGGCGCAACCTCGGCTGCTTACAGGCTGTCTGCCGTTGATGTTGGCGGATTCTTCCGGGTGAGGGTAACCGGCATCGGACGCTACCGGGGGACACAATTCAGCGCCGCTATTGGAGCGGTTGAACCGGGAGAGCTTGCGGTCTGTGTAACCGAGCCTTACTCTTTGAATCGGTCGGCGCCCAGCCTGGCATTTGACTTCCAGGTGGAGGACCTGACCGAGCTGGCCTGGCTGGAGATTGATCATAGCTTGCAGGGCATCCTGCCCGAGTTCAAGCTATACCCGGTAGATGATAACCCGTGGCGCAGCCCAGCATGCACCGATCAGGAAGCAGCGCAGAGACAGGTTGCCGCCCAGTCTCTGGGCGCATATTCCAGCTATGACCCGGCCACCAGAACCTGGACTCTGATCTTCAGCGAAAGCATCGGCGAAGGCACTGCCCTGGCCACAATCAAGCAGCAGTCAGCGTTTGAGCTTTACTACGTCGTAGAAGATGTCTATGGCAACAAGTTTGGTTCCATGAACCCAACAACACCGGAGAACACAGTAGCGGTTACCGTCTATGACTGGACGATAGAGGAGCGCCTCAACGGGGCCAGCGGCTTCTTGGCCGAGTTCACCGAAGACGAAAAGCAGATCTACCTGGGAGACGCACACCTCGGCTTCACCACCAATTACGCTGATGTCGCCCGTGCCCACGGTACTGTCTTATCCGACGCATTGGTCGGCGCAGATCGGGATGTGGTAGTAGATTGTTACTACGTCAGCGATGACGGCGCCTGGACTGCGCCTCCGATCAGGCTGACTTTGCAGGCTCTTGCCGGACAATACTTCAAGGGCGACGGAAACCGTTCCCCGCTTAACCAGGAAAAAGCCAAATCCTATTACCGAGTTAAGGTCGTCTCCGTGGATGGAATCTCAGTTGCAGACCTGCCCGAGCACATGACCATTGAGTTCGCGATCGAGGACAAGGCCATGCTGGATGAGGAGAGAATGCGGGCCCTGGACACCCTGATTGGCAGCGTCACGATCAAGTCAGCCCCGCTGGAGGCGGTGAACGCTGCCGACAAGGATACGATGCAGGGCGCGTTGGAGAGCTGGGCGGAGGCTCTGCAAATTGAGGTAGGAGAGGGCTCTGCATATCAAGGCTTAGCTAATCATGCTGGTCTAGCTATAGACAGAGATGCACAACTGTATGTTGTAGAGTCCATCTGCGATTATCGGGATGGGTTTAGCAACCAGGAGTTTGCATCGCTGGTCGAGGTGCATGCTGCCTTTGTTGCCACTGTAGAGTATGTCACCGCAGAGCTGGACTTCGTGGCAGAAGTATCGCTTGGGAATCTCCATAAAACAACCGTCTCTCAGTGGCGAGATGCGCTTGCTGTCTATGACAATTTCCTCGATCCCGACATGGAGTTTTTCAGTATGTTCTATGAGATACTCGGTGGTTACCTCTTGCTCAGCGATGATCAAGCAGCACAGGTATCCGACTTTGTGCTCGGCGATCTGGACGAAGCACAGCGCAAGAATCACATGTTGGTCTTGCTTAAGCTAAGCGAGGCAATGAGCACCCCTCTGTGGGTCGTATAAGCCTTTATCAAGGAAGACCTTCCGTGTCCAACAAGAGGGTTAAGCCAGGAAACCAGAGTAGAGGAGGTGAATGAGATGCAAGAAAAGAGTAGGAAATTATCTGATGAGGAATTGGAAAAGGCAGTAGGAGGAGCACAGTTCGACGGCTGTACTTGTAGAGCTATCTCGGATGACGAGACCTTCGCGCGCTATTTTCAGTATAGGAGCGATCGGCCTTGGTACGAGAATCTGTCGAATAATCCGATGAGTAATGGGTGTCCGCATTTTTCGAACAGGAATACCGGTCCATCCGCCGTACTTTGTGGCAATTGTCGGCATCTAAGATGGTAGCCGCCTCGATCTAGGCAGGTGGAGACCACCCCACATCTGTAGTTCTATCCAGCAACTCTGCAGATGTTGCTGGCAAGCAAGGGATGCCAGCAAGTCTTCCGAGGGCAATTTGGCGCTTCCCCAACAGGGCAGTTTTGTTAGTCGTTTTGTTAGCCCTCGTGGTCTATGGTGTAAAGAGACAAGACAGGTTGTCAAAGCTCGGCGTCTTGAGATGGAAAGGATCTTGGTATGAGCGACATAAACGATAAGAAGAGTAACATACCATTGGAGGATGATCTGCTGCTGGGTGTAGCAGGGGGCTTGGGCGCGGGGAATGGCTGCGATGTGCGGGAAGGGCAGTTTCCCAAGTTGGGAAAATGTCTTGCCGACAGTAGAACCCTCTCTGGTATGGTGTTTAGCCAGGTCTGTCCCTATTGCACCATATCCACTTCTCTTCCTGAGGGCGCAAATCTTGTAGTAGCCCATATGCTTGAGTGCACCCGCTATGGATACGTGAAACGGTTAAAGGAGTGAGCGTAAGGGGTGACCCTGCGGGAGTTGTCAAGAAGGGGTGAGAAATGCCGTGTTAAAGGAAACAGTTGGCAAACCTACTGATCCCAAACTGCAGGCGACAAAACAACCGGATGTCGGTACGTTGTCGGATACGGATCTCGAACAGGTCAGTGCAGGTAAGGAGAATAAACTATGCTGCCCGAAATGCGGAAGCAGTGATATTGTTTGGAATCATGCAATCGGCTTCTGGGTCTGCGGACAATGCAATAACGTCTGGACGTAGGAATGCTGCAAGCTTTTCGTGTCCATCACCAAACAACTGCTGGACACTTGATGCATGAGAAGATCTGCTTCCTCCGGGGGAAATCTCCGACCAAGCAGGGGTTGGTGCTTTCCCCCGTTTTTTGGTTGGTGTGCCCATTCTAAATAGGGGGATTACTCAGCAATTGTCGATCCTCTTTGAGGCGAGATGAGCAAGAGGTCTGCATGCAACCAGATGGAGAAGGGGGCTGGGAACAGTGATGCAGAACAGCATTTTCCGCAAGAGCTCGTTGGAAAGGATGTCTTCGCCAGAGCAGCTCAATGAATATGTGAGAATCACAAATCCAGGAATTTGGCTGGTGCTGGTGGGTCTCTTCGCCTTGTTGCTTGCCGGGGTCATTTGGGCCTACACTGGCAGCGTTCTGGAAACGGTGCAGCTCATCGGTGTGATGGTTCCTGGGGCAGGGGAAGAAGAGATGGTCTATTGTTTCGTGCCACTGGGTGCATCCAAAAGACTGGGCACCGGTATGGCAGTGCAAGTGTCGCCAGACTATGCTCCGCGTGAGGAGTATGGCTACATACTGGGTGTGGTGGAGAGTGTTGGTGCCCAGCCTCTGTCTGAGGAAGAGATTGCCCTCACATTCGGCAATCTGCAGTACGTGCAGGAGCTGATTACTTCGGGAAACATGGTGGCGGTGACGGTAGCCCTGGAGAGAACAGATGGTGAACTGCAGTGGTCATCTCAAAAGGGAGAGAGTCTAGCGGTGACTAGCGGCTCCTATTGTGACCTATTGGTAGTGATTAGGGAGAGGAAACCGTATGAGCTGTTACTTAAGTAAGGGTAGGTGAGACAATGGCAAAGGTAGCCAAAGTGCCGGTGGTAATGCAGATGGAAGCGGTGGAGTGTGGGGCGGCTTGCCTTTGCATGGTGCTGGCTTACCATGGCATGTGGCTGCCACTGGAGCAGGTGCGAGCTGATTGTGGAGTGTCGCGGGATGGATCTAGCGCCGGAAATGTCGTCAAAGCCGCTAGAACCTACGGATTGGACGCCAGGGGTTACCGGATGGAACCGGAGGCGCTGAAGAGTATTGCCCTGCCTGCCATCATCCATTGGAACTTTAATCACTTCGTAGTGCTGAACGGCTTCAAGAAGGCGAAAGCGGTGCTAAACGATCCCAGCCGGGGCACGGTGGAAGTGGCATGGGATGAGTTTGACCGGGCTTTTACCGGCATTGTCCTCCGGTTTGAGACCACGGAGCTCTTCCGACCGGAAGGGAAACCGAAGAGTGTGCTCAGCTTCGCCAGGAAGCGGCTGAAAGGAACGCTGGTACCCTTTGTGTTTGTGGTCCTCACCGGCATCCTCTCTGCCGTTACTGGCATGGTCACCCCCCTGTTTTCCCGTGTTTTCATGGACAACATCCTTTCTGGAAGGAACCCGGAGTGGCTGATTCCCTTTGTTGGTGCGCTAGGGATTACCCTGCTGTTTCAGTTTGTGGTGGCAATGCTAGAAGCAGTCTACTGGTTACGCATTGAGGGGCGGTTTGCCATTACTGCCAATGCCGAATTCATGTGGCATGTCCTGAGGCTGCCGGTGGAGTTCTTTTCCCAGCGTTTTGTCGGTGATATTGTCTCCAGACAGGGTGTCAACCAGCAGATTGCGGGCACGCTGATCCGCAAGCTGGCACCCATCTTCATGAGTGTCTGTCTACTCGTCTTTTATCTTTTCATCATGATCAACTATAGTCTCCTACTGACCGTGATCGGGGTGGCAGCAGCTGTCCTGAATATGGTAGCCATGCGCATCATGGCATTGAAGCACGTCGGCTTGAGCCGCTTAGCACAGGCTAGTGGTGGCAAGCTGGCAGGTGCCACCATGTCCAGCATTCAGATGATCGAGACCATCAAGGCGTCGGGAGCAGAAAACGGTTCCTTTGAACGTTGGGCCGGATATTACGCCAAACAGCATAACGCTCAGGTAGCTATTTCGAGATTTGGTCAGTACTTCGGGGCCATTCCGGTGCTGCTGCAGCAGATAGCAAACATCGTCGTCCTGATGGCAGGGGTCTATTTGATTCTGGATGGTGTCTTCACCATCGGCATGCTGCTGGCATTTCAAGGTTTTCTCTCTTCGTTCTTGTTCCCTGTCAATCAACTGATCGGTGTGGGGCAGAGCTTCATTACCATGCGTTCTTCTATGGAGCGGGTGGAGGACGTGTTGAATTATCAACCTGACGTGTTGGAGCAGAGCCAATTGTCAGCCGACGACCAGCCGTTGGAGAAGCTGTCAGGAGAAATTTCTATCAAGAATGTCACCTTTGGCTACAATCGGTTGGCGGAACCGCTGATCAGAGGCTTTTCTCTTTCCATCAAGCCAGGTGCCAGTGTGGCGATTGTGGGGGGCAGCGGCAGCGGAAAATCCACCTTGGCCAAGCTGATTGCCGGATTATACCGGCCATGGGCCGGAGAAATAGCCTTTGACGGAAAGAGACATGAGGAGATTGCTCCCTATGTGTTCAAGAGTTCCGTGGCCATGGTGGATCAGGAGATCACCATGTTTGAAGATACTGTGGCCAACAATATCCGTATGTGGGACTCCTCTATTGAGGATTTTGCCGTAATCCTGGCGGCCAGGGATGCCGACATACACGATACCATAGTCTCCCGACCTGACGGCTACTCCCATATCATCAAAGAGGGAGGCAAGAACTTCTCTGGAGGACAGCGGCAGCGGTTTGAGATTGCTCGGGTGCTGGCGCAGGAACCTACGGTGATCATTTTGGACGAGGCCACCAGCGCACTCGATGCCAAGACGGAGGAGCAGGTGATGAAGAACATTCGCAATATCGGTGCCACCTCCATAATCATCGCCCACAGGCTCTCCACCGTGCGGGGATGCGACCAGATTGTGGTATTGGACAGGGGACAGGTGGTGGACCGCGGCACTCACGAGGAGCTGTATGCGCGGGGTGGAAAGTACGCTCAGCTGGTCAGTAGCGAGTAACGGAGGCCAAAGCGATGAGCTTTAACATCTTTGACGACCAATTGAAAACCAGGCAGGACATGGATCGGCAGATGTTTGAGGGTGCCTTTGATGATCTGGTGTCCGTTTTAGGATTGCGTGTCAGAGGCTTGGGGACAAAGGAAACGGCTGCCCGGGGTGCCGTCGAGGAGATCATGGCGTCGCTCGGGGCAACTGTTTCTGAGGTGCCCGACACGATTACCGATGTGCATGCCCAGTTGGAGTACATGCTGCGCCCGTCCGGCGTGATGCGTAGACGGGTGGAGCTAGTGGGCAGCTGGTGGAAAGACGCGGTCGGTGCCTTGTTAGGAAGTACGGTAGACGGAGATGTGATTGCCATCCTGCCATCGGGATTCGCCGGCTACCGATACAGAGACCCGCATACCGGCAAAGTGATCAAAGTCAACCAAGAGACTGCAGCCAGGATCAGCAGCGATGCCTTCTACTTTTACCGTCCCTTGCCAGCCAAGCAGCTCAATCTGCTTGATTTGGGCAGGTTCATGGTCGCCAGCATCTCTTTGGCGGACATCGCCTTTGTGTTGGGTGCGAGTCTGCTAGTATCCTTGCTCGGCATGTTCTTGCCGTTTATCAACAAGCAGATCTTTGACAGTGTAATCCCCTCCGGCACCAAAAGCGATATTCTGCCGGTGACTGCGCTACTGATCGGTGCAGCGGTGGGCTCCACCCTCTTTGGCATCACAAGAAGCATCTTGCTGGCCCGTTTTCGCGACAGAATCAATCTATCTGTGCAAAGCGCCTCCATGATGCGGGTCTTCTCGCTGCCTGCTGCATTTTTCAAGGACTATTCGGCGGGTGAGTTGAGTAGCAGGATCATGAGCATCAGCACTCTGTGCGACATGCTCTCCAATGCGGTGTTGACCACGGGTTTGAGCGCACTGTTTTCCTTTATCTACATTTTTCAAATGGGGCACTATGCGCCCGCGCTGGTTGTCCCCGGAATGCTGATCATAGTGGCCATGCTCGTTTTTTCCACTATTACCACACTGATGCAACTGGGAATCTCTCGCCAAAAGATGCAGCTTTCGGCCAAGCTGGCCGGCCTAGTCTTCGCCTTGTTCAGTGGTGTGCAAAAGTTGAAGCTCGCTGGGGCGGAGAAACGCGCCTTTGCCAAATGGGCCAGTCTCTACAAGGAGGAAGGCAAGCTGACCTATTCACCGCCTTTGATTCTGCGCATCAACTCGGCCATTTCCAATCTGATCACTATGGGCGGCAGCCTCATCCTCTACTATATTGCCGGGTTGTCGCGGATTACTCCAGCAGATTACATGGCGTTTAACGTGGCCTATGGAGCAGTGAGCGGAGCAATTATGGCCCTGGGGGGCATCGCCACCACGGTGGCCGGTATTAAGCCGCTCCTTGAAATGGTGCAGCCAATCTTGGAAACAATTCCAGAAAACAGCTCCAGCAAGAAAGTGGTCACTACCCTTTCCGGCAATGTGGAAGTGAACCATCTTACATTTCGTTACGATCCGGACGGCCCAGCCATCTTGGATGACCTCAGTTTCAAGATCCGTTCCGGCGAATACATAGCCATTGTGGGGAAAACCGGCTGCGGGAAATCGACGCTGATGCGGCTGCTGCTCGGTTTCGAGCAGCCCGAAACCGGTGCCATTTACTATGATGGGCACGATTTGCAGAGCCTTGATCTGCGCTCTGTGCGCCAATGTATCGGGGTTGATCTGCAAAATGGCAAGTTGTTTTCGGGGGATATCTTTTCGAATATCATCATCACCGCTCCCTGGAAAACCCTCGAAGACGCCTGGGAGGCGGCGAGAATCGCTGGACTGGAGGAAGACATCAAAGCCATGCCGATGGGGATGCACACTATGCTCAGTGAGGGAGGCGGGGGTGTCTCTGGCGGCCAGCGCCAGAGATTACTGATTGCCCGGGCAGTCGTCTCCAAGCCCCGCATCCTTTATTTTGATGAGGCTACCTCGGCTTTGGATAATATCACCCAGAAGCAGGTTTCCGACAGCCTGGCGGGACTGAAGTGCACCCGGCTAGTGATCGCCCACAGGCTTTCCACCATTCGCCACTGCGATCGCATCCTGGTGCTTGATGGCGGTAAAATCGTGGAGGATGGGGATTATCATAGTCTGATGGCCAAAGAAGGGCTGTTCTATGATCTGGTGAGGAGGCAGACGATTTAGGACGGGGGCAGCGGAATAGGGGCTAGAAGGGAGAGGATGATCATGAAGATTACGAAGAATAAGCAAGGAGATACCATCACTCTGGTGCTCAAGGGCAGACTGGACACCGTGACCAGCGGCCAGTTGGCGAATGAACTAAGCGCGATATTCTTCGCTGGGTCGGTCAGTCTGGTCTTTGACTTCACTGACCTGGAATACATCAGCAGTGCCGGGTTGCGGGTACTGCTGACGGCGCAGAAGAAAGTAAATGCCCTGGGAACGGAGATGACTATCGTCGGAGCAAATGAGACAGTGAGAGAGATCTTCGATATCACTGGGTTTTCGGCTATCATGTCCATCAGCTGACCAGCAGGTTGCTATAGAGACTGAGAAAGGCTTATCTAGACAACCAGCTTAATGGACAGGGGAGAGGTGAATGCAAGTGCAGGAAGTGAAAGAGCAAAGTATGGTCTTCCCGGCCAGGGTGGATCTGATCCCAGAGATGGTTGAACACATCGCCGATCTTGCGGAGCAGGCGGAATTGCACCCGAAACAGATCATCCATCTACAACTAGCCGTTGACGAAGTGATGGCCAACATTTGCCAATATGCTTATCAGAAGCCGCCGGGCGAGGTGCTGGTGCAGGTTGAGAGTAGTCAGGGCAGGTTTGTGGTCGATTTCATCGATGAAGGGATTCCCTTTGACCCCCTGACGGTCGAGGAGCCCGACATCCATGCCAGTATTGTTGATCGGGAAGTGGGCGGGTTGGGGATCTTTCTGGTCCGACGGGTGATAGACGAGGTGCACTACAAACGGGAAGGAAGCAAGAACATCCTTTCCCTGGTCTTGTATGCAGTTAGAGCGGCTGTTCACCCGCGCCTTTAAATTTCAAGGCCAAGAGGGTGATGTCGTCGTATTGCGCTGTCTCATTGGCAAACAGGCGCAGGTCCTTGAGCACTTTTCCAGTAATTTCGGGCGCGGGGAGCTGGCCAGCGTCCTGCAGGGACTCTAGCAGACCTTGCTTGTCCCAAAAATCTCCTGCCTTGCTCATCGCGTCCGTTACCCCATCGGTGTAGACAACTATAGTCTCGTCGGGAGCGAGGGTGGTAGTCAGTGTCTGGTAAGGGGCGTCCTCCATGGCTCCCAATGCGATTCCCTGAGACCGGGCCAGAGGGGCGACGCCCGCTGGCGACAGGTGGTAAGGCGATTCGTGTCCCCCAGAGCTGTAACTGACTTCTCCGGAAATGGTGTCCAGGATGCCGCAGAAGACGGTGGCAAACATGCTGGTGTCATTGTCTCGGCACAGCTCATTATTGACGGCAGACAGAATCTGGGCGGGACTGCTTCCGGCTTCCGTCCGGGAGCGAAGCAGCGTGCGGGTTACCGCCATGAACAGCGATGCAGGCACTCCTTTACCAGAAACGTCTCCCACAGCAAAGAAGAGATGGTGTTCGTCAACAAAGGCGAAATCGTAGAAATCTCCTCCTACCTCCTTAGCCGGCTCCAAGAGTGCGTGGATCTCAAACTCCGAGCGCTCGGGAAACGGGGGAAAGATGCGCGGAACGATGCCCATTTGGATCTGCCGGGCCACCAACAGCTCCCCCTCGATCTGTCGCTTGGCAGCTTCCGTGGCCCTTTCCCTGATCAGGTTGTTGACCATAAAGGCAAACACAGCCATGCCCGTGCCGTTGGCCAGGATCATCGGGGCGATGATCTGTTGCACCAGGGCCAGTGCTTGGGAAAATGGTTTGCTGATCACCAGCGCAATGCCCAGGTGTATGACCTCGATGGCAACGGACAGCAGAACAGCTGTCTTGATACTGGGAAACTCTCCTTTGCGCAGCAGATATGCTCCTCCGCCGATCAATCCGGCCAGCACCGTGGACAGCGAACACGAGTAGACGGTGAAGCCCCCCAGGTTGAGGCGGTGCAAACCCCCGATCAAACCTGCGCCCAATCCCACCACAGGCCCACCGACCAAGCCTGCAATCGTCGGCCCCAAATCGCGGATGTTAGCTATCGCCCCCAGCAATTCAATGCCCCCCAGTGTGCCATAGATGGAAAACGCACCGAAGATCAACACCAGCAACAACTGATTGCGAGGCGTCAGCTTCTTAGCCAGGATTTCACCATAGAAACGGCTGCGGGTGATCAGGTAGGTGATCACCATAATCACCGCCATGCTGTTCACCAAGTTGAGGGCGAGTTCGACTATGGCTTTCATGGGATCGTCTCCTTCGTTTCCCCTAAGATGTACTCTTCTTACCAACCATGCTACCGTAATTGTACTGTGCAACCGCTAACAAAACGGCTAACACCCTTGTGCGGGCCTGGAAAAAGGGAATGACACGTGGGGACTGTCCCCACGTGTCATTCCCTTTTGTTTGGTAGATCCTATTTGTCTTGGCTATTGATGATTGCTTGGGCGGCAGCCAGGCGGGCCACCGGTACCCGGTACGGTGAGCAAGAAACATAATCCAAGCCTACCTCATGGAAGAAGGCGATGGAGTCCGGTTCGCCCCCGTGCTCGCCACAGATGCCTAGGTTTAGGTTGGGGCGAGTTCTGCGGCCAAGCTGCACGCCCATCTCTACCAGCTTGCCCACACCCTGGCGATCCAGCACGCTAAATGGGTTCTCGGGCAGCAGTCTCTCTTCTAGATAGCGGTGCATGAATCTGGCTTCCGCGTCGTCGCGAGAGAAGCCGAAGGTGGTCTGGGTCAAGTCGTTGGTGCCGAAGGAGAAGAACTGGGCATGCTCGGCTATCTCGTCAGCCATCAAACAGGCCCGTGGCAGCTCGATCATGGTGCCGATCACTACTGGCAGCTCTACACCCTGTTCCTCTTCCACCTGCTTAGCAATCGCTTCTACCCGTTTGCGCAGCCAGATCAGCTCGGATGCATCGCCGACGAGCGGGATCATCACTTCGGGCTGTGCATCCTGCCCTTCTTTCAGCAGCCGTGCAGTCGCCTGGAAGATGGCTCTGGCCTGCATGTCGAAGATCTCGGGGAAGACGATGCCTAGGCGGCAGCCCCTCAGCCCGAGCATCGGATTCAGCTCGTGCATGCCGCGCACCCGGCGAAGCAAATTGATCACCTTATTTATTTCGACAGTCGGTGCGGCGGCGGCCTTCAGCTTGGCCAAGGATTCAGTCAGCTCATCTACCTTGGGCAAGAACTCGTGCAGCGGTGGATCCAAGAGGCGGATGGTTACCGCGAAGCCGTGCATTGCCCCTAGGATGCCGTAGAAATCTTCTTCCTGCATTGGCAGCAACTGATCGAGAGCAGACTGCCGTTGCTCTGGGGTTTCGGCTAGGATCATTTGCTGCACTATCGGCAGTCGCTCCCGCCCCATGAACATATGCTCGGTGCGGCAGAGTCCGATGCCTTCGGCACCCAACTCTCGGGCGTGGCGGGCATCTTCCGGTGTGTCGGCGTTAGCTTTCACACCCAGTCGGCGGATTTCGTCCGCCCAGACGAGAATGCTGGCAAAGGCATCGTCCATGGTCGGTTCTTCCAACGGCACCGCACCAGGGAAGATGCGGCCGGTGGTGCCGTCCACCGAGATTACGTCTCCCTCGTTGAGCTCAGTCTTTCCAATGAAGGCACGCTGACCGATCAGGTCGATGGACAGTGCTTCGCAACCGACCACCGCCGGCTTGCCCATGCCCCGGGCAACTATCGCCGCATGGCAGGTCATTCCTCCCCGGGAGGTGAGGATGCCCTGTGCATGCACGATGGCCGGCATGTCATCGGGGGTGGTCTCTGGGCGTACCAGAATCACTTTTTCACCAGCCTTGCCTCGCGCCTCGGCCCGGCGGGTATCAAATACGACCTGTCCGATCGCGGCTCCAGGGGAAGCCGGCAGCCCTTTGGCCATTACCTCGGTGTCTACTTCCGCTCCAATCCCGGCATGCAATAGTCGCGACACATCCTCGGGACGCACCCGCGCCACTGCCTTGCGCTGATCGATCAGCCCTTCTTCGCACATCATCTTCGCTATCTGGATGGCCGCCCGGGCGGTGCGCTTGCCGGTACGCGTCTGCAACAAGAACAGATTGCCCCGTTCGATGGTGAATTCGATATCCTGCATGTCCCGATAATGCTTCTCCAGCAGTGTGGCCACTTGCTGCACCTGTGACAACATCCCGGGGAGATCCGTGTCAATTGACGCAATCTGTTTCGGTGTCCTTAGGCCAGCCACCACGTCCTCGCCCTGAGCATTCATCAGATACTCCCCGTAGAGCACGTGCTCTCCGGTGGAAGGATCGCGGGTGAACACTACCCCCGTGCCTGAATCTCCGCCCATGTTGCCGAAGACCATCGACTGTATGTTCACCGCCGTCCCCAGATGGTCGGGAATGCCGTGCACCTGACGGTAGATGATCGCCCGCTCGTTATTCCAGGACCGGAAGACGGCACCCACCGCCATGAACAGCTGGTTGATCGGATCGTCTGGGAAATCCAAGCCAGCCTTTTCCCGCACCAAGCCTTTGTATTTCTGTACCAGCCGCCGCAAACCGT
>CAYVCY010000014.1:0-7831 GCA_964450265.1 uncultured Clostridia bacterium
CGAAGAGTCGCTGGAGAAGATCTTCTTGGGGTTGACGGAATAATGGGACTATTACTTAAGCTGATTGTAGTCAGCCTGAAGACCACCTTTGGGCTGTCAGCAATGAAAGATAAATATCTCAAGCGCAGGCAGGATCTTTGGCAACCTCTGTTGATCGGCTTTGCCCTAATCACCGGCTTTGGCACCTTCGCCTATTTCTTCATGCAGGTGGCCTATTCGCTGGTACAAGTGGGTGACGCCTACGGCCAACCAGAGATCGTCTATACCATAGCCATCCTGGGGACTCAGTTGCTGATGTTGGTCATGGGCTTGATTCTGATCATCTCTGCCTTTTATTTCTCCAACGACCTCACCATTCTGATCCCCTTGCCGATTAAGCCGGCTTATATCGTCACTGCCAAGCTGGCCACCGTGGTGGTCAACGAATACCTGACCAGCCTGTTCCTGTTTGTGCCGGCAGTGCTGGCCTTCACCCGACTGATCGGAGCTTCGGTGACTCATTTTGCCTCCGTGTTGGTGGTATTTCTGCTCACCCCGATTCTGCCTCTGGTGATTGCTTCCCTGGCCGCTCTAGCGCTGATGAGGGTGATCAACCGCAGACACCGGGACACGCTGATGATTGTGGCATCCCTGCTGTTCGTGATCGTCATTCTAGGCGTCAATTTCTCTATGCAATCAGCGGTAGGTGACGGCGATCCTCAGGAGCTGTTGCGGCATTTGATCTCCTCCCGCTATGGCCTCTTGGAGGCCATTGGAAATCGTTTTCCCCCGGCCATTTGGGCTACCAAGGCCATCGCCCAGGCAGGCAGTGTAGAAGGTTGGGCCAATCTGCTCGGCTTCGTGGCGGCGACTGGAGTCGGTGTGGTCGCATTATTCTTGCTTTCCAGCAGGCTGTTTTACGCCGGCCTGATCGGGGGCGATGAAGCGCCGTCCCGCAATAAGCGCCTTACTGAGCGGCAATGGCAAGCCCGTACCGCTCGAAATAGCGTCTTCTCGGCACTCTTCTGGCGGGAATGGAAACTGTTCCTGCGCACACCGGTGTTCGCCCTCAACGGATTCCTAGGTGCCCTGATCATGCCGATAGCCATAATCCTTCCGCTGATCGCACAAGGCCAACTGGGCCAGCTATTGTCCGCAATTGAAACCGGCCAAGGGGCTTTGATCGCCACCCTGGCTGTCGCTGCGATGATCATCTTCATGGGCTCCATCAACACCATCACCAGCACCAGCGTTTCCCGGGAGGGCAAGTTTTTCTACATCTCCAAGATGATCCCGGTGGCACCGGAACTACAGGCCAGGGCAAAGATGTTGCACGGGTTGATCGGCGCAATAATCAGCGCTATACCGATCTTGATTACCTATGGGATAGTCGTCAAGCCTAGCCTGCTACGTCTGCTGGCCGCGACACTGATCGGCCTTAGCGGCACCGTCATGGGAATGGCGTTTGGCTTGTACATCGATATGCGTATGCCAAAACTGCAGTGGACCAACCCGCAGCAGGCGGTGAAGCAAAACCTAAACGCGGTCATTCCGATGTTTCTGATCATGTTGGTGCTCGGGTTGGTGGCCCTGTTCACCTTCTGGCTGGTTACCAGCGGTATGGATGAGTTATTGCTTTATCTCACGTTATTGCTGCTCTTCGTGGTTCCCGGCTTGCTGCTTTATCGGTTCACCGTGGGTGCCGCAAAGAGACTTTACAACCGCGTGGATATCTAGCGGTGGGAACTTCTCTCCCTCCGTCATGGCTTACGCCATGCCACCTCCCTCGTCAGAGGGAGGCAAGTCTTGGCCCCCTCGCGGAGGGGGCTGTCACGAAGTGACTGGGGGAGTCCTACATGCCTTGCAGCAGCATCACTATTCCCACGGCTGCACTAGAGATATTTGCCAGCACAGCGTACCAGACACGCCGTTTGCGGCTGTGCTCTTTCAGCAGGGTGGCGTAGGCAATTGCTTCGGCCACGATGACCACCACTTCCAGCGGTATCAGCAGCAACAGGGCGGCCAGTGAGCCGCCTTTAATCAAGGTGGTGCCCAACGCAGCGGTCAAAAACAGCTGGGTGGCGAAATTCACTGCCAAGAAAGGTTTCCAGCTACGACGCAGCGAGAACCGAAATAGCAGCAAGATCAGGCATTCAATCAATAGAGTAGGGAGTAACGTAGACCCAAACTGCTTCAGGTAAACCATCGTTAAGCTCTGCTGATGCACAGCGTTAGTGGCGTAATCGTAAGTGATCGTCTCTTGAAACGCCTTGCGGTCTATCTCCCGCGAGATGACCAGCTGGTTGTCGGGGGTAAGCAGGACCAGCTTAAAGTTCGTAGGCACGCCCAGATAGCTAAAGACATGGTGCATTTCATCCCCTACCGGCTGCCCGACCAGTTTGCCGAACAGCGGTACCCGGGTTCCTTTGATCAGGGCAGGAATGCGCCCGTCCTCATCGTATTCTTCCAACAGGGCCAATTTGGCCGGATCGTACTCTGACAGGTCGTGTAGATTGGTGTAGGTGTGTCCGTCTGGCTTGGCAATCAGCAAATCCAGATAGTAGAGGCCCTCTGGTGCATTCTGTACAACGATGGTCAGTCTCGGTTTGGGGCCAATATCTGCCTGTGCCGGTGCAGGGATCAGGACTAGCAAGACCAGCAGAAATGTAGCTATCCGTGAAAGGCTCGTTTTCAGGTGCATTGATATCCTCCCCCTTAAAAGACGCAGCTATTGCTGCTGGCCGATCTGACTTAGCTGGAACTGGTACACAGTCAGCCAAATACTAAACGCTGATCCCTTTCCATTTGCCCTGCCAGTAGCGGATGCCGAATATAGCGGCTCGTACTATTTGATCTGAGGCCATGCCAATCCAAGCGCCGACTAGGCCCCAGTTGAGCAGCCTGACAAAGATGAAGGCCAGCCCGAGACGAGCGATCCAGACACTGAGGCCAGTACCCCACATCACATATTTGACATCGCCTGCGCCACGTAGAGCTCCGGCTGTCACCCGAGCTACAGCCATGAACGGCAACGCCAGCGCCATGGTGCGCAAGGCAGAAGCGGCTGCGGCGATTACTTCCGGTTCATCAGTGAAAAAGCGGGCGGCAGGCACAGCAAAGGTAAACAGCGATACTCCCACCACGGTCATGAAGCCTACTCCTAAGTAGAGGGTTAACCACCCTGCCCGATTGGCCACTTCCGGTTGTTTTGCCCCTAGGTTCTGGCCCACCAACGTGGTGGCCGCCACCGCAAAACCGAAACCAGGCATCACAGCGAGGGAGTCGGCCCGCATGGCGATCTGGTGGGCAGCGTACATGTTCGTGCCCAGGCCGGTGACGATCGTGGTGAAGAAAACCTGGGCTCCGCGCATCATCACCTGTTCCACTGCCGCCGGAATGCCTACATTCAAGATCCTCTTAATAGTGGGGAAGTGCAGGCGGTAGCTGTCCCAAAGCTTTAGCTTGATGCTTGCTTTGCCAGACATGAGCACGCGCAACATGATCACCGAGCCGACGGCTCTGGCAGCCATGGTGGCGAAGCCGGCCCCGGCGGTGCCCATGTTCGGCATGCCTAGATTGCCGAAGATAAATAACCAGTTGAGACCGATGTTGATCAGGTTGATGGTTGCGTTGGCGTATAGGGAAGTGAGCGTATCCCCGCAACCCCGTAGGATGCCGGTGGTGGTCATCACTATGATCGCGAACAGGACGGATATGGCCTTCCAGCGCATATATCCTAAGCCAGTAACAACTACGTCTTCTTCAGCGCCTAAGAGTCGCATTCCGGCCGCTGGGAACAAAACTCCCAGAACAACAATGACAAGGGCAATCAGAATAGAGACAATCAAGGATTGTCGGGCGGCCCTAGTCGCCCCTGGCAGGTCATCCGCTCCAACCAGGCGGGCAACAAGCACAGTGGTACCGGTGCGCATGGCGGCAAAGACGGTCATCGCCAACATTGTAATCTGGTTGCAGAGGCCGACGGCAGCGATTGAGGCCGGACCTAGGCGGCCGACCATCGCCACGTCGGCGATACCGACTGTCGCTTGCATGGCCATTTCCAGGATCACTGGCCAAGCGAGGAGCAACACGGCTTTTAGCAGGTTGTCTTGGGATAGTCTGGCTAATTCAGATTTTCGATCTGGTTTCCGACTGGGAACTACCGCCAATAATACCACTCCCTAAAATTCTTTAGTATGAATATCTTTATTCAAGATCAAACAGCAAATTCCTGCCACCGGCTAGCTACTGGCGCGATTGGGACAGTGTGGCGGCGGGTATCCCACTAACCGGCAGAAAGGGCGAGATTGCTATGGATTACTGGATGAAGACGGCTCGGCTAGGGTTTTCCCGCTGGACTGCAAGGGCTCTGGCTCTGGCTCAGCGGCTATGGGGCAACCCCTCTGTAACTCGGTACATCTCTCGCACCGGAGGCTTCACAGACGAGGAAGTGGTCTCGCGGCTGCAAGCAGAGATCGATCAGCAGCAAGCGCACGGGCTGCAATACTGGCCCGTCTTTTTGCAGGAGGGCGAGCTTTTCGTCGGCTGTTGTGGCCTGCGTCCCTACCCCGGCGAACCGGATTGTGCCGAGCTGGGTGCTCATCTGCTGCCCCAATACTGGCGTCAGGGCCTGGCCACCGAGGCTAGTAGGGTGGTGATCGCTTATGCCTTTCAGCGGCTGGACCTGCGAGCTCTGGTGGCTGGGCATCATCCTGAAAACAGAGCCTCTGAACGCGCTCTCCTCCGCCTGGGTTTTGTTCGGGTAGGCCAAGAATACTATCCGCCGACTGGCCTCGATCATCCTTCCTATAGAATTGCAAGGATGGACTGAGCAGTCCCGCCCTCCAATCTAAAATTTCTAGTTTGTGATTGAGCTATATTCGCAATCGAGGTATAATACATAGTGTTAATTATTGACCCCTGTTTATTAAACTGGGAGAGCGGAGGTCTCTTAGAGGTGCGACAAACAGAGTTGCGAGATGAATTGATGGAGATGTTGGCCAGTCTCTACGAGACGGAGGCTTTCGCTGCCTTAGCAGAGTTCTTGCAGGGTGAACTGCGCATCCTGCATCATTTGTGGCGCTATAGGCAGCAGGAGATCAACCCGTCCATATTGAGCGAGAAGCTGCATGTTTCCAGATCGCGCATCACTGCCGCCCTAGCCGCCTTGCGGAAAAAGGGTTTTGTGCGGATGCAAGTCTCTGAGGAAGATCGTCGACGGATGGTAGTGCTGCTCACTGCCCAAGGCGAGTACTCTATCCTGGAGAAGAAGCGCGCGATGGAGCGATATTTCGATCGTTTAGTCATCGGCCTGGGCGAGGAAAAGGTCTTGCAGTTGAAGCAGCTGATTGAATACTCTGTGGCCATCATGGCCGAAGAGGAGTCGTCGCGATGAGGGATTTTGTGCAGTTCCAAGACGTTTGCAAGTATTATCAGATGGGGGAGCAGCGCATAGCAGCCGCTGACAAGGTCAGCTTTACGATAGAACAGGGCGAGTTCAGCGTGATCGTCGGTCCCAGCGGGGCCGGAAAGACTACTGTTTTGAATATGCTGGGCGGCATGGATGCCTGCGATAGCGGTGTGATCCGGCTGGATGGCCAAGAGGTGAGCCGGCTGAACGAGCGCCAGCTGACCGAATATCGCCGACATCAGGTGGGTTTTGTGTTTCAGTTCTATAATCTGGTGCAGAATCTGACTGCCTTGGAGAACGTGGAACTGGCATCGGAGATCTGCAAGAATCCGATGCCTCCGGGGCAGGTGCTGGAGCTGGTGGGGCTGTCAGAGCGGTTGCACAACTTCCCAGCCCAGCTCTCCGGTGGCGAGCAGCAACGGGTAGCGATTGCGCGGGCGTTAGCCAAGAACCCCAAGATCCTGCTCTGTGACGAGCCTACGGGGGCGTTGGATTACGATACCGGCAAGCATATCTTGCAGTTGTTGCAGGACAGCTGCCGACAGACTGGCAAGACGGTGATCGTGATTACCCATAACCAAGCCATTACCAAGATGGCGGATCGAGTGATCCACATCAAGAATGGCAAGGTCTCGCAGGTGGAGCAGAACGCTAATCCGATGCCAGTGGAGAGGATCGAGTGGTAGCGTGAACAAGACATACTGGAAGGCAATGCTGCGCACCATTACCCAAAGTATGGGGCGCTTTGCAGCCATCTTCGCTATCGTCGCCCTAGGCGTGGGCTTTCTTGCTGGTCTGTTGACTGCCACGCCCGACCTGCGAGCCTCCGTAGACCGTTATTACGACCGCCAGCGCATGGCCGACGTATCCATTAAAGGGACCATGGGCCTTACCGAGGATGACCTCTCTATAGCGGCGGCATTGGAATATGTAGATGAGATCATGCCGGCCAAGGTCACCGATGCTGTAGTCAAGACCAGCAGCAACGGCTTGCTCACGGCTCGCATCTATGGTCTGCCTGCTCTTGTTGCTGCTGGCGGCCCAGAAGGAATCAATCAGCTGCAATTGTTGCAGGGCAGGTGGCCTGATGCCCGGGACGAGTGCCTGGTGGAGCGGAGCGACGGCCAGCTGGTGGATTTGCCTCTGGGCACAGTGTTGTCCGTCTCCCAAGACAATAACGACGATGTAAAAGACACCTACGCCAACAGCGAGTTTACCGTCGTGGGTGTGGTGGACAACTCCTTTCATTTCTCAAAGGAACGCGAGCCCAGCAGTGCCGGCAACGGCTACCTTTCCACTATTCTTTATGTGGACATGGACAGCTATCAGCTTGAGGTTTATACTGACTTCTTTCTCAGGCTGATAGGTGCCCAACGGCTGACCGCCTTCACCGAGCAGTACGAGGACCACGTGCAAGCGTTGGTCGATCGCCTGGAGCATCTGGGCAATCAGCGCTCTCAGGTACGCTATGGGGAGGTCCTGCAGGAGGGCGGAGACGAGCTGCAACGGGCGAAGGTGGAATACGCCGATGGACGGCAGTCAGCAGAGAGCGAGTTGGCCGACGCTTGGCGGGAGATCACGGCTGCTCGGCAAGAGCTGGCCGATGCCCGGAAGAAACTGGATGACGGCTATTTGGAGCTGGCCGATGCGCGGCTTACCCTAGAACAGGAGGTAGTCGATGCAGAGGCAGAACTGGTCCAGGCGGGGCTAGATCTGGAGCAGGCGCTGTTGGAACTGCAGGACGCAGAAGAGGCCCTGGCTGACGGCATTGAAGAGTTGGAGGAGGGGCGGGAACGCTATCAGCAGGGGCTAGAGGAGTTCTTGCAGGCAGAGCAGGAGCTTTCGGATGCCCAGGCGGAATTTGACGCCGGGGAACGGGACTACCGCAGGGGTGTGTCCGAGCTCAATTCGGCCCGCAGGCAATTGGAGCAGGGGGAGGCTGATCTGGCGGGAGCGCGGCTGCAATTGGAAGCAGCCGAACAGAATTACGCAGCCGGCAAGGGACAATTGGAGGCTCAGTCCGCCCAGTTTGAGCAGTTACTGGCACCGATCCTTCTCTGGTTGCCGTATGGCACTTCGGACGAGTTGTTTCTGGCGATAGAACAGGACGACACCGGCGCTGTAGTCGGGGCGGTAAACGGCGTACTGGCGGCGATGCGGGATGGCATTGAAGACCAGATTTCCGACCTGCAGTTGCAGCTTGCGCTGCTGGAACAATCCATTCAGAGCCTAGAGGATCTGCTCGCCGCCATCGTCGATGGTACGGCCGAGTTGCCACCTGGCAGCACGCAGGAGGGGTTGGAGGCAGAGTTGGCAGCGCTTGTCAGCCAGCAGCATGGCATCAACGCTGCGCTGGGCGTTCTGCAGGCGAATCTAGCTGCTCTGCCGGCGAGTTCCGCCCAGTTGCTCGGTTACTGGCAGGCTATCCAGCAAGGAGAGGCC
>CAYVCY010000014.1:7931-24906 GCA_964450265.1 uncultured Clostridia bacterium
TATCGGCAGGCGGAAGCCGATGTGCAGCAGGAGCTACGAGATGCCGAACAGGCCATTATTGACGCCGAACACGACTTGGCGGCACTAGAGCCGCCCAC
Organism: uncultured Clostridia bacterium; assembly: GCA_964450265.1. Lineage (GTDB taxonomy): Bacteria > Bacillota > UBA994 > UBA5500 > UBA5500 > JAEZJZ01. The sequence continues at coordinate 8,030 of CAYVCY010000014.1, forward strand.
GTGGTATGTGTTGGACCGCAACTCTACCGTCAGCTACGCCAGTTTCTCCATGAACTCGGCCAAGGTAGAGGCTATTGCCGCCGTGTTTCCAGTCTTCTTCTTATTGGTAGCTGCTTTGGTGGCGCTGACCACCATGACCCGCATGGTAGAGGAAGAACGAACTCAGATCGGCACGCTGAAGGCATTGGGCTACAGCAAGCGGGCGATACGACAGAAGTACACTGTCTACAGCGGTTTGGCTACCCTGTCCGGCTGCGTGCTTGGCCTGTTGGCCGGGTTCCGGCTATTGCCGGTAGTGATTTGGAATGCTTTCCGCACTGTCTATCATTTGCCACAATTGGTGACCTTGTTTAGTTGGTCATTTGCCCTGGCCGCTGCCTTGCTGGCTGTCGGCTGTACCATGCTGGCCACAGTGTTTGCCTGCAATCGAGTTTTGGCAGAAGAACCGGCCACATTGATGCGGCCACGGGCGCCGCAGGCAGGAAAACGGGTGTGGCTGGAACGGGTCCGCTTTATCTGGTCCAGGCTCAGCTTCAGTTATAAGTCCACCGCTCGCAATCTGGTTCGCTATAAGAAACATTTCTATATGACCGTGGTGGGAGTTGCCGGTTGCACGGCTTTAATTCTGATCGGTTTTGGTCTGCGCGACTCGTTGGGCAGTATCGCCAACACGCAGTTCCACGACATCTTCCGCTATGACCTCGCCGTTGGGCTGGACGAGGACAGCGCGTTGGGGCAATCTCTGCAGGATTGGCTACAAGACGGATCGCAGGTGACCGGCTTCGCTCCGGTTCAGGCAGAGATCGGGACGGCGATTACCGATGGTGCGAGTGTCGCGGCCAATATCTATGTGCCCAGAGACGAGGCAGAGCTACGGCAGATGGTCAGTTTGCGGGACAGAAAAGCGCAGCAGGAGTTGACCTTCGACCGCTGGTCAGTGATCTGCAGCGAGAGATTGGCCGAAGAGCTGTCCCTGCAAGTCGGGCAGCAATTCATATTGGAGAACGCTGATGGCGCAAGGGCTACCCTTACTCTCACCGGCATCACGGAGAACTATGTGGGTAGCTATCTCTATCTGGGGCGGGACAGCTTTAGCCAGGCCTTCGGGGAACTGCCGGTCAGCAACCTGTTATTGGTCAAGACGACGGCAGCCGACGATCCTTCCTCGCAAGACGAGATGTTACGCCACCTGCTCACCTATGATGGGGTGTCCCGCGCCAGCTTTCTCGCCCAAACTAAGCAGTCCTTTGATAACCTGTTAGGCAGCATGAACCTGATTGTGGTGGTGCTGATTATTGCGGCCGGTGCCTTAGCGGTGATCGTGCTCTATAACCTGATCAATATCAACATCGAGGAACGTAAGCGGGAACTGGCAACACTGCGGGTGCTCGGCTTCCACCACAGTGAAGTGGCAGGCTATATCTTCCGAGAGACCGCAATCCTCAGTCTTATCGGCACTCTGTGCGGCCTATTCTTGGGCTGGCTGCTGCACATTTTCGTGGTCAAGGTGGTGGAGAGCCCGGACCTGATGTTAGGCAGAGACATCTCTCTGTCCAGTTTCATCTGGTCGGCACTGATCACCTTGGTTTTCTCAGCCTTGGTCGCTCTAATCATGGCCGGTAAATTGAGGCAGATTGAGATGGTGGATTGTATGAAGACGGTCGACTAGCTTGCAGGGAACTGGCGCGACCGGAGCGAATGATGCTTATGAAGCCTGCTGGATAAAGGTGGGGAAGGAAGCGACAGCGCTGCCAGGCTCTAGCAGGTATTTCAGGGAGGGTGAGACCGTTGGGAGAGGAGAGTATCTACCGCTCTATCATTCGCATGGCCAAAGAACAACCGGGACTGCCCTATCGTTTCCAGGACATCTTCCGTGCCGGACAGAGCGAGGGTTTGACGCTGCTCCGGGGCGAGACCCTTGCGCCTGGCCTACGCGGGCAGCTGGCCAAGGATTTGGCTCAGTTGGTTGTGGACTGTCTTCCGGAGGCAGTTGCATCCGATCGGCTGATGGACTTCCTGGGGGATAACTCCCTCATCCTTTATTTAGACGCCTTCAGCCGCAGGATAACGCTGATGTTGCAGGAACAACTGGTGGATAGACACTCCTTGTATCGGCTGGCCGTCCACTTGGTCACAGATAGCAGAGCGGCGGATGCGGTCAAACTCGGCCTGTTGCTCCTGGGATGCTTTCCCAGCGACTTGGCCACCCAAATGATCAAACCGCTGGGACTGCACAGCGAATTCACCGTCTTTGCCTTGGTTGCGTCCCAGCGGTGGGTTAATGCTAATCAACTGGCTTTTTATTTTGCTCAGCATACCAGCGGCTTTGGAAAGCTGGCTGCCGTGAATGCGCTGGAGCCGCTCACCCTTGAGCAGCAGCAATGGGTCTTTCACGCAGGTGCCGCTAACCAAGCCCTGCCAGACATCTCCGCTATGGTTTGTCTAGCCAAGGTGGACATGGCCCAATTCTATCAAAGCTGTCCTATCGACGCCGAGGGCTTTGCCTGCTTTTCCCATCTGTTTGCCCATGCCTGGATGGACAACGACCTGAAGAACTACCCCCACAGCCTGCCGCTAGTTCAACGCTACTTGGCCTACGCCGCTCAATTGGCCAGCTCCTTCATCGACTTGGCCGCTCTGGTGGTGATCGACCAAAGCATGCATCCCTATTGGGAAGCAAACCCCAACGATCAGCCGGATCAGCACGGCTGGACCAGCAGCCTAGAGCACAAAGCCCGCAGCCTGTGTCGGCAAATTTGGGGGCAGGGCCGTTGGCGGTATGTGCTGCAGGCCGAACTAGCCAATCCCAGCCACGATAGCCGCTTGATCCTCGCCGCGTTGAACGGGTTACAGCTGACGCCTCAGTTTGCAGATTTCTTTGCCCTGCTAGAGCTGAATCCGCTGGACTTCCATTTGGGCAGATTTGTGTTGTTGGAGCATCCTGAGCACTATGTGGCGGACGTCTTGCCCTACTTGCAGAGCCAGCTCCCCGAGGCGGTGTTTGAATATCAGCCAGAGCAAGACGGTGACGCGTCGGCTGGAATGTGGTATCTGCCCGATATCTGGCTGCTGTGGCTGCTGAGGGCGATGCGCAAGGCCAAGCTAGTGGACCAATCCTTCTTTCTGAGGTGCCTTACGTGTCGGCTACCGGAGGTGCGTATTGAGGCCATTCACTGCCTGCGTGCCATTCGCCCCAAGTGGGATCCACAGGTGATGCCCCGGCTCGAACAGTGTGAACAGCATGAGCCGGTGAAGAATATTCGCAAGCGCTTGCTGCGGCTGATGGGCCGAAACTTGGAGGCAGGAGAGAAGGAGCAGCGCTATGTCGATGTGGCGACGCTCAAGGTGGTGCCTGCGGCCAGGGATGTCTGCCTGCTCAAGACCAGAATAGCCGGCACTTTCCATCGAGATATGCAGCTGGTGGCCGAATTGGTTGAGAGCGGAGACGTGCTGTTCCTGGTGCGGGAACCGGATAACCAGCACGATCCAAGGGCGATCCTGGTCACTGCCGAGGACGGCTATGTCTTGGGCTATGTGCCTAGAGTGGATAACGCACCCCTGGCAGCGATGATGGATGCCGGGGAATGTTTGTACGCGATTCTGCTCAGCGATAGTTTGGACAACGTCAAACCTACTATCGGCATCTTTCTGCAAAAAGGGCTGGACGGCTCCGGGAACATCATTCCCTTCCCTAAGGCCTAACGCCATGTCCAAAGGATTGAGCCACGGGGACGGTTCCGATGGCTCATCGCATCGGAATGAGCCATCGGAACCGTCCCCGTGACTCGTCCCCGTGGCTCAATGGCTCAATAGATTACACGAGGTGAATAAACGGTGAAGGTTATTAAATGGCGATGGCTTCTGACCGTCCTGATGTTAGTCGTCATATCAACAGTCCCGGCCTGTACCAAGCCAACATTGGTTCACGTATATATGCCCAAGAGCATCACGGTGCCGAAGGGAACCAGTTCACTCTCGCTGCCCCTTCCCTCCACGCTGGTAGGAGAACTCAGCGACGGTGAGCAGACAGCGCTCTCCGTATCTTGGATGACCGATCTGCTTCCTCAGGTATTGGTGGAGGATGTGGTAGTCTCCGGATTATATGAAGGCAACCAGGCTGCAGAGATCTTGATCAACGTCGTCCAAGGGAACCCACGCATCAGCGCCGAGGAGGCAGCGGGAGCGCAGGCGGCAGCATGTATGAAGCAGGTGCTGGAGGGCGATCCGCGGGTTAGTTCCCTAACTTGGTCGCGAGGCAAGCAGATGGCTGCTTTTGTACTGGAGGATCTGTCATTGCACATATGGAGGGTCGGGGACGAAGCCAGTCGCATAGTGGAAGACGTCAACGCCACCTTCTGCGGCGGAATGGCTTGGTCCTATGATGATCGCTACTTCTGGCTGGACAGCGGCACCGGTCCCGACCGGAGCTGTCTGATCGTATATGCCGAGGCAATGGAAGTGGTCGATTCATTGTACGTTCTTGGCTCGGGAGTTTGGGCTCCCGATCGCAATGTTCTCTTGGTGGGACTGCTTAACCGCGAGATTGAGCTGTTCTGGCGTTCCCCCGAGTATGCGGTGGAGATGGCCGTCTATGATCTGCAGACAGGCGTGACGCAGATCCTGCAGAGTGCTACAGCTGAATGCGAGTATGAACCCATTGCCTGGAACGAGTCGCAGCGAATTACCTATCGCCAACGCTGGCTGAACAACTATCCAGCCAGCGAGGAGATGACCTTCGCCATCGGCGAGATCACTCCGGCCCCCAGGGTGCCAGAGCTGTCCGCCGATATGGTCGCCGATCCGGAGCTGCTCAATCAGCAGCTGCAACTGGCTGGCATGCGGGATATTTGCTGGTCGCCGGACCGGTCGGTGGTGGCCTTCCTGACGGCAACAGACTGCTATCTATGGAGACTGCATCAGCCTGCTTCTGAGAAGTTGGATCTAGTAGAGGGTGGTTTCGGACAGTTGCATCGTCTCTCGTGGTCCCCGGATGGCAAGTACCTGGCTGTACACGAGGGATTCGGTGCCGAGACGATCTTGAAGGTGATCGCTTGGCCCGATCCGGAAGTCGTCCTGGATACGCCGGTTTACACTCTGGCATACTGGTCGCCGGAGGAAGCTAAGTTGTTGCTGGCGGTTCCGAGTGATCGTGCGCCACAGCTGAGTTTTATTGCCGATTATGTCGCTGACCTGCTGCTTTACGAACCGGCCAGCAGCGAATGGCAAACCCTGCTGGAGACAGATGGAACGACTTCATACCGCCCTTTGGGCTGGGCCAACGCTGACGAGGTGTTCTATGATCACATCGAGGGGAGAATGTATCGGCCTCAACAAACCCTAGCCATCGCCCAGACGCCTTAAGCAGCCCCTTTTCACTTCTGAGGCTTTAGCCGAAGAATCTAAATCCCGGCGACGCAACCACGTCGCCGGAAAAATAGCCTTCATTCAGCGGTTCTTCAGCACTCTTGCCGCTACGAAGAACTCGCGCCTATTTGGAAACACGCAAGGAGTGAATGCTCAAGTGCAGATTGCTAAAGCCACACTCGCCGACATGGGGCAGGTTGTCGACCTCGCCTGGTTGCTCTGGCCGGATCACCCTCGGGCAGATCTACAGGCGGAACTTACCGCGCTGCTGAAGAGCGGCAGCACCGTCTTCTTTCTGGTTACTAAGGATGCGCAGCCGCTCGCCTTTGCCCAGTGTTCCATCCGGACTGACTACGTGGAAGGGACCGATGGCAGTCCGGTAGGGTATTTGGAAGGGATTTTCGTGTCGCCCGCATATCGGCAGCAAGGCGTAGCCCGTTCCCTCATCCAAGCCTGCGAGGCCTGGTCCAGGCAGCGGGGGTGCACCCAGCTAGCCAGCGATTGCGAGCTCGGCAACACCGACAGCCTCCGGTTCCATCTCAGTAGCGGCTTCACTGAGGTCAATCGTGTGATCTGTTTTATCAAGAACATCCCTTCGAAAGCATTCTGAAGCATAGCTATCACTGAGAAGTCATCTGAGGGCGGAACAGGCAGCCGCCACCCCGCGCTTGCGGTTAGGAGATGCAGGAAGGTCACCCTGCCTATGACTTCTCAAAAGAGTCCGTGGTTTGGCCACGGACTCTTTTGCTGTCCACTAGTAGCTCCCAGTTTTCTTGGGCTCATTATTTCAGGCTCCAGGCCTCCCAATGTACGGGATCCCGACTGGATGCCCAAAGCATGTTCTCTTTTCTAAAGGATAACGCCTCTGTGGATGACTCCACCCTTCTCGCTCCACAAGGTGACGGTCGCTTCGCCGCGCCCAGCCACGATCCATTCGGCCTTCTTCTTGCCGAAGCCGGGGATGTGGCCTAAGTCGGTCTTGGCTGCTCCGCCGACCAAGCTCATGCCTTCATCCAGTTCGATTCTCGCTTCCACCGGCTTGGCGGCCTTGATCTCTAGTGCCATCTGGGTGATGTTAGTGGCCAAGTAACCGCTGTTTACGGCCACCAGCCGCAGGCGGTGCAGACCGCTTCCCAGGGCTTCCACTTCCAGCTCTTCTACCTGCATCAACGGTGACGCTGCGGCGTGGCGAATGGTGTAGCGAACGCTGCCGCGGATCTCCTCCTCCAACAGATGTCCCGGCGGGTTCTGCATCACATACTTGCGGTTCCAGCCTCCAAGCTCCACCTTGCCCAGCTGCGGGTGCTCGAAGGAGCGCCAGTCGATGAACCCGGCTCCCCTCAGTTCCCGATCATTCCACTGCAGTATCTTCAGCTGATCCTCTTCCTCTGCTAGGGGAGTGCGCTTCTGTCTGTCTTTCAAGGTCAGATGACCGATGCCAGCCCGCTTAGGCAGATCCCACAGCTCGATCTCCAGACCCAGCATGCCTAGGTGTTCATAGGCCCAATCTGGGAAGCTGCCGATAGTCGGATTGTTCTGGTCCCAGGTGAGATCGTGGAAGATGGAGATCATCGGGAAGTCTGTCTCCTCTTTGCCCAGGATGCCGAAGGTCTTGTATAGTTCCAAATCCTCCCTTGGCATTTTGTCGTCACTCAGGTGCTCGAAGGGGCGCAAGAACACTCCTACTGCGGTATGGTAACCTAACGCACCGCTGATGTTCTTGTGTTCAAGCATGAAGTTGGCTACGTTGCGCGTCTCTGGTTCGCTAAACGGGTAGTGGCCAGCGCCCCTCTGTCGGTGTTCCGGCCCCCAGTTGGCCGCAAAATTGCGGTTAAAGTCCAGGCCATAGTACTGCTTGGCCAGCTTGATCTCCACTCCATCGAAATTGTGGATCAAGCCTTCCGGCAGCAGGCGGTAATACTGGCCGCCAAACTCATCCGGCAAGCGCCGAATCATCAGGCGAGGGTCCTTATCGGATATCTTCCAGTCGCCATGGGGGTCGGGCAGCCGCATTTGCAGGATCAGGCCGTCACCGTCAATGTCCTCGGGATGCAATCCATCCGCTCTTTGCTCATCCGGATAGGGGCGTGCTGCCGAGCGAACCATTTCAGGCGTGGTCAGATAATGCTCCGACCCGTCCATGGTGATGCGGGGCATCACATAGACGGTGCGGGTATCCAGCACCCGGGTGCCCAGCTCATCCTGTCCGTAGCCGAACAGCAGTTCTTGGATGGTGCACAGGCAGGCCGCCGAGCCTGACACTTCACCGGCATGGGTGTTGCCGTGAATGAAGTAGGCGGGCTTGTGATCAGGGGCCCCGGTGGCCTGGTTGGTCAGCGTGATTACCCACTGCTCACGGCCTTCCGGACTGGTGCCGGCAGAAGCAAGGCTGGCTAGATGGGGGAATTCCTCGACCCACCCTTTGAGCATGGCGGTGATCTCGTCGTAAGTGTGAAAGCGGTTGAAGACTATCTTTTCCAACGAAACGTCACTCCTTTCAGATATGGTGACGGCTGAGCCAGCTGGATCTGATCAGCCCTGAATGCTACCTAATGAGGGCAGGTTGCGCGCGCAGCTTGCCCTATCGGCGTGATTCTAATAATAACGGTTGGCCTCGTTTTCCTCGTTACCTTGCCTGTCTTGTTCATTCCCCACAAGAGTAGGCAATTCCTCCAATAAACACAGGAGCGCTCATGGTTTGAGCGCTCCTGCCTCCGCTGTCTATTGTCGTTGCTTCAACTGCTGCAACAACTCCGGCACGATTTCCAACGCATCCCCCACCAATCGGTAATGGGCTAGCTTAAAGATGGGAGCGTCCGGGTCTTTGTTGATGGCTACAATCGTTTCTGCCGAAGACATACCGGCCAGATGCTGCACTGCCCCGGAGATGCCGCAGGCGATGTACAGTTTGGGAGCGACGGTCTTGCCGGTCTGCCCGATCTGCTGGCTGTAGCCTATCCAGCCGGCGTCAACCACCGGCCTGGTAGCGCCTATCGCGCCCCCTAAAGCTGCGGCCAGCCGCTCAAAAAGTGGCAGGTTGGCAGCGCTGCCGATGCCTGCGCCTACTGCCACCACTACTGACGCATCTGCCAGGTTGGCCCCTCCGGCCTGATCGCGAAGTACCTCCAGCACCTGGGTGCGTACCTTCGCCGGCGGCTGGTATTCTACGGGGACAACTAATCCCTCCCGGGAGAAATCCGGAGCCAGGGCCCGCATCACCCGGGGTCGAACTGTCGCCATCTGTGGCCGATGCTCTGGGCAGACGATGGTGGCCATCAGATTGCCTCCGAATGCCGGCCTCGTCTGCAGCAGCAGGCCGCTGGCCTCGTCGATGGATAGCTCGGTGCAGTCGGCGGTGAGTCCGGTTTCAAGGCGTGAGGCCACCCGTGGTGCCAGCGAGCGTCCATAGCTGGAGGCACCCATCAATACGATCTCTGGGCGCTGCACTTGGATCAACTCGGCCAGCAGGTCGGCATATAGTTCGTCGTTATACCGCTCCAGCGCCTCATGGTCTGCCACTAGCACCCGGTCTGCTCCGTGGGCGATCAGCTGTCGGGCAGCCGGCGAGAGGCGATGCCCCAGCAATACGGCAGATACCTCACAGTCCCTTGCCTGGGCTAGTCGCCGGGCTTCACCCAAGAGCTCCAAGACAACCGAGCGCGGCTGCCCATCTATCTGTTCTGCAAATACCCAGATCCCACTGTGATCGGCATCTGGCGCGGACTGTTGCTTAATTCCCGTCAGTTGAATAGCCTCCGCCGGGCATGCCTGCACACAGGAGCCGCAAAGGGTGCAGCCTGCCTCGATCTTGGCCACACCTTCTTCCATGATGATCTGCCCGAAAGGACAGGCGGCGATGCAGGCTTCACAACCGATACATTGGCTCCGCAGCACCTTAATTTCCGCCATGTTGCACCTCCGCCTCTTCCTCCGGCAGTAGTCGTCTCTGATCCAACGCAGCGATCAGCCGTCTTGTTTGCTCTTGCGGTGAGCCGGTCAGCAGTTCGCCCAAGACTTCATGGCGAGGCACAAAGGTGCGTTTTACCTGGGTGGGTGATCCTGCTAGGCCGATTCGCCCCTGGTCAGCCTGGACGTCGTCTGCCGTCCAGACGGTGATTGCGCCTGTTTGTGCTTTCCGCAAGCCGGCAATGGAAGGCAGCCGCGGCAGGTTGATCTCCCGGACCACCGTGATCACCGCCGGCAGCACCAGCTCCACCGTTTCGGAGCCATCATCGGTCTGGCGGTTGCAGCGGACGGTTTTCTCGTCTATATACTCAATTCTACGCACATAGGTCAGGTGGGGAACGCCCAGCTTTTCCGCCAGGCTAGGGCCAACCTGCGCCGTATCGCCATCAGTCGCTTGCTTGCCGCAGATCACCAGGTCAAAACGACCCAAATTACGGATACCGGCTGCCAAGGCAGTGGCTGTCGCCAAGGTATCCGCGCCAGCGAAGGCACGGTCGCTGAGCAGGACCCCTCGGTCCACCCCCATCGCCATGGTGCTGCGCAACATCTCCGTGACGCTCTTGATGCCCATACTCAGCGCCACCACCTCGCCCCCCAGGCGTTCCCGCAGGCGTAAACCTTCCTCTATCGCATGGCTATCGAAGGGATTGAGCACCGATGCGATGCCTTCGCGGATAATGGTGTTAGTTTCTTGGTTTAGTTTCACTTCGGTGCTGGCCGGCACCTGTTTGACGCAGACCACGATCCTCATCGGCTGCCCACCTCGCCTTCCCCATCGAACATGTTGCCTGGATTAAATAGGCCGGTCGGATCGAACAATCGCTTTACCTGGCGCATCTTGGACAGGCCTTCCTGTCCATACATCTCTGCCAAAAAGGCTGTCTTCAGCTTCCCGATGCCGTGCTCGGCAGAAACTGTGCCGCCCCAGGCGATCGCCTGCCGCGCCCACTCCAAATAAAGCTGTTTTCCCTGCAGATAATCGTCCAAGTTCCGCGGCAGGATGTTCACATGAATGTGATTGTCACCGATGTGGCCGAAGGCTACTGTCTCCAGACCGAGATCTGCAATGCGGCGGTTATACAGCTCCACCACCTCGGTCAGCTTTTCGTCGGGTACCGCCATGTCCGTGCCCAGCTTGGTCAGCGCAGGATTGGTTCTCCGCCGCTGGTCGATGACTAGGTTGACGCACTCTGGCGTAGCGTGGCGGAAGAACTGCAATTGCTCCAATTCAGTTTGAGCGCTGGCCACCCAGCTGTCGGCCTCATCTCCTCCACAGGCGTCGATCAGCCGTCCTAACTCTAAGATCACTTGCTGCAACTCTTCGTCGCTCTGCCCGTGAAACTCGACGTAGATGGCGGTGTGATAGTGGGAGGCTAACGGCTGCATCTGGCTGAAGGCCGCGTTTATTGCCCGTTGACGACGTAGCAGGTCTAACGCTCTATGGTTGAAATACTCAATCGCTACTGGCCGGGTGGCGAATAGTTCGCCCAGCTCCAGCCGTTCTCCCCGCACAGCCTGCACAAAGCGCAGCGCGCTGGATTCATCGGGAAAGAAGGAGCTCACCCCCCAGATCGCCTCCGGCAGCGGCAGCAACTGCAGTTCCACTTCACTGACCACGCCCAGGGTTCCTTCGGAACCGATGAACAGATCCACTAGGTCCATATCCGGCTTCAGGTAGTAGCCGGCCGCATTCTTCCCCTGGGGCATCGGATAGTCAGGTAAATAGCCGCAGAGCTGCCGGCCATCTGCGGTGGTTACAGTGAATCGGTTATCCGCTACCCGGTGCTCGCCCCGCCGAAGACAAAGCACCGAACCGTCGGCCAGCACTATCCGTAGCGCCTGCACATATCCTCTGGTGGCGCCATAGAAGAACGACCTCGCGCCGGAAGCGTTGCAGTTGACCATGCCCCCGATCGATGCCGATGTCTCTGTCGGATCTGGGGTGAAATGGTAGGGACCAGCGGCCTGCAGTTGCTCCAGTGCGTGCTTGGAATCAGCTGACCAGCCGGCTGTGTCAAAGCTCAAGTTATTCAGCGTCTTGCGTAAGTCAGTCAGCAGCACACCCGGCTCGACGCTCACATAGAAGGTGCCCGTCTCGTCGCCATAGCGCAGCCCCTTGATTCGATTCATGCGGCTGAGATTGAGCACATGGCCGCCATGGGGAACGGCAGCCGCAGCTAATCCGGTGCGGGCCCCTTGGATGGTGATCCCCTTTCCAGCTGCCGCTACCGACCGCACAACTTGGTGTAGTTCCTGCTCGTCCCGAGGAAACGAGATCGACTCGGCTGCTCCCACGCTACGGGATTCATCCCGCAGGTACTCCTGATCAACGTCATTTCTTACCGCTATGATCAATGTAGACATGCCATCATCCTCCTGTGCTCGTACCAAAACAGCATATCACAGACAGAACATAACGAATATATGATCCACGGTGCATTCACCGAGCCCTTAAGCAGCTAAGACAGCACCGCTCTCAGCAGGCGGGAAGAAAAATGCCACATTCTTTCTTTCCTGGCTCTGCAACTCAAGGCAGTCAGTTTCGTACAAGTAAGTAATGAGTGGTCTCACTACTCAATGGGAGAACCTAAATCCAAGGAGGTGCGACAAATGGTTTGGATAGCGATTGGTTTATTGGCGGTATTGTTGTTCTTTGGCGTCAGCCTGTATAACCGGTTGGTGCAGTTCAGACAGCGGGTGCGAAACGCTTGGTCGCAGATCGACGTGCAACTGAAGCGACGTCACGACTTGATTCCTAATCTGGTGAACACGGTGAAAGGTTATGTGCAGCACGAGCGGGAAACGCTGGAGAGCGTGACCGAGGCGCGATCGCGGGCGGTCTCTGCCCGGGGACCGGAGGATCAAGCCGGCGCGGAGCAGGCGTTGACTGGCGCGCTGCGCACCCTGTTTGCAGTGGCAGAGAATTATCCGCAACTGAAGGCGGATGGCGGCTTTCAGAAGCTGCAGGATGAGCTGGCCAATACCGAAAGCAAGATCGCTTTTTCGCGTCAATTCTATAATGACACCGTACAGCGCTATCACGTTGCCTTGGAGGTGTTTCCGAGCAACATCGTGGCTGGCATGGGGGGCTTCCAGCCGGTAGAGTATTTCACTTTGGAAGACCAGCCGGAATCCCGGGAGCCGATCAACGTTGACTTTCGATAGCCGACATCAGCAACCTGGCAAGAAGCTGGTTGTCATTGGTCGTCTGCTCCCCCTATTCCTCACCGTCTGTCTGGCCGTCGTTTTGCTCAATCCCAGCGTTGCCTTGGCCCGCACTTACCACTTTGAGCGACTGATCATTCAAGCAGAGATCAGTGAAGACGGCAGCCTCTGGATCAGTGAGCGGCGGACTGCCAGGTTCAATGGCACCTTTACCGGCATGTTCCAGTGGATCAAGAAGCAGCCGGGAGTAGAGATCAGCGATGTACAGGTAGCAGAAGGCGACTCTTTCTACACCTTCCGACCAGGAGCTACCACGCCGGGACCGGCTGACACCTATTACACGCAGGATCAAGGTGATCAGCTCTATCTTGATTGGAGTTTTCATGCTAACTATGAATCGCGCACCTTCACTATTAACTACCGAGTGCACCAGCAGGTGCAGGTGCATGCCGATGTGGCCGAGCTCTATTACCAGTTCGTTGGCGATCAGTGGGAGCAAGGGGTGGAGCAGGTAGAGGTGACTCTCAGTCTGCCGCCGGGCGCTAGTCAGGAACAGATTCGCGCTTGGGGACACGGACCGCTGCACGGCGAGGTGCAGATCGTCGACGAGCGGACTGTCGCCTGGACTATCGACCCTCTGCCTGGCAGGACATTCCTGGAGGGCCGGGTCACCTTCCCGCCTGAGTTGATCACTGGCGATCGCGCTAGCTACACCGGGCGGACAGCGTTGCCAGGCATTCTGGATGAAGAGGGAAGCTGGGCTGAGCAGGCTAATCGGGAGCGCCAGCAGGCAGGCAGAATCATGGCAGCGCGGCGGGTCGATCCTAAAGTAGCGCTCGGTGTCGTGGTGACGGTTCTTAGCTTGATCTGGTTCTGGCGGCGGCGCTATGGGCGGCCGTACAGCACTGTCTTTCAGGGAGACTACTACCGGGAGCTGCCGGGCAATTATCCCCCGGCAGAACTGGGTGTGCTCTGGCGCTTCGGCGACCCGACTGTAGATGATTTCACCGCCACCATCCTAGACTTAGCCCGTCGGCGTTTCTTGCGCATCGATGAAGTGGTCAAGGAAACCAGAGGCCTGCTGGGCAGGCGCAAAGAAGAGGTGGGCTACCGCTTGACCCGGCTGGAGAATGGGGATACGTTGACCCCGCCGGAGCAGGATTTGCTGGGTTTCCTGTTCGAACAGGTGGCAGAGTCGGGATCAGTCAACCTGGAGGACATCGAGCGTTTCGCCAAGAAGCATCCGACGACATTTCAGGGCTTCTGGCGCGGCTGGGCAGGTGCGGTGCGCTTCACCAGCGAGCGACAGGATTTCTTTGACGACAGCCAGCAATTGCGCCAAGGGCGCTTGCGGCAGTTTATCGCCGGAGGACTGATGGTCGCGACAGGTGTGGCTTTCATCCTTCTGGCTGGCATGTATCTCACCGGATTCTCCCTTCTGTTCGGCTCGACAGCGATGTTTCTCTCTGGCGCTACCCTGAATCGGCGTTCGCGCAAGGGGCAAGAGGACTATGTGCGGTGGCAAGCGTTTAAGCGCTTTCTGCAGCACTTCTCGCAAATAGACCGACAAGGCATCCCTGCTCTGGTGATCTGGGAGCATTATCTGGTCTATGCGGTGACCTTGGGCGTAGCCAAAGAGGTACTCAGCCAACTGGAGCTCGTCTTTCCTAACCTGGAGTCCGACGGCTATCGCTTTGGCCACGGCTGGTTCTATTTTGGCATGGGGTATCGCGGCTTCTCTGGCCTCAATCGTAGTCTGACCACCATGACCAGCAATCTCAACCAAACCGTGCACAACTCGTTGGCGGCAGCTGCCTCCTCGCCCAGCTCCTCTGGCGGTGGGTTTGGCGGCGGCTTCTCCGGCGGCGGAGGCGGTGGCGGCGGAGGTGGAGGCGGCGGAGTGCGCTGACAGTGCCTCCAGAAGACCGAAGGCAGCGGGGCGCGTCAAATCGCGCCCCGCTGCCTTTCTTTACTTCTTTACTTCAAGTTGCTCCGCATACTGCTGATGCAGCTGCTTCCACCTCTCCCATGGCCACTCCACATGCTTGCCCTCCGCCGCCCGCGGCAGTCCCTCCAGGTGGGTGTGCCAGCCTGCCAGCATGCTAGGCAATTGTGTTCTATCCGGAAAACTGTGTGTCAGGATCAACCGACAGCCATCACCAACAGGGTGCAGCTCCCAGTGCACCAGCGTGTTCTTGGCTCCCTCGCTGTTCCAGGTAAATTCCAACAGGGTTGGCGGCTGCACAGCCACCACTTGGCCATCGATCACCGCAGGAGACCGCCATCTCTGCGCAGAACTCCTTCTTTAAGGGGGTGGTTGTTGATGAAGATTAGGATAGTAACACTGCCGTACAATGCCCAGGGTAAGGGTAGAGGTGGCGCATCGGGACCTGACGCCTTGGTGCAGTCGGGCTTGCCGCAGGAGCTAGAGACCCAGGGGCACGAGATTCAAACGGTGGGGGTGCAGCTTTCGCCAGAAGAGGAGTCGGCCTACGGCGGCTGGAAGCGCCATGGCGTAGCCAATGGTCACCTGGCAGATTTGGTGGCCGAAGCTAGTTTGAAGGGTGATTTCGTGGTCGGGTTGCTATCCGACTGCAATGGAGTGCTAGGAATGCTGGGAGGGTTGCAGCGCTCGGACCACCCGGCCTGGCCGCGGAGAGTGGGCTTGGTCTGGATTGACGCCCATGGGGACTACAACACTCCTGAGACCAGCCCCAGTGGGATGCTGGGCGGCATGCCGGTGGCGGTGGCAGCTGGGAAGGCCCTCACGGGCCTGCGTCAGGCCAGCAAGATCGCGGTTCCCCTGCAGCGTCCAGACCTGATTATGGCTGGGCTACGGGACCTAGATCCGCCTGAGCGGGAGTTGATCGAGCAGGACGGCCTACTCACCTATTCCGAGGACGACCTGATCGCCCTCAGTCCAGCGTTTAAGGAGAGCATCGGGCGGCTGATTCAGCGGGAGGATCTGGTCTACGTGCACGTGGATTTGGATATTCTCGATCCCGGCGTCGCACCGGCGGCCGGTTTGCCCAGCCGAGGGGGTCTCACCGGCAAGCAGCTTGGTCGTGCTCTGAACTGGCTGCTGGCGCAGCCAAAGGTAGGGGCTTTGGCCTTCGTTTCCTACCGGGCGGAGGACGATGCCGACGGACGTACCCTGCAGCAGGTGAAGCAGGCGCTGTTGCTGGCTACTGAGGGCTTGGCCCAGCGAACATGAACTCGCTCGAAATGGCTCTCCCAAGAGAAATCAAAAGCAGGGTGCGTCACACACGAGCACCCTGCTTTCCTTCAGCATGTGCGTAGCACAAGCAAGCTCAAACCATCTGATTGTTGTTCCATTTCAGTGCAACAGCCTGATCGCTTGTCATTCTATTGTTATCTTTGAGAGAGGCTTCAACTAGCCCATGCCTATTGCTTACGCTTGAACTTGCCACGCGACCAATTGAGCAAGGAATGTACAGAAAAGTAAACGATAAAGTATATTGTAAAGTTTCGTGACAACTGTACCCAAACTGGGCGTAGCGGATCTGTGCCAAATGGAAAACGCACACCACCAGCGAAATAGGAAATCATGGTAAGCACAAGTGCTACCGGTATAGTTCTGAGTAATAATAAACTCGTGCTTTCTCTCATGAAGCAGCTATCCCAGAAGCACAAATTCAGCAAAATTCTGGAATCCCCGCTCCATTAATCCGGACACATTATCGAAGTCCCAGTGCTTAATGTCATGATGGTAGTTAATGTCATGTCCCCAGCCCAAGTCGCCTTTAAGGAAGTACATTTTTCTTGTCCAGCCTGCCCAATACTGTGTACCGGTATAGCCAGTGACAGTAACGATCCGATTATGCATTAGGGACACATCGCTTCTATGTGCTGTGAAGTTATTGACTGTCTGCCTTACTCCGTTAACGAGGACAGTTGATACGACCGACGCAACAAGACTAACACCTAAGCTTATCCATCCCCATCCGCCGCTCAAGAGCCAAGCGATTATTCTGGCTTGGTTTCTTCTACTGCTGGTTATCCCGATCCGATACGGCGTGACCCAAGCCAGGAGTTCAGTGAAGCAGGCGCTGCTGATGGCTACCGAAGGCCCTGAGCGCCCCCTCTTTTTGTCATACTGAGCGTAGCGAAGGGTCTTACCCCGGCGACGCCAACGCGTCGCCGGGGTTTGGATTCTTCGGCCAAAGCCTCAGAATGACCTGGGAGAAAACTAAAGCAGGGTGCAACGTAAGCGCACCCTGCTGCTGTTATCCAGTTATCCGTTCATTTCAGCCTAGTATTGTGGTCGTTCCCAGACGCGCTTACCTTCAATGTAAGTCTCCAGAATCACGCTCTTGTAGCTCAGCGGTTCTCCGCTCATGACGATGAAATCGGCATCCTTG
>CAYVCY010000015.1:0-24321 GCA_964450265.1 uncultured Clostridia bacterium
ACCCCGCCAAACATGAGCACATCCAACATCTCAGCCGCCGTCGCCGGATCGTTCTGCGTCAAGGGGACGATGAAGGCGTAAGGTGCCTCTGCATAGCTGACGGCATTTACATGAATCTGGTAGAAGTTTTGCACCCAGCTATCCCGGTAGCGGGCGGCATGGCGCAGGCAGGCCCAGGCGCAGGCCTTGTCATAATCGACAATGTCGCGCAGGCGCCAGTCACCACCGGGCCAAGGATGCGGATGGTTCCAAGTGGCTACCTGTGGATCAAATCCGCCTACCTCGCGACCATGCTTGATCACCACCGGGCTGGCTGTGCGCACGCTGGCCGCCTCGGACAGGATGCGCACACCCCCGTGGTAATGCTGGTAAGCACGGCTGGGAGAGAAAGCATCATACTTCAGGTTGGTAGCTACTCCCTGGAAGCCCCGGCCGTTCAACTCAGAAGCCATGCTCATCCCCAACCAGTTGACCATGCCCCGGAGGATGGGATCCACGTTCTCGTCATAAGGGTCGATGAACGGAGGCAGCACCATGCGCGGCCCCTCGCTGCTCTGCTGATGCTGATCGTGCACGATATGGGGATGCCAGACGTTATGTATTTTCTCTATCGCCAGGCGGGTTTCCACCTGCGTCGCCATAAACCAGTCGCGGTTATTGTCATGGCCGGTATACTTCTGATACAATTCCGGCAGCATCATCCCCTCATACTCGGTGCCAAGGGACTGCTCGTACCAGTTGACGATCATATCCAAACCGTCTGGATTGAGCGACGGGACCAGCAGGAAGATTACGTTTTCCAGTATCTCTTCAGTCTCACGGTTCCGTCGGGTAGCTAAGTCATAGGCCAACTCCATGGACATCTGGGCAGCGCCCACCTCGCTGGCGTGAATGCTGCAGGTGATCAGACAGATAGTCTTGCCTTCGGCAATCAGGTCGGCTGCCTCTTGCTCGGATAGCCCCCGGGGGTCTGCCAGCCGGGCTTGGATAGACCGATAGTAGTCCAATCGGGCTAGGTTTGCGGGAGAAGAGATGGTGGCCAACAGGAAGGCTCTTCCCTCTGTGCTCTGCCCTATCTCCTCCAACTGCAAGCAATCGGCTTGTTCGGCCAATCGCTGAAAATACCCCGAAATCTGATTCCAATCGGCTAACTTTCGATCGGCACCCACCGGGAATCCTAGATGCTGCTCGGGACTTTGGATCTCGTGTCGTGGTTTCATGCCATCACCCACCTTTCGTAATTGCGACAGCCCGTGTTGATGCGGTCGCCATTGTTGATCATTCGACAATAGAAATAGCTATCCCTGCGTATACTGAGAGCTTTTTCACGCCCGACTGACCAGGTAAGAAAGCGGAGCGGTGTGGAAGAATAGGAAAAGCACAGCAAGAAAAGAGGAACAGCTTTGAACATCAATGCACAAAAGAGAACACCGATTTTGGAGGCTTTGCGCGAATACCAGCGCCAGGGAACTATTTCCTTTCATGTCCCCGGGCATAAACACGGCGTCGGGCTGCCTGCCTTGACCAGGATCTGGGGGAAAACGATGTTCAACCACGATCTGACCATCATGCCGGACATGGACAGTATCTACAAGCCCCATGGCATTATCGCGGAAGCGCAACGTCTGGCGGCTGAAGCGTTCGGCGCTCGGCACGCCTATTTTATGGTCAACGGCACCACCAGCGCTATTCAGGGCATGCTGATGGCCGCGCTACGCCCTGGTGATCGAGTGATTGTGCCTCGCAACGTCCATAAGTCGATCGTCAGCGGCATGATCCTGGCCGGCGTTGAACCGGTATACATCCAGCCACCGGTCGACGACTATCTGGGCGTAGTGATGGGAATGACGGCGGACGGTGTGCGCCAGGCGCTGCAGCTCTATCCGGAGGTCAAAGCTATCCTGGCCATCAACACCACCTACTATGGCATGGCCCCAGAGCTGCGAGAGATCGTAGCGCTGGCCAGGCAGCACGACATTCCGGTCTTGGTTGACGAAGCCCACGGGTCTCATCTCAAGTTTCATCCCCAGCTGCCCCCGGCGGCAATGGAGGTAGGTGCCGACTTGGCCGCCTCCAGCACCCACAAACTGGCCGGCTCACTCACGCAAAGCTCCATGCTGCTGCTGCAAGGGGAAAGGCTTGATCCGTACCAGGTGAAGGCTACGCTCAATCTCACCCAGACCACCAGCCCCTCCTATCTGTTGTTGGCTTCGCTGGATGTGGCTAGACAACAGATGGCCCTGAAAGGCGAAGAGCTGCTGACCAAAGCCATCGACCTGGCCGACTGGGCGCGGGATGAGGTCAACGAAAATATCCCTGGCCTGTATATCTACGGCAACGACATGGATGGCCTAGCTGGCTGCCCCACCCATGACCCGACCAAGCTGGTGATCAATGTGCGGGCGCTGGGAGTGACCGGGTTCGATGTGGAGCGTATTTTGCGCAACGGCTTTCGCATCCAAGTCGATCTATCTGACCTCTACAATGTGCTCTGCGTAGTCACCATCGGCGACACCGTCGAGACGGTGCGCGCTCTGGTGGAGGCCCTGCGTCATATTGCCAGCCGCTTCCGACCTCGGGATGTCCGGGAGCAGAAGATCGTGCTTCCGCCTATTCCCGAATTAGCCTATCTGCCGCGGGAAGCCTATTATGCCGATACCCGGCCAGTGCCACTGACCGAGGGGGCCGGCAAGATCGTGGCTGAGATGCTGATGGCCTATCCCCCGGGCATTCCGCTGATCACCCCCGGCGAGATTCTCACCCAAGAGATTATCGATTACGTGCTGGATCTGAAGCGACAGGACGCCCACATCTATGGGACGGAGGACCCGACCGCAGGGATGATCAAGGTGATTCGCTAGAAGGGGCTGTCGCACGACAGCCCCTTCTACTCCCCCAGTCACTTCGTGACAGCCCCCTCCCCGAGGGGGCCGAGACTTGCCTCCCTCTGATCAGGGAGGTGGCATGGCGCCAGCCATGCCGGAGGGAGAGAAGAGAGGACTATTACCCCCACCTGGCAAGCAGGAAGAACTGTGTTCGGCGACGAATTTGCTCCATAGAAAGAAAAGCACATAGAAAGGGGCGTTGCTCTTGTTCAATCGTTCGCTGCTCCAATCAGCAGCCGATGCCGCACTATCCGCCAGCCGAGCCGAGCAGACCCAGGTCAACGTCAACGCTGAGACTTTCCATCTGACGCGCTTCAACCAGAATCAGATCCACCAAACCCTGACCCGGGACAATGTGTTGCTGACCGTCAAAGTGGTGGATCAAAACCGGGTTGGCATCGCCAGCACCAGTCGCTTAACCAAGGAGGCGATCTCGCAGACTGTCGAGCAGGCCCTGCTATTCGCCAGAATGCAGCAACCAAACCCCAATCTGGGGCCGCTGCCGGCCCCCAAAGCGTTCAATCCGACCGAGAGCTTCATCCAAAGCACGGCCGAGTTTTCGGCAGAGCAGCGCGCGGAGGCGGCCAGCGAGACGATCGAGGTCGCCCGCAGCGCCGGACTGACTGCTTCAGGCACCATCTCCGCCGGCGTCGAACAACGCTTGGTTCGCAACTCCCTGGGGGTCGACGCCTTTGCCCGGTCCACTTCCGGCTTCTATCGCACGATCATGAGCAACGGCGAATTCACCGGCTACAGCGATCGGGTGATCAAGGACGTCAGAGACCTCGATGTGGAGGCGGTAGCCAATGAAGCCAGGCAAAAGGCCACTCTGTTCAGCAGTTCCCGAGACATCGACCCCGGCGAATACGTAACCATCTTTGAGCCGGTGGCGGTAAGCGACCTGGTGCGCTTTCTAGGCTATACCAGCTTCGGGGCTACCGCCAAGCAGGACGGGCGCAGCTTCATGGCCACGGAGATGGGACAGCAGGTGATGGGTCAAAACGTGACCATCTGGGACGATGCTCTGGACGAAGAGTGCCTGGTGCAAGCTTTTGACGATGAGGGCACTCCCAAACAAAAGGTGATGCTGATCGACCGCGGAGTAGCTGCCGGCGTCTGCTACGACGCCCAGACTGCCCATCGGGAAGGCAAGCAGTCTACCGGACATGGCTCGTCCGGGCGTCGCAGCTGGCAGGGAGTAGTTCCCAGCCATATGTTAATGGCTACCGGCGACATGCCGGTGGAGCAGATGATCAAGACCACCAAGCGAGGTATCTTGATCACCCGCTTCCACTACACCCATTGCCCCGATCCGCTGCGCGTAGTGGCCACCGGCACCACCCGGGACGGCACCTTCTTGATCGAGGATGGGCAAATCGTCGCTCGCTTGCGCAACCTACGCTTTACCGAGAGCCTGCTGTCCGCCTTCGGACGCATTTCGGGCATATCGCCGGATCGTCGCCTCACCCGGGATTGGTGGTCAACCTTCATTTCAGTGCTTCCAGCGCTGCGCATCGACGGGTTCCACTTCACCGGGGCCACCACGTTTTGACAGGCGCCACAATGGGACTGATATTTGATGCCGCATGATAGACCTTAGCGAGTATTGGGAGGTGAACTGTGATGGAGAAGATATTACGAAAAGGATTGGAACTAGCGCAGCAACGGGGTGCGACCTATGCGGACATTCGTGTCACCAAGCGGGATACGGAAAACATCGCCGTCAGAAACGGTAACGTGGAGAACATCAACCGAGGCGGCAACGAGGGCTTTGGAGTGCGGGTGCAGAAAGACGGTGCCTTTGGCTTCGCCGCTACACCGATCACCCAGGAGGGCGATCTGGAAGCGAAGATGCAACAGACGGTGGCTAAAGCGTTGCAGCTGGCCGAGGCGGCCGCCAGGGTCAACCGCCAACCGATCGAGTTAGCCCCAGCGGAGGCGGTACGGGACTGCTACGCTACCCCCTTGAAGGTAGACCCCTTTCTATTGCCGCTGGAAGAAAAGTTACGGGACCTGGTGGATATCACTAAAGCGCTGCAGTGCGAACCGGAAATTCGGGTGACCAGTGCGTCGCTACGCCTCTTCCGTGACCGAAAGACGTTTGCCAGCACCGATGGCTCATTCATCGAACAGACGATCACCCAAACCGGCGTGAACACTGGGGCTTATGCCACCGGCAACGGCCGGGCAGAGCATCGCACCTTCACCGATCATGGTACCGGGGGCTACGAGTTGATCCGGCAGTTCGACCCGCTGGGGAGAGCTCCCCAGATGGCCAAGGAAGCGGTGGAGCTGCTGAATGCTGCCAGCTGCCCCGTAGGGGAAAACACCCTCATCCTCAGTGGCGATCAGGTGGCCCTGCAGTTGCATGAGTCAACCGGGCACCCCACCGAGCTAGACCGCGTGCTAGGCAGCGAGGATACATACGCCGGAACCAGCTTTCTGAGGCCAGAGATGAAGGGCAAGTTCCGCTATGGCTCAGCGGCCGTGAATATCAACATGGACGCAACTATTCCGGAAGGTTTAGGAACTTTCGCCTATGACGACGAAGGTATCCCCGCCCAAGATACCCCGCTGATAGAATCAGGCATCTTCGTCGACTACACCACCTCCAGGGAGACAGCGCCTCTGTTTGGACAACTAAGTAACGGCTCTATGGTGGCCGATGGCTGGAATAACATTCCTTTGATCCGGATGACCAACATCAGTCTGCAGCCGGGAGATTGGACTCTGGAGGAGATGATCAAGGACACCAAGCGGGGCGTGATCATGGATGGGCAGAAGAGCTGGAGTTTGGATGACAAGCGGGTGAACTTCCATTTCGGATGTGAAGTCGGCTGGGAGATCGAAAATGGCGAGATCACCCGCATGCTGCGCAACGTGGCCTATACGGGTCTGACACCACAGTTCTGGAATGCCTGCGACGCGGTAGCTGATCAGGGTCATTGGCACTGTTATGGCATGCCCTCTTGTGCCAAGGGAGAGCCGGTGCAGATAGCTAATGTCGGTCATGGGGCAGCGCCCGCTCGCTTCCGCCAGATTAGAATTGGTGTAGAAGCCTAAGTTGGCTGTCGTGCCTGATAAATTTAATCTTTTTTGGATTTTGCAGAGAGCTCGCAATCGCGGGCTCTTTTCCCTCTTAGACTGCCTTACTTGAACCCGAACAGCCTTTCAACCGCTGAATCCGCATATTTCGGTATTGCAGATAGCTGGATATTGATATATTGTGAAAAAGGGGACTTTCACAAATCTGCAACGCCTTATCTGGTACTGCAGAAGCTAATTCAGTAAGGGGGAGAATTTTTTGAGGAAGTTTTTTGCGTTTCTAGCTGTGGCTGCAATCTCTGTAGCCATCCTCGGCGGCTGCACACCAACTGCAACGGAGCCAGATCCAGGCCCTACTTCTAACCTCAAGGATGGAACTTACACCGGTACATCTGATGTGGATGCTCGGGGCGGATACGGAGTAGTCACCGTATCCATCGTTAACGGTGAGCTCAGCGATGTGGCCTTCGAAGAGATCGCCAACGGCGTTGCCAAATCTGCCGACAACTATACCTACGAGGAAGCGCTGCAAGCAATAGCCGACCTTCCTGGTCTATTGTTGGAGACCAAAGATGTAGACGATTCATTCGACGCCGTCACCGGTGCCACGGGTACAGTTGACAAGTTTAGGGCAGCAGCCAAGTCCGCTCTGACTAAAGCCGACAAGGATTATCAGGCTGTCCTGCGGGATGGCACCTACACTCTCAAGAGCGGACAGGATGCACGGGGATATTATTCTCAAGTAACTGTGACCATCGCTGGCAACCAGCTGAGCGAGGTCGATTACAACGAGTATACCGCCGAGGGTAAGACCAAGGCTGAGGCGGAATACAGATATACTGAGGCCCTTGCGGCCATCGAAGAGCTGAATAACCAGCTGAACGAGACTCTGGATCTAGCTCAAGTTGACGACATCACTGGTGCCACCAGCACCTCTGAGGCATTCAAGGACATGGTGCAGATGGCTATGAATCTGGCAGTAGCCCATGATGGCGTCTACACCTACGAGACTGAACCTGACAGCCACGGTTACAGGAACAAGGCTACTCTGGCGCTGCATCAGGGCAAGATCATCGGCTTCGAGTTCGCCGAGCTGAATGCAGACGGCGTTTCTAAAGTCGATGCCGGCTACGCTTGGGAACCAGCGCTGCAATTCCTGGCTAGGGAGCATATGCAACAGATGGTTGCCAATCAATACGGGGTAGACTTCGTCACCGGGGCAACAGGCTCGTTCGAGAATGTCACCGAGGCGCTGCAAGCTTTAGTGGTGATGGCAAGATAACGATTCTTCGCTGAAGTCCCCACCAGCGTTAAAGGGGCTGTCGCACTGACAGCCCTTTTGTCAATTCCCCGATCACTGATACGAAAACCCTTACTCCCCAGGGCTAAAGCGACAGTACCCCTGTGGCCGAGTTCAGGTAGGCCAAGACGATGGGGTTGGTATAGCGTTAACCTTGACCGCGGGAAAGGAGGGGGCATCGGTGGCTAAGGTGAGGAATGAGTTACCGCTTACCGTGTCGGCGGCCGCCCTTTGTGCTATAATTACTTGGTTCTAGCTCTATGACCTTTACACAGAAGGAGGTTCCCCATGCGCAAGTTTTTTCCCCTGGCTGCGGCCTTGCTGATCATCGGCCTAGGCTTGATCGGCTGGTGGCGCTATACTGGACACGAAGAGGCCACCCGCAGTGAGTTCATCATGGGCACTTATATCGAAGCCAGGGCGTATGGCAGAGGTGCGGAAGCCGCTCTGGATGCGGTCTACGTCCGCCTGCACGAGATAGAACAGAGGATGACCATCAACCAGCCTGACAGCGAGATCAGCCAGGTCAATCAGCAGGCCGGGAATCAACCAGTAAGGGTGAGTAGCGACACCTTCGAAGTGCTGCAAGCAGCCCTGCATTTTGCCGAGCTCAGCGGCGGCAAGTTTGATCCGACCATTCAGCCGCTGGTCACCCTGTGGAGTATCGGCTCACCTCTAGCCCGGGTTCCCTCCGACCAAGAGATCGCCTCCGCCTTAGTCTTGGTTGACTATCGGCTGGTGGAGATGGACGCAGCGAGCAAGTCGGTCTTCTTGCCGCAGGCCGGGATGGGTCTGGACTTGGGGGGTATCGCCAAGGGCTACGCTGCCGACCAGGCGGTGGCGATCATGCGGGAGCATGGCATAAAGGATGGATTGATCAGCCTGGGAGGCAATCTGTACACACTAGGACAAAACCCGAGCGGAGACCGCCCCTGGCGGATCGGAGTGCAGGATCCGGAGGACACCCGCAACACCTATGTGGCAGTGTTGGAGCCTCGGGACGAGACCTTGGTGACATCTGGTGCCTACGAGCGCTTCTTGATAGCTGACGGTACGGTCTATCATCATATCATCGACCCTGACACCGGCTATCCAGCAGAGACCGATGTGCTCAGTTCCACCATTGTCACCACTAGCTCCATCGACGCAGATGCCCTCAGCACCAGCGTGTTCATCCTGGGGCGCGAACGCGGGATGGAATTGGTCGAAAGCTTGCCCGGTGTCGAAGCCGCAGTGATCGATCAGGATCACCGCATCTTTCTGACACCTGGGCTGAAGGACCGCCTGACGGTGATCGACGATCGCTATCAACTTGTGCCCTGATCTACGGGCAACCGGGGGAGAAACTGTGAACAAGGCGAAGAAAATAGTCCTGTTAGGCATTTTGATTGCGCTGGCATTAGCGCTACATGTGGCAGAAAGAATGATCCCCTTGCCCATTTTGCCGGTGCCAGGGGTGAAATTAGGATTAGCCAACATTGTCACCTTGGTGGCCATCTTCATGCTGCCCTTCCACGAGATATTGTTGTTCGTGATCATCCGCACCACCCTTTCGTCGATGTTTGGCGGCGGGCTGAGCGGGTTCCTGTTCAGCTTGTCCGGAGGCTTGTTCAGCATGCTGGTGATGTACCTGCTGGCCAAGTTTGCCCATCGCTGGCTCAGCCTGCCTGCGATCAGCGTGATCGGGGCGCTCTTTCATAATATCGGACAGCTGTTGGTGGCGGCGTTCATCGTCAAGACCATCGGGATCATGCTCTACTTGCCGCTGTTGATCGTTGCTGCCGGACTGACCGGTCTGGCGGTAGGGTTCACGACCTTGCTGCTAATGCGGGCTCTGACCAGCGCTCAGCTGATCGAAGTATCCGACGCTTTGCTGCCCCTTATCAAGTAATAACACTGGCTGACTGAAGTTCTTCGCTGCACTTAGCAAACGTGGGCCGAGCCACGCAAAGGCGTGACCCGGCCCATCTTTCTGTCCATTTTCTCAACCCGTTGCGGATTGTGATATAATGGAAGATACCCTGGTTAGGGAGGGATGCAGTTGACGCCATACATAGAAGCCGTTAAGCTCTGGCAGTCGTACCCAACAGACGCCCAGTTCAGCTCACAAACAGGGAGGCTTTCCTTGAGACAGGATAGCCTCCGCTGATATATCCGTCTAGGCCACCGTTTTAGCCTTCGTGCTCGGCGGCAGCCAGGACCAGCAGCGCCAGTTGCGTCATCCCGATCGGGATCGGGCGCACATCCAGCGATTCATCCATGCGGTGAGCACCTCGGCCGGCGGTGATACCCACGCAAACGGCGGGAATGCCTTGACTAAGGGGCACATTGGCATCGGTGGAGCTAGGCCCAGATACCGACTCTACCCCCAGGGTAGTAAGAATCTCGCGGGCTAGCTGCACCAGATAGTGATCGGACGGGATGGCCCCGCCGGGGCGATCACCCACCACTTTCACGTTCAAGTCCACTCCACCCTCTTCGGCATGGCGGGTGAGGATCGCCCGCAGCCTGCCCTCCAAGTCGGCCAGACTGTCTGCACTGGTGGAGCGCATGTCGATCAGCATCTCGGCGTTGGGAGCGATGGTGTTGATGGAGGTGCCACCGGAAATGGTGCCGACGTTGTAGCTGGTGCGAGGATCCTGAGGCACTGTCAGGTGCGAGATGTCGGCGATCATGCGTCCGGCCACGTGGATCGCATTCGGGTCGCCGAAATTACCCCAGCTGTGGCCGCCGCCGGTACTGACGTTGACCTGCAATCTACGGCTGGCGATTCCTTGATGAACCACCGAGCTGAGGTTGCCGTCCACGGCAATCACAGCGTCCACCTCTTGGCCATACTTGGCCATGGCGGCTTTCATCCCTCTCAAGTCGCCTAAGCCCTCTTCTCCGGCGGTGCCGACCAGAATGATGCGCCCCATGGGGGTGATGTTCAGCGCTTTCAACCCTGCGACCAGTTGAATCAAGGCGGCCACAGCAGTGGAGTCATCCCTCACACCCGGTGCATGCAGGAAGTGCCCTTCTCTCCTCACGGTGACATCGGTTCCTGCCGGGAAGACGGTGTCCAGGTGGGCAGCTACCAGCAGAGTCTGTCCCGGTTCACCGCTGCCGATTTCCGCATAGACGTTGGGGGTATCATCCACATAGACGTTGTCCAAGCCGAGCTCGCGCCAGCGGCGAGCCACATATTCCGCCCGCTCATGCTCTTGGAACGGGGGAGCCGCCACCTCACAGACGGCAATATTCTCAGCGATCATCTCCTCGTGGTGTGCGGTGAAGTATTCCTGTAGACGCTGCAGCAAATCACGATCGATCAATGCCTATCCCTCCTAAAACTTCGCTTCACTAAGCAATAATTCGACGATACTGCTCATAAACCTTCTTTAAATCACCCCTTAACCTTCTCTGCACCTACCTCGTATACTGAAGCAGCGAGGAGCCAAAGGAGGTGTCCACCTGTTGCGCATGACTAAGATGACACTCAACCGACGGTTGCGCCAGGCGCTTGGCAGGAGGGTTGTGCTGAAAGCGGAAGGCTTCTGCAGTGAAGAGGGCCGTCTGCGAGCTGTCGGACGGCGGATGATCCGGGTGTCTGGACAGTTCTTCGTACAAGAGAATCTGGATCAGATCGTGATCAGCCGTGTATGTCGCAGGAGCGGATGTCGCGTTACCATACTGACCACTGGCGGTGAAGCTCTCAACGGACGGCTGGTCCAGCTCGGCCGGGATTTCGTCGAATTGAACCACCATTCTGGCAGACATCGACGCCTGACTCTGATCCCGATCGGCAGAGTGATCGGTATCGAAAGATCCTAAAGCAAACGCGCTTGCACCAGCAGGCGCGTTTCAATTTAGTTCGATCGGCGGACAAGCAGGAAAAACAGCTTGGTGTGCGGAAGTTTGAAGGGAGTTATATTGATGGAGGGATTAGATTGACGAATTCGAGCAGACGCATCACCATCGATGACATCTATCGCATGCAGTGGGTAGGTGATCCGCAGGTATCTCCGGATGGCCAGCAGATTGCATACGTGGTCAAGGTTGCTGACAGAGAGGACAAGACCAAGTATCAATCTCGCATTTGGCTAGTTCCGGCCGCCGGCGGAAAGCCGGTACAGCTGACCGCTGGACCGAAGACAGATAGCAACCCCCGTTGGTCCCCAAATGGCACCACCCTGGCCTTCACATCCAACCGCGCGGACGGAAATCAGATTTTCTTGCTGCCCGTCGGCGGAGGAGAAGCCAAGCAGTTGACCAAGGCCAAACACAGGGCCGGTACCCCGATATGGTCACCTGACGGCAGCAAGATCGCCTTCGTCACTAAGGTATCCAGCAGCATCGCTGACGAGAGCGAAGAGAAAAGTGACGTGAAAGTGATCACTCGCCTGCATTACAAACAGAACGGCGAAGGTTTCCTGGATGATCGCTATGCTCAGGTGTTTGTGGTCGACGTAGCCAGCGGAGAACAGACCCAGCTGACCAACGGCAACTATGATTGTTCTGGACTGAGTTGGTCTCCCTGTAGCCAGTTTCTCGCCTTTGGCTCCAACCGTGATCCAGAAAGCGAGTACAATCGCATGGCGTCGCAGATCTGGGTGGTGCCGGTTACCGGAGGGGAACTGCGCCAAGTGACCACTGGCCAAGGGCCGTGCCGAAATCCCAGCTGGTCGCCCGATGGACAGCAGATCGCTTATCTCGGTCACAATCGGGAATTCAACGTGGCCACCTTAGACCGGATCTGCATCGTGCCGGCAGACGGCGGCGAATCCCGCATGCTCACCTGCGAGTTTGATCGGCAACCGGGGAATTCCTGCGGCAGCGACATGGTCTCGGCCACCGATCCAGGCCTGATTTGGGCAGCCGACGGGCAAAGTATTTATTTCACCTCTACCGATCGCAGCCGGACCAAGGTATACTCGGTGAGCATTGGCGAACAGCCAACGGTACAACAGCTGAGCCCCGAGGTGGATCAGGTCGTCTACGGAATGTCTTATCGGGGCGGCACCTGCGCCGTGACCTTGACCAGCCCCCAGATGGTAGGAGATGTGCATCTGCTGCAGGACGGCAAGTTCGTGCGCTTGACTGAGCAAAACAAGGAACTGCTGGACGAGTTGACGTTGACCTCGCCAGAGCAATTCACCTTTGAATGTGAAGGGCTGACCGTTGAAGGTTGGGTGATGCCACCGGTGGGCGTAAAGCCGGGGGTGAAGTATCCTTCAGTGTTGCAGATCCATGGCGGTCCTCATGTAGCCTACGGTTACACTTTCATGCATGAGTTCCACTTGCTCTGCGCGGCAGGATATGCGGTCGTCTACTCCAATCCGCCGGGAAGTCAGGGCTACGGACAGGAATTCGTGTCCAAGACCCATCACGATTGGGGCGGCTTGGACTACCGGGCAGTGATGGCAGCAATGGAGCAAGCCTTGGCCTTAGGATTCATTGACGAAGAGAGCATGGGCGTTACCGGCGGCAGCTATGGCGGCTACATGACCAACTGGATTATCTCGCAGAATGACCGCTTTAAGGCGGCTGTGACCGCCCGCAGCACCAGTAACCGCTACAGCCAGTTCGGCACCAGCGATATCGGCTATGGCAACGGTCAGTATGAGTTTCCTGGCAACCCGTGGGACAACCCAGAGGGCTACATGAAACGCTCGCCGATCACCTATGTGCACAATGTGAACACGCCGGTGTTGATCATCCATAGCGAGCAGGACCTGCGCTGCCCGATCGAGCAGGGAGAACAATGGTACACGGCGCTGAAATGGTTGCGCAAGGAAGCCGTGTTCGTGCGCTTCCCAAACGAAACCCACGAGCTTTCCCGCTCCGGACAGCCGAGGCACCGCACCGAGCGCCTGCAGCACATTCTCAACTGGTTCAAGAAATACATCCCCACTGACGCCAGCGAATACTGTGAGTAATCACGGGAAACACAAAACGGCTTTGATTGGATAATCGAGGAGAACAGAACACAGGCAGCACCTCATCTGAGGCGCTGCCTGTGTCATTGATAGAGCTACTAGCCTCCTGTTTCGCCGGCCGGCGAAATGTCCAATACCTGCACCCGAAAAGGCTCTTCATCCTCAGCAAACTCAAAGTCAAACACCGCGTAATAGAGGCGTTGGCCATCGGGAGACCAAAGCTGCCCCAGGACCGGATCGCCAGCGGTCAGCTGCATCGGTTCTGTTCCGTCGGATTGGGCCAGCCAAAGATCGGCGCTGATGCCGTCGGCAGCCTGCTTTAGGTAAGCCACTTGCTTAAACTCCGGCGGGCGAGCGGAAACTGACTGCACACCGCTAGCCACCAACGTCGTCTCGCCTGAGCCATCATGGGCCGCCATGCGGCGCAAGGGGCCGGCAGACAGCGGCTCTGCTACGTACAGGTCTTCCAAAGCCAAGTCAAAGGCCTCTCCGATGGCCAGCTGCCGCTGGTCTTGCCCATCCCAGCGGACGCTGGCGATAAAGGGCGGCTGCTCTTCAGGATAGCTGACAAAGAACAATCGATCCCCAGTAGAAAGCTTGGCCCACGCGAGGGCACGGATGGCTGCCGCTCGAGCGATCTCGCTCCTCTCCTGCCCGGTCAAGTCGACCATCAGGAGGCTATCCCCGACTACTACCGCTAACCGATCGCTATCTGGGGACCAGACCAGCGGGCCAACCTGTTCTTCATCTACAATCTGTTCTGGCCCGCTGCCATCAGCGTTAGCCAGCCATACCCCAGCGGCGGTCCAGGCCAATCTCTGCCCGTCAGGGGAATAGGCAGCATAGAAGCTGACGGAATCGAACTCCAAAACCTTGGTCGCCTCACTTCCGTCGGAGGGTTGAATCCAGCCCTCATTCAGCTCCCCTTTGGATCGGACCACCAACAGCGAACTGCCATCTGGGCTGATAGCCACCGGAGCACCGCTGCCTAGGGTGGTCGGTGTAGGCAGAGATATCTCGGGTGGCACCGCCCGGCGACAAGCGGTGGATCCCAGCGCCAACAGGCAACAGACGACGACAACAGACCAGAATCGCATCCTCATAGTCAACACTTCCCAACTTGCTAAACTTGATTCTATTATCCCCTACCGGCTCGGCAACAACACAGACCCTCCCTGGCGCGCAAAAACGGTAATAAACCTGTCCCCAATGCGTAATATTTGGTGATCCCCTGCCCTTGTGGTGCTAGAAGGAGGACGCTAAATGCCACTGAGGTCTAGATGGCTAGTAGCAGTAATGGTAACGATGGTAGTTCTGTTCTTTGCCCTCGGTCTGCTGTGGAAGGGCCGCCAGGCGGATCAACAGCCGCTCTGGGCAGAGCTTCAGTTTGCCCAGAGCGATTGGCTGGCAAAGGAGACGATCAGCGAGCCCGCAGAGCTGAAGCTCTTGGCGAAGGCCTTCCGCCTATGTACAGAAGTGCCTGGGGTTCCTCCCAATCAGGAGCCACCGATGTATCGATTGACACTCACATTTGCCGAACACCAGTCGGACTTCTGGCTGACCCATGACCTGCGAATCTATAGTCAATCGCTGACCGAAGAATTGTCCCTCAGCCGGGACGGGCTGCAGTTGATCGATAGCTATCTGAGCAGCCTGCAAGCAGGGCAGTTTGGTGAACTGCTGCCCTGGCCGGAGGTAGACCAGCTGATCCCCCGCTATAGCCAGTTCATTGTCAGGGATCTGGAGACTGGACTGACCTTCAGGTCCCAGCGTCGAGGGGGTAGCCTGCATGCGGACATTCAGCCTTTAGCCAAAGAGGACACCGCCATCCTGAAGACCATCTACGATCATGCCTGGAGCTGGAATCGGCGGGCGGTGATCGTTGAACATGCCGGCAGGCGCATCGCCGCATCAATCAACGGCATGCCCCATGGGGCTGGAGCTCTGGCAAACGGGTTCCCAGGCCACCATTGCCTGCATTTCCAAGGCAGCATGACTCACGGAGGAGCCAATTGTGACCCGATGCATCAACTGATGGTACACTATGCCGCCGGACAGCTGCATCAGTATTTGGACGACCTGGCACCAGATCAACTGCAAATCGTGGCGCTGGAATTAGCGGGGCAAGGAAATGTTGCCCTCACCCAGCTGATCATCCATAATCAGGCGCAAGATATGGCGACGTTGGTTGACCGAATCAGGGATATCCGCATCTGGTCCAGCCGAGTAGGCCAGGCCGTCGATGGAAGACTGGCTGGAGAGTACCACGTCAGCCTGTTCTTTGAGGGGAATTCACGGGAGTATCGAACGACGGTCGAACTCACCTGTCGCTACTTCGGTGCCTATGGCAAATGGCTGCTCCAGCCAGACTATTTGGAGCAGTTGATTGCAGCCGGAGACTGAGCGAGTCTGGCCCTTGGAGGCATTTGAACAAGGCTGTCAGCCTGAGCTCGCATAAAGCCCAGAATAACACTTCGTAGGGTGGCGGACAGTGGGGACAGGCCCTGCTGTCCCCCGGTCCCACCCCAGGGAGCATCCAGATCAGCTCCCCCTCATATGGCATGCCCTCCTTGCGGCGGGCTTTGCTTAATCGGAAGTCACTAGCGGGGAATGGTACGCAATTGTGTCAGTGGCCAATATATCAATATCGCCTTGCCGGCTAGGCGCTCATATTCCACGAATCCGATGGAAGCAAAGCGGCTATCCCTGCTTTCTTGGCGGTTGTCCCCCAACACGAAAACATGGTCAGGCGGCACTTCCACCGGGCCATAGCTGCCCTCCGTCCCGCCCTCCAGATAGGGCTCCAACAGGCGTTGACCGTCTATCCACACGGACCCATCGCGAATCTCCACCGATTCGCCCGGCAATCCAATTACCCGCTTGATGATCGAGATATCCTCATCGGGCAGAGGGAGGATCACCACCACGTCCCCCCTGACGGGAGTCTTCAAATTATATACCAGTCGATTCAAAAATACCCTTTCGCCATCGTGCAAGGTAGGCAACATTGAGCGACCTAACACCCAATAAGGTTGCAGCAAGAAGCTGCGGATGACTAAGGCCAGGGCAAAAGCTACCAACAGAGCCTTGCCCCACTCTAGCAGTTCGCGACGAGTTCCTTCCGTCACTGGCAATACCTCCAACCATATCAGAATGGCAAGCAAAGCCCTGTGCCAATTCTGGTCTCTCCAACACTCAACAACCGTCTAGCGTCCCGGGCAATTGATCGTATCTTCAGCAGCTATCAGCTTAAGCCTTGATCACAGCACGTTGGCTTACTTACTAATGATTGTTGCCTAGGGCCTATTCCAGATTGATTAGACCCATCGCCTGTCGTACCTCCCCCAAGGTGGGACGTGCTACCTGGTCTGCCCTCTCTGCTCCTTGCCTGAGTAAATCCAGCACTTCCCCAGAGGTGACCAGCTCGTGGTAGCGCCTCTGGATTGGCTCTAAGGTTGCTACGACTGAGTCTATCACACCCTTCTTGAGGGCACCATAACCCTGCCCACGGTAGCGTTCCTCCAAGGCGGCAATGGACTCGCCGGAGCAGAGGGAATGAATCACCAACAGATTGCTCACCCCAGGCTTATTCTCCTGATCATAACGCACGGAGCCTTCGCTGTCGGTCACCGCACGATTGATCTTCTTCTTCACCGCAGTGGCATCATCGAGCATGGAAATGTGGGTATTGGGGTGATCGCTCTTGCTCATCTTCTTTTGTGGCTCTTGTAGGGACATGATCCGCGCACCTACTTTAGCGATGGCCGGCTCCGGAATGGTGAAGACTTCGCCAAAGCGATGATTAAAGCGCATAGCTATGTCTCTGGTCAGCTCCAAGTGTTGTTTCTGGTCCTCCCCCACCGGCACCAGATCGGTCTGATAGAGCAAAATGTCGGCAGCCATCAGGGTAGGGTAAGTAAACAAGCCTACCGTCACTGTTTCTTGGCCCTCAGACTTCTCCTTAAACTGGGTCATACGGCTCAGTTCACCCATATAGCTGTTGCATTGCAGCAGCCAGGCCAACTCGCTGTGGGCAGACACCTGGGATTGAATGAAGAGGGTAGATCTCTGTGGATCGATGCCCATCGCCAGGTACAGGGCAGCTAAAGTGACCGCCTGTTCCCGCAGCACGATGGGATCCTGGGAGACGGTAAGCGCATGCAGGTCAACTACGGAGTAGAAACACTGGTGGTCTGCCTGCATGGCCACGAAGTGCCGCATCGCACCTAGATAATTGCCCAGAGTAATTACTCCGCTGGGCTGCACCCCTGAAAACACTGTCTTCATCTTCGATCGACAACCTCCTTGCTGTGCTAAACAAAAACTCCGCCCCAATCGGGACGGAGCAATTCCGCGGTACCACCCAAATTCATCCGTTCCGGATGCCCTTCACGGCAGCCAGTGCTGCCTGCCTTAACGCGGTTAAACGCCGATCCTGCGATCAGAGCGCTCCTAGGCCCCATCGATGCCACCACCTACCGCCGGACCTTCCACCCCCGCCGGCTCGCTATCTGCAGGCTATCAGCTTAATGCCTCTTCATCGCGCCTACTTATTCACTAATCTACAACCTACGCTGCCCGAAGTCAAGGATACGATCGCCTAATTCTTGGCTTTCTACCGGACTACCTTCAGCCGCAACAACTGGGTTGTTTATCTCGCTTTTTCACTTCAACGACAGCCCGATGCGCTTGCGGTGATGATCGATGCTGATCACCCGGGCACTGACCGGCTGGCCGACATGCAACACTTCGCTGGGGTGCTTGATATAGCGGTCCGCAATTTGGGAGATGTGCACCAAGCCATCCTGCTTCACGCCGATGTCCACGAAGGCGCCAAAATCCACCACGTTGCGTACCACTCCCGATAGCACCATTCCCTCGTGCAGGTCTGACAACTGCAACACGTCGCGGCGAAAGACGGGCCCCGGCAAGTCTTCCCGAGGATCTCGGCCCGGACGACAGAGCGCCTGATAGATGTCCCGCAATGTAGGCAACCCTGCCCGTAGCCGCTCGGCTATCGCGGACAGCTGGCTCTCGGAGAGCTTCACTCTGCCTTTAGCCATGTCCCCAGCGTTCACCCCCAGCGCCTGCAACAGATCGCTGGCTAGTTGATAGGATTCGGGATGGACCGAGGTATTGTCCAACAGGTTATCCGCCTGAGGAATACGTAGGAAACCTGCACACTGGGTGAAAGCAGCCGGACCGAGCCGAGGCACTTTCAACAGCTGGGAGCGTGAACGGAAGCCGCCGTTAGCGTCACGGTAAGCAACTATGTTCTTGGCTACTGAAGCGGAGATGCCAGCGACGTAACGCAG
The DNA here is from genome assembly GCA_964450265.1 of uncultured Clostridia bacterium. GTDB lineage: Bacteria > Bacillota > UBA994 > UBA5500 > UBA5500 > JAEZJZ01. The sequence goes on from CAYVCY010000015.1 coordinate 18,464, forward strand.
CAAAGCTGGAGACGCGGTATTCAGGTCAACGCCGACGCTGTTAACCACATCCTCCACCACTCCCTGCAAAGTCTGCGCCAAGCGTTTCTGATTGACGTCGTGCTGATACTGACCGACGCCGATGGACTTGGGGTCTATCTTCACCAACTCTGCCAGTGGATCCTGTAGGCGGCGACCGATGGAGATGGCACCGCGGAGAGTGACGTCCAGATCTGGTAGTTCCTCTACGGCCAGCGCAGAAGCCGAGTAAACGGAAGCACCAGCTTCGCTGACGATGGTATACGTGGTGACGAGGTTATGCTCGCTAATCAGATCAGACACAAATTCCTCGCACTCGCGAGAGCCGGTGCCGTTGCCGATGGAGATCACTTCCACTTGATGGTCGGCAATCAAGCTCAGGAACAGAGATCGCCCATGGGAAAGATCTGGCTGCGGAGGGGTGACATAAGCAACATCGGTAGCCAAAACCCGGCCAGTGGGACCGACCACGGCCAGCTTGCAGCCGGTGCGGTAGGCAGGATCCACAGCCAATACCGTCTTGCCTTTGATCGGCGCCTGCAACAACAGGTTCTTCACATTCTCGCTGAACACCTTGATCGCCTGTTCCTCAGCCGTCTCGGTCAGCGACGATCTGATCTCTCGTTCGATGGCTGGGAAGAGCAACCGCTGACAGCCGTCTTGCACGGCCGCGCTGAGGTATGACGGCACAGCCGCCCGGCCGGCAAAATGCCTGGTCACCCGGTCGATCAGCTGCTGCTGGTTGATGGAGAAGCTGACCTTGAGCAACTCTTCTTTCTCCCCCCGGTTGATCGCCAACACCCGATGGGACGGGATGGTACGCAAAGGCTCGCGATAGTGGTAATACATCTCGTAGTTGGAGGTGACAGTGTCATCTTTGGCCTCGCTGACCATCTCTGCATGCGTACGGTAGAAATTGCGCACCAGCTCGCGAATCAAGAAGTGCTCGTTCACCCGCTCGGCAATGATATCCGAAGCCCCAGACAGAGCCTCTTCTGCGAAATGTACATCCTTGTCTGGATCGATATACCTAGCAGCCAGGTCCCCGGCAGACGCGTCGGTCTGGCGGTCATCCAGCAGCGATTCAGCCAGTGGCTCCAGCCCTTTTTCCCTAGCCATGGTGGCCCGGGTGCGCCGTTTAGGTCGATAGGGCAGATACAGATCCTCAACCTGCTGCATCACTGCAGCTGCGTCGATGCTCGCAGCCAACTGATCGGTAAGCTTGCCTTGCTCCGCGATCAGGCGCTTCACCTCTGCCTGACGCTCGGTCAGCGTGCGCAAGTAAGTGAGACGATCCGATAACTGACGGAGCATCGTTTCATCCATCTCTCCGGTCAGTTCCTTGCGGTAACGGGCAATGAACGGCACTGTGTTGCCTTGATCCAGAAGCTGCACCGCATTGGACAATTGCGCCGACGGCAACTTGAATTCTGTTGCCAGCCTTTTAGTTAAATCCATCTGGTTTCCCCCCAATTGGTGGCCAGTGTGGAGATAGGAAGATTCTTCGCTACGCTTAGAATGACACTGAAGAGCTTCGTCAGTGTTTCGGACGTCCAGGCATAACCGCCCATGCTCGCTGTCCACCTCTGTGGCATTTAATGCCTCTACCAGCATAACCTGCGAAGATGAATGACGTCAACCATGCCGCCTATCAGTTCATAGACCTTCCCTGCAACTAGCCGCGGGCGCGACGAAATCGTCGGTACCAATAATAGGTGGCACCGAGCAGCAGAATGACGCTGATGATCACCCGGGTGTTCCGCTCCCGGGTGAAGGTTCTGGTCTCGGCCTCAGTTCCCACTAGGGCGCGGTCTCCGTGCAGCGAGATCACGGTGTACCAAATGTCGCTGGAGGCCTCCCAGTAACTGTCTCCAACACTTGGCCGCACTTCTGTACGGGCTAGGATGCGACCATCCGTCGTCACCAATTCGTAGATCACCGGCTCATGCTGAGTGAAACCGAAGCCGGTCAGGCAGAGCAACAAGGCAGTGAACAGGCATATGCTTTTCATTATGAAATCACCGCTGCTAGTTTATCCTGTTCTGACGCAGCTATGAGATGGAATAGCACGGGGTGGGCGACCTCAGTTGAATCATCGTCCCTGCGCCAGAGACGGCTGAGGACGAGTTGCGCACCGGGTCGGGGAGCATACAATGTAACGAGACTCCCCCATTCACTCCGTGACAGCCCCCTCCTGAGGGGGCCAAGGCCTGCCTCCGTCTGATCAGGGAGATAGCATGGCGTAAGCCATGACGGAGGGAGAGAATGACTCCCCCAGTCACTGGCACTACAACCCTTTACTCTTTAAGTTAAGGAGGTGAATAAAAATGTTGATCTATACCGTGCAACCTGGAGACACGTTGCACGGCATCGCAACCAGCCTGAACAGCACCCCGGCACTGATCGTCGCCGCCAATAATCTGAGCGATCCGGATGCCATTCTTGTCGGGCAAAAACTGCTGATTCCGGTACTGACCGGCACTATGGTCAAGATACAGCCCGGCGATTCATTGTTCACGTTGGCCCGCCGCTTCGACCTTCCGCTGGAAGTGATTGCGGCGGCGAACAGCCTGACGCCTCCGTTTACGATTCTTCCTGGGCAGGAGCTGAAGATCCCACTCACCCTAGTCCCCGCCGACGGCTGCATCGCCTTTCTCTCCTCTCGGGCCACTGGCAGATATGATCTGTGGGCTCGTACTCCCGCACAAGTAGGCTCTACGCGCCTCACCTTCGGCTTGGGGGGCCCGGCCACCGTTCCTGCCTGGTCGCCCGACGGTCAAGGCCTGGCCTTTGTCGGGGAAGCCGGGACCTTGTTCGTGCTAGACGCGAACACGCGGCAGGTGCGCGGCCTGATCAGCCAACTGCCAGATTTCACTGCGGTCAACTGGTCCCCGGATAGTCAGTCTTTGATCTTCAGCTTGAATGACCAGATCATCTTAATTGATGCCCGCTCTGGAGCTACCCGAGCGATCACCACCGGCGATGACCCGGCATGGCTGCCGGCCGGACAGTCCATCGTGTTCACCCGGCCGACCGGGGAATTCGTGGAGCAGGTGTTCTCCATCAATTTGGACGGCACAGGCTTGCGTCAAGTCACCAATCTGCCAGAGGCGGGCAATATCTCGAATCTCAGCGTAGACCCCAGAGGTGAGCTGATCTCCTTCACCTCTCCCGGAGCTAGCGTCTCCATCGTATACATAGCGGACATAGCCAGCGGCCAAGTTCGCCCGACCCCAGAGGGGCAACAAGGCAGAGACCTATTCCCGGTTTGGTCACCGAGCGGTGAGTTTCTCGCCTACAACTCCACCATTCTCACCCCGGAACAGAACTTCCAGGGAACGATCAGAGTAGTGGACCGCCAAGGGCAACTGGTGAATGATCTGACCGATGTGGCTTGCCTCGGCGAGCGCTTCGCTTGGTCGCCGGACAGTCGCTGGGTCGCCTTTCCCAACTGTGTATTTGGCCAGGCTCAGCTGACCATCGTCGCTCCCTCTCGTCTCCCGGTGCAAATCACTTCCCACGGAATTAACATCCACCCCAGCTGGCGTCTGGCCAACTGCCCCGGCCCTTAGAAAGCAGAGACCCGGCCTAGATCAGGCCGGGTCTCTGCTCTTGCTCGGCATTCCCCTGTGGTCAGCATCAGTAACCACGCACCAACCCCAGGTGCCAATACTCTTCGCATCCTAGCTGACCGGTCTGGCTGAGGCCCAGGTCACGCTGCCAGCAAGCCACCCTCTCCGCCAATGATCGGTCAAAGATGCCGGTCTGCAGACAGCAATAACCCAACCCATTCAGCAGTTCCTGCAAGGCCAACACATCCATCCCCCGGGATCCCAGTTGCAGCACCCGGCCACCCAAGAGGGTCCGGTCCCACACTGCCAACATAGTGTCGCTGAAGACCTGGCCTGAGGCGCGAATGCCTGGGAAGAACAGCTGGCTGTCCCGCTGGAAGGCTCTGACCATGCGGGCGGTGCGTTGGCCGTAGACCCCATCGGCCGGCCGCCCAAGAATCAAAGCTAACCGTCGGTTGCAGGCTACCAGGCGGGTCTGCAGTACTCGGACATCCTCCCCTACGTCGCCCACCAACAGCGGCCGCAGGCCAAAAAGCCCGGCCTTCCTACCTAACCCTACATCCAGTCCAAACAGCGAATAGGTCAATGGCTCCACTTGCCTGGGCTGCCAGACCAACATGTACTTGGCCAGCCGCCGGATCTGAGACATCGTCTGGCCAGTGAATATCCCCTGTTCGGCTGTGGTTTCCATCAGCCAACTAGGTTGTAGCAAGCGCACCCGATTTAACCAGCGCTCTATCAACCAGATGTCGGTACCCTTCTGCGCTGGAAAAGTCAGGTGCAGACGTCGAATTCCCCATGGATAAAAATGATATGTACTCAGCTGCTTCCACACTGTCCGTCACCCCACTCGTGATACTGTATGCTGGCTTATCGCTCAGGTGTGCCCGGGTGTAGCCGATCAGCATAACTTGAATCGGAGGGGGTGAACAGATGGATGAACAACAAGTCTTGAAACGAAATGCTGCAGGGCTGCTGGCCCGAAGTAACGTGGTGGGGGTAGGCATCGGCCGCAAGATCCGCAGAGGGCAGCGCTTGCCTGGGCACTGTCTGACGGTGCTAGTCAGCCAGAAACTGCCCTTGCAGGCCCTGGGAGCAACCGACGTGATCCCCACATACATAGACGGGCTGCGCACAGACGTCTTGCAGAGCGGGCCTTTGCGGCCGTTGGAGCAGATCGAACGCCTGCGCCCAGCCTGCCCCGGGTTGAGCATCGGTCATTATCGGGTGACGGCTGGCACTTTCGGTGCCGTCGTCTACGATGCCGCCAGCGGCCAACCGCTGATCCTCTCTAACAACCACGTGTTGGCCAATTCCAGCAGCGGACGAAACCGACGGGCGAACCTGGGAGACCCTATCCTGCAGCCGGGCGGCTATGATGGAGGCAGTTTAGTCGACGATCGGATAGGAACCTTAAAGCGGTTTATGCCGCTGAACTACTCACCGCTAGGGGCGTCATCGGTCGCGGCCACAGCTTTCCCTGGGGACTGGTGGGTCTTAGCAGAAGAACCTAATCAGGCGCTGACGAATACGGTGGACGCAGCCGTTGCAGAGCCACTACGGCCTGACATAATCAGCCCAGAGATACTGGGCATCGGCTTAGTCACCGGAGTGACTGCGGGGTCACTGGATCTGGCGGTACAGAAGAGCGGCCGCACCACCGACTACACCACAGGCACTATTCTGATCCAAAATGTGGTGCTGAGGGTGGACTACGGCCAGCCAGGATTCTGCTTATTCACCGATCAATTGGTCAGCGACATCGTCAGTGGACCCGGGGACAGCGGCTCTTTGGTGTTGGATATGCAGGGGAACGCCGTGGGGTTATTGTTTGCCGGCGGCAGTGGTCTCACTGTGCTCAACCCAATCGACGAAGTGATGAACAGATTAGGCATCGGATTTTTCCCAAACACCGCTGTAGAAGCAGGAATTGACAGTCAAGGGCAGGAATAGAGAAACAGAAGGCTCTGAGAGAGGTCCGCAGTATGTTTCAGCGTGAAGCTGCGTTTAGGTGGTGACTCTACTGCAACTTTTTCGAAGGTGCTACCGTATTAACTATTATCAGCGCCTTCGGATGGAGGAGGCGCAGGTGCTGGAGGACCTTTGGGAAGAGAAGCAAGATTCGAGCTAAGAGGAGGCTAGGATGATGAAACAAGAACAGAAGGTACTGATGGAACTGGGCAGTAAAGCTACAGTGTTCGGCCTAGGCCTGTTGGCAGCAAAGAAGCTGCGCCCGTACGCCAAGTATTTTATCATCGGCGGGGTGGC
>CAYVCY010000016.1:0-23688 GCA_964450265.1 uncultured Clostridia bacterium
GGCGATCGGTCCATTAGGGGAAGTAGTCGCAGGCCTTTTTGACCAAGTGCAGGATGGGATCACTAATCCTTAGCCTCTGTCATGCCGAGCGCAGCGAGGAATCTATCTCGTCGTTGCGCTGAGGATGACAAGTAGGTCTTCCAGAACCGTCCCCAAAGACCCACCCGAGAGGAGGATGCGCATGTTGCTCTTCGTTACCTACACCGCCTTGTCGCTGGTGCTCTACTTCGACCTGAGGGAACGGCGCATTCCCAACTGGCTGACGGTGGGGATGGCTGGGGTCGGGTTGCCGCTGCAGATCTGGCTGCGAGGCACCGAAGGCCTAAAGGACAGCTTCCTCGGTTTCGCCTGCGGCCTCTTGATCCTCTTGCCGCTGTTCGCGTTCAACAAGTTCGGCGGCGGCGATGTGAAGCTGTTGGCCGCATTAGGGGTGCTGCGTGGTTGGTCGTTTTTCTGGAAAGCGTTGCTCCTAGGGGCGGCGTCCGGCGGCTTGTTCGCTGTGCTGCACCTGTTGCTGCATCGGGAACTGTTGCTGGCTTCATACGGCTTGGTGACCAACACCTATCGGTCGCAACGCACTTATCCATATTCGCCGGGCATCGCCCTGGGGGTGCTGCTGGCAGATTTGGGGTGGTTCCTATGAGCAGATGGCGGGAGGACCGACGAGGCCAGGCCTTGGTGGAGATGGCCATCGTCTTGCCCATCCTGCTGTTAGTGCTGATGGGCATTATCGATTTTGGGCGCATCTATCATGGATCGCTGACCGTGACCGCGGCGGCCCGGGAGGCAGCCCGGCAGGCGGCCCTCGGTGCTAACGACGACGAGATTCGGCAGACAGCAGTTGCGGCGGCTACCTCGTTGCCGGCGGCAGCGCTGGAGGTGGAGATCAGCCCCACGCCGGGCAACCGCTATCCCGGCACGGCGATCACGGTGGAGGTGAGCTGTCGCATGCCAATTCTGACGCCGATCATGCAGGGCTTGTTGGACAGTCCATTTACAGTTAGGGGACAGGCGGTGATGAAGAAAGAATGAAAGGTAAGGATGGACAGCTGAATGAAAAGGGTGCCGTGGCTGTCATCGTCGTGTTGGCGATTACAGCCATCTTCGGTTGTGGTGCGTTGGTGCTGGATGGCGGCGCCATCCACTATCAAAAGGCGCGCTTGCAGACCGCGTTGGATGCTGCTGTTCTGGCCGGAGTGCGCGGGCTGGAGCAGAGCGCCAGCGCGGCCGAACAGGCTGCCGTGGACACGGCTTTGGCCAACGGGGTGCAGGCCGACGAGTTGACGGTCTCCGTGGACGTAGCAGCCGGTACAGTAGAGGCCGACGCCACCCGCACAGTGGCGATGGGATTGGCCCGGGCGCTGAATATCGACCAGGTGGATGTCAGTGCTTCCAGTGCTGCCGGCGCGTTCACTATCTCCGGACTCCAGGGAGCGGCACCACTGGGGGTAGTGGTACAGGAATTTACCTTTGGTCAGTTTTATGATTTGAAGCTGGGGGACGGCATCAACGGCAACTATGGGGCGCTGGCCCTGGGTGGTACCGGTGCGGCCAACTATCAAGAGAACTTGCGCCATGGCTATGGCGGTTGGATCCGCATCGGGCAGGAGCTTTTGACCGAACCGGGCAACATGGCCGGGCCGACTAAGACGGCAATAGAAGGGCGCATTCAGGCCTGTCTGCACCATCCTGCCTGCACCTTTGACCACTTCGTGTCCGGCTGCCCCCGGGTGATGAAGGCGCCGATCACTAGCCCCTTCCCCAATGGGCGGGGAGAGGTAACCATTCTAGGGTTTGCTGCCTTCTTCCTAGAGGGATTTAGTGATCAGGATGAATCCGTGCAGGGCCGTTTTGTGCGTATGTATACCGCTGGCGAAGTCGAGCCGGCCGGCGACTTTGGATTACAGATGATCAAGCTGCTGCGGTAAGGCCAGCGTAAGCTAGTTGATTAAATCTGATTAACCTTGCTGAGGAGGAGGCATCATGGATCGGACCAATCGGCGTCTCGTCTTGATCGCCCTCGTCTTCGCCTGTTTGGCAGGACTGGGTATCTATCTCTTTTTGAGCAACTTGCAGACGGCAGCCACCATCGAGCATACCGATGGAGTGGTGGTTGCCTTGACAAATATCCCTGCCCGCACGGTGATCAACAGCAGTATGGTGGAAGTGCAGCGGGTGCCTAAAGGAACGAGCCACGGACAAGCTTTCACCGCCTTGGATCAGGTGGTGGGCAAGACGACCACCGGAACCATCGTAGCAGGGGAGCAGGTATTGCAAAGCCGTCTCTTCAGTAATGCGGAAAGTGCCGGGCTCAGTTACCAGCTGGAGAAAGGGAAACGGGCGGTCAGCGTGGGCATCAACTCCCGTATTGCGGTAGCTTATTTGGTGCGCCCGGGAGACGCTGTGGACGTGTTGCTTTCCTATGAACAGCTTAAGGTGGATAGCCAACGGGAGTCTCACACGGCGGTGATGTTGCAGAACATTTTGGTTTTGGCCGTGGGTGGTGAACTGCGGGCGGGGTCGCGTGCGCCTGCGGACGCAGAGACGATCACGCTAGCAGTGTCTCCAGCTGAGGCAGAGAAGATAGCTTGGGCAGAGGACTACGGACGTATTCGCCTGGCGCTGAGACCGGCCACTGACGAACAGCTGACAAACACGCCCGGCCAATCTGCAAAGACTGTGGCTGGAGGAAAATAGGAGGTCGACAGACAAATGGCTGAAAAGAACATCACAGTACTGATAGTGGACGATGCCGAGGAGACCAGAGAAAACATCCGTCGCTTGCTCAGCCTCAGTGTCGGCTTCACGGTGGTGGGGGAGGCCAGCGACGGCGAAAAGGCGATCCAACAGACAGGGCAACTGCAGCCAAATGTGGTGCTGATGGATATCAACATGCCGGGCTTGGATGGCATATCGGCGACCGAACAGATCTGCTCCGCTCATCCAGGCACGGTGGTGATCGTGATTTCAGTGCAGGGAGAATTGGAGTACTTGCGCAAGGCGATGGTCGCGGGGGCCAAGGACTACTTGGTGAAACCCTTTGGCGCCGATGAACTGGTGGACTGCATTCAGAGCACCTGGGAGCGGGAATTGGAGCGACGGGTGGTGCAGATCAACCAGCATCCCGCCGTCAGGCTGAGCCAATCCCGGGGTAAGGTGATTTCCCTCTACAGCACCAAGGGAGGGGTAGGCAAGACTACCCTGGCGGTCAACTTGGCCAGCTATATGGCCTCGGAGCGGCGCGAGAATACCTGCCTGATCGACCTCGACCTGCAGTTTGGAGATACATCGGTGCTGATGAGTCTGATCCCGCGGCGCACGATCAGCGACCTGGTCAACGAACAGACTTTGGACAAGGAGACCCTGCTGTCGTATTTTCTCAACCACCCCTGCGGCTTGAAGGTGTTGCCGGCGCCGCTCAGGCCGGAACTGGCCGAATACGTGACGGCGGAACATGTGGGCAAAGTGATCTCCCTTTGCCGCGAGGTCTTTGATTATGTCTTCGTGGATCTGCCGGCTACCTTCCAGGACACTGTGTTGACCGCGTTGGACTTGAGCGATCGCATCGTGATCATCGGAGCCATGGATATGCCCACGTTAAAGAACGTCAAACTGGGCTTGGAAGTGATGAATCGCTTGGGCTATGAGGACAAAAAGCTTTTCTTGCTGGTCAATCGAGCCAGCTATGAATACGGTATCCGCTTTAAGGATCTGCCGGGGGCTATGGGCCGGGCAGTGGACTTCTACCTGTCCTCAGAGGATAGCGTGGTGATGACGGCGGCCAATCGAGGCATCCCCTTTGTGTTGGACCAAGCTAACACCAAATTGAACAAGCGCATGGCCGAGTTGGCTGACGCCGTTTGCGGCGAAGAAGAAAAGCAGGAGGAGGCGGCCGTCTCCGGCGGCTTCTTCCGGCGACGTAAGGGGGCTAGGTGATGTCCCTGCTGCGGCGTTTGGAGAGTAAAGACGACGACAATATCCAATCCAAAGCCAAGCGAACGGATAAGAAAACGGCAGCGACGATAACCACGGCCACCAACCCAGAAAAGGACGTCAAACAGAAGATTCATCAGGCCATCGTTGAGGAGGTGAAGCCGGAGCTGCTCAGCGATGTCAGTCGCGAGGAAGAGCTGCGCACTGAGATTTTGGAGATAGCCAATCGGGTGATGGCCGAGAGCGGCGTGCTGATCACCCGCCAGGACAAGCAGCGCATTGCCCAGGATTTGACCGACGAGGTGATGGGTTTCGGCCCGATCACCCCCCTGCTCAACGATGATGATGTCAGTGAAGTGATGGTCAACAGTCCAAATCGGGTCTATGTGGAGCGACGGGGCAAGTTGGAGCTGACCGGCGTTGCCTTCAGGGATAACGAGCATGTGCTGCAGATGATCGAAAAGATAGTCGCTCCGCTCGGTCGGCGCATCGACGAGAGCTCGCCGATGGTGGATGCCCGCTTGCCTGACGGCTCCCGGGTGAACGCCATCATTCCGCCGCTGGCCATCAAGGGGCCGGCGGTGACCATCCGTAAGTTCAGCCGCGATCCCTTCGGCATCGAGGATCTGGTCGGATTTGGCACCCTCAGCGCTTCCATGGCCAGGTTCCTGCAGGCGGCCGTGGTCGGCCGGCTAAACATCATCGTTTCCGGCGGCACCGGTTCCGGTAAAACCACCACCCTCAACTGCATTTCGGGCTTTATCCCACCCGACGAGCGCATCGTGACCATCGAGGATGCGGCTGAGCTGCAACTGAGGCAGGAACACGTGGTCACGTTGGAGACACGCCCGCCAAATATCGAGGGCAAAGGGATGATCAGCATGCGCGATCTGGTCCGCAACTCCCTCCGGATGCGTCCCAATCGCATCGTGGTGGGCGAGGTGCGCGGGGGCGAGGCTTTGGATATGTTGCAGGCGATGAACACCGGACACGATGGTTCGCTGACCACCGGACATGCCAATTCGCCGCGGGACATGTTGGCTCGTTTGGAGACGATGGTGCTGATGGCCGGGATGGAGCTGCCGATGCGGGCCATTCGCGAGCAGATCTCGGCAGCCATCGATATCATCGTGCAACAGAGTCGCTTGCGGGACGGCAGTCGTAAGATCACTCACATCTCCGAGGTCGTGGGCATGGAGGGTGAGATCATCACCCTGCAGGATATCTTTGTCTTTAAGCAGACCGACCGGGACCTGGCCGGCAAGGTGGTAGGTGAGTTTCGACCTACCGGCATCCGCCCCCGCTGCTACGATCTATTGCAGAGCAGCGGGGTGATGTTGCCGCCAGAGCTGTTTCAGACTAGATGAGTCCTGTCGACTGGTGCATCCGGCTTCAAACCCGACAGTTCAGCTTAGGGATAACCCGTAAGCGAGTAGGGCTAGGACTTGGTGGTGCCGGTAGGTTCTTGGTTAACAGTGAACTTCTGGGAGGGGGTGGGTGCGATGCAGATGCCTGTCTTTGTGGCGTGTTCGGCTGCCATTACCTTGGGCTCTCTGCTGCTCAGTCTGCTGCTTAGGCTGCTTGGATCGCGACGCAACCTGTCTGGACGGATTACCGCCTATCTGGCGAACGATCAGCGAGCAGGTGGCAGCGTTGTCCGCCGCACAGCCGGATTGCGGGGCGTCTGGCAATCGGTAGGCAGGATGGCGCCCAAGGCGCTGAACCAGCATTACGACCATGTGTTGCAGCAGGCCAGCCTGCCCATTAAAGGCGAGGAGATGGCGGCGGGCATCGGCGTATCGGCCGTAACCTTCAGCCTGATCTGCGGCTTGCGGCTAGGCATACCAGGGTTACTCCTGGGCGGCATCATCGGGGGCAAGTTGCCAGGGATGCTGCTTCAATCGCACCTGAAAAGTCGGCTGCGACAGGCGGAACAGCAGTTGGTGGACTTCCTGCAGCTCTGCGCTAATGCCATGCGGGCCGGACATAGCTTTCTACAAGCGCTGGAATTGGCCGCCCGGGAGATGCCCAACCCCACCGGGCAGGAATTGACTCGCTCACTGCGGGAAGTGAGCCTGGGATTGACGGTGGAAGAGGCATTGCTGCGGTTGGTAGAACGGGTGCCCAGTGCCGATCTGGACCTGATGATCACCGCCGTGCTGATCCAACGGCAGGTGGGAGGCGATCTGGCCAGTATTTTGGACAACATCGCCTCCACCATTCGCGAACGCCAGCGGATCAAGGCCGAGGTGAAAGCGATCACCGCGCAGGGACGGTTGTCTGGCGTGGTGATCTCGGTGCTGCCTATCGCGCTGGCCTTTTTCCTGGCAACTATGAACCCGGACTACATCAGTCTGCTGTGGACCCATCCGATCGGATTGGCCATGTTAGGGGCAGGCGTCGGCTCTTTGCTATTAGGCATCTATTTCATCAACAAGGTGGTCAAGATCGACATTTAGCGGAGGGAGGGTGAAGTATGATCCTATATGTCAGCCTGGTCTTGCCGTGCTTGGTGTTCTATTTGATCTACGGCCTATTGAGCATCATCTTTCGCCAGCGACTGCAGCTGGAACAGCGGCTGAAGGCTATTCGGCAGCTGGAGGCGGAGGATCAGCCGCTGATGGACGAACGCCTGCGTTTACCCTTCTCTCAACGAGTCTTCTATCCGATGTTGAAGGAATTTGGTCAGCGAATTCAGCAGTTTGCTCCCTCAGCCATGCGGGGTTCTACCGAGCGCAAGCTGACTATGGCCGGAATTAAGCTGACGGTGGATCAGTGGTCTGGCTGGTATGTGCTGGCCAGCGCCGGTGGGTTGATTCTGGGAGTGCTGATCGGCGGCCTGGTGCAGCCGGGGCTAAACGGCAACCTGCTGGGCGGACTGCTCGGCTTGCTGCTCGGCGCCTACGCGCCGCGACTGATGCTGGCTCAAACCATCGCCAAGCGGCAAAAGGTGATTCTCCGGTCATTGCCCGATGTCTTGGACCTGTTGACAGTCAGCGTGAAGGCAGGCTTGGGCTTTGACAGCGCCCTGCAGCGGGTGATCGAGAAGATGAAGGGTCCGCTGCCGGAGGAATTATCCAAGGTGTTGCACGAGGTGAAGGTAGGAGTGTTGCGCAAGGATGCGCTGAAGGCCTTGGCCGACCGCACCGGAGTGGCTGAACTGCACGGCTTCGTCAGTACGATCATTCAGGCGGATCAGTTGGGCGTGAGCATCAGCAACGTGCTGCAGCTGCAATCGGAAAGCCTGCGCCAGCGTCGCAGCCAGGCCGCGGAAGAGCAGGCGATGAAAGCTCCGGTGAAGATGCTCTTCCCCTTGGTGATGTTCATCTTTCCCACGCTGTTCATCGTGCTGCTAGGACCAGCAGTGATTCAGTTTCTGGAGAACTTCTAGAGAGGTGTCCGATGATTGTCAACCAGAGCAACCATAACTGCTGCTTGGTGCGCGAGTTGCAGACGGCAGATACCTTCTGGCAGCGCTTGCGCGGCCTGCTGGGGCAGGCCAGCCTGCCCCAGGGACGCGGCCTGTTGATCTCATCCTGCCGCTCGGTGCACACCATGCACATGCGTTTCCCCATAGACGTCATTTTCCTCGATCGGGCTTGGATGGTAGTGGGGCTAGAGCCGAGGCTCTGCCCTGGGCGCTTCAGCCGCCACTATCCCAGCGCCTGGTTTGCTTTGGAGCTCCCCGCTGGCACTATCGAGGCCAGTGGCACCGCTATCGGCCATCAGCTGGGCTGCTAGCGCTGCTAGCGGGGAACAGGAGGAGACAGAGGGACGTACGATGTGTCCCCTCGCGAGAGGACACATCGTACGTCCCTCTGTCCCCTGCTATTTGTCTCGCATTCAGGCAGGATTTCTCCCTCTGGACGTGAAACTGATCTGTTGGGGAGGCGAAAGCATGGAACAACTTCTAGGTACGCTGGAGCGGGTTACTTTCCGCAACGAGGAAAACTTCTATTCTGTGCTGCGCCTGCGCTGCCGCGAGCACAAGGACTTGGTCACCGCCGTGGGTAACTTCCCGCAATTGGCGGTAGGCGAGACGATGGACATGCAAGGTGAGTGGATGATGCATCCGGATTATGGCCGCCAGTTTAAGGTAGCCAGTTATCAGTCGGTGGTGCCGGCCACCCTCACCGGCCTGGAGCGGTATTTGGGTTCCGGCCTGGTGAAAGGGGTGGGGCCGACCACCGCCAAACGGATTGTGGAGCAGTTCGGGATGGAATCCCTGGAGATATTGGAACGGCACCCGGAGCGGTTACAGGAGGTGTCCGGCATCGGGGCTTCCCGGGCGGAGGCCATCGGCAAGGCCTTCTCTGAACAGCAGGAGATGCGCGAGGTGATGATCTTTCTGCAGGGCTACGGGGTGACTCCCGGCTTTGCCGCCAAGATCTGCCGGCACTATGGGCAGGACACCAAGCGCATGATCGAGGAGAATCCTTACCGATTGGCCGATGAGGTGTTCGGCATTGGCTTTAAGACGGCGGACAAGTTGGCACAGCAGATGGGGCTGGAACCTGATTCGCCAGCACGATTGATCGCCGGGATCAAGTTCACCCTGGGGCAACTGGCTGACCAAGGCCATACTTCCTATCCTTTAGAGGAGTTCTATCAGCAGGCAGCAGAGATGTTGTCAGTGGAGCAGTCGCTGCTGGAAGCACCGTGTGAGGCGTTGCGACAGCAGAAGGAAGTGTTCTTGGTAGAAGTGGAAGGGCAGCAGACGATCTACTTGGCGCCCTTCTTTTACGCGGAACAAGGCGTGAGTAGGCGCCTGGCACAACTGGTGCGGCAACCGCTGCAGCTGGAACTGCTGCCGGCGGTGGAGCAAGAGCTAACACAGCTGGAGCAGGAGCAGCGCTTGTGCTTAGCACCGGAGCAGCGGGAGGCACTGCTGGCCGCGTTGCAGCATGGTCTGACGGTGATTACCGGCGGACCAGGTACCGGAAAGACGACTATCGTGCGCACCTTGCTCAAGCTGTTGGCCAATCGGGACAAGTCGGTGCTGTTGGCAGCTCCCACCGGGCGTGCAGCCAAGCGGATGAGCGAGACCACCGGCGCGGAGGCCAAGACCATCCATCGTCTGTTGGAATATTCCTTTGTGGAGGGTCAGGGCATGGCCTTCGGGCGAGACCAGGACAATCCGCTGCAGGCGGACGTGATCATCTTGGACGAGGTCTCCATGGTGGACATTCTGCTGATGTATCACTTCTTGCGAGCCATCCCAGATGGCTGCCGCCTAGTGCTGGTGGGCGATGTGGACCAGCTGCCTTCGGTGGGGCCGGGCAACGTACTGCGGGATATCATCGACTCCGAGCAGGTGCCCACGGTACGTCTGCGGACCATCTTTCGACAGGCAGGCGAGAGCATGATTGTGGTCAACTCCCACCGGGTGAATAATGGCGAATTTCCCTATCTGAATGTGAAGGGTAAGGATTTCTTCTATATTGCTGAGGAGGATCCGGAGAAGGTACTGGCAGAGATTCAAAACCTCTGTCGCAGCCGTCTGCCCCAAGCTTACGGCTATCACCCCTACGAGGACATCCAGGTGTTGACGCCGATGCGGCGCACTATCGTGGGGGTGGAAAACCTAAATCAGTGTCTGCAGCAGGTGTTGAACCCGCCTTCACCCCAGAAGACGGAACTGCAGCTCGGTTGGAACAAGTTTCGAGTGGGCGACAAGGTGATGCAAATCAAGAACAACTACCAAAAACATGTCTACAACGGCGACATCGGTCGCATCCATAGCATCGACCAGGAAGAGGGCGAGCTGCACGTGGTTTTTCCCGAGGGGAGGGGGCAGCGGCTGGTACCCTACGAGTTAACTGAAGGCGACGAGTTGACTTTGGCCTATGCGATCTCGGTGCACAAGAGCCAGGGTAGCGAATATCCGGTGGTGGTGATGCCGGTATGCACCCAGCACTACATTATGTTGCAGCGCAATTTAATCTACACCGCCCTCACCCGCGCTCGGAAGCTGGTGGTGCTGATCGGTACCAAGCGGGCGCTGGCCATGGCGGTGAAAAACAACCGGGTGGAGCAGCGGCACACGCTGCTCGGCTGGCGGCTGCAGCAGGAGCTGCGGTGAGTACTTAGGAGGAGGGGAAGGTTATGCGGTGCCTGCCATTTTGGGTCTATCGCCTGCAGGGCGCAGCGCGCCGGCAGCGCTACTTTATCACCTGTCATCCCGCTTTGGATGCCTGCTACTGGCAGCAGCGCGGATCGGGGCAGGTCTTGGTGTTGACCCCTTCTCTCAGCATTGCTAGGGCGGAGGAGTTGCAGCAGTTGCTGCAACGGCGTTCGCCGGCACCGGGACAGGAAGCCGCCTGGATCCAGCGGCAGTTGCGACGCTGGCGGGTACCAGATTCGCCACCGCCTGCAGAGCCGGTACAACCGCTGGCCGATTGGGAAGGACAGGAAGCAGCCGCACACCTGCGGAAATTGTTGGACGGGCGCATTCTGCTGCTGGAAGAAGTGGAGCGGGCGGTGAAGGAGCGCCGCCTGTGGCTGAGCTATCCGTTGGTGGATCTGCTGCAGTACCTCTATCTGGAGGGTGAAGTGGATTGCCGGGCGGCGGTGGAAACGGCATCCCACCGCCGTTGCCTGCGCTGTGGCGGTAACCGCCTGCGCCGGGAGAATTGCTTGGAGTGCGGCGAGACCGATACTTGGGTCTGTGAAAGCTGTGGAGAGATGGGAACCGCCAAGAGTTGTCGTCCGTACTATGCGGCAGCAGCAACCGCGGTTGCCCAGTCGGGGACCCAACCGCAGTCAGTCAAGCTGCGCTTGCCATTTACATTGACTCCCGCCCAACAACGGGCTGCAAAGTCCCTGCAGCGCTTCGTAGGCACCGGTCAGTCGGGAGCAGGAGTCTGCCTGTTTTGGGCGGTGTGCGGCGCTGGCAAGACAGAGACCACTCTGCCGGCGCTGTCTCGGGTGTTATCGGCGGGAGGTCGCGTGCTTTGGGCCACTCCGCGCCGAGATGTGGTACAGGAACTGGCGCCCAGGTTGCAGGCGGCGCTGCCGCGGGTGCGCTTGGCCGCCTATCACGCCGGGACCTACGAGCGGTTTGTGGACACCTCGTTGGTGATTGCCACTACCCACCAGGCCCTGCGATTCTATGCCGCCTTCGATCTGGTCATTTTGGATGAGTCAGATGCCTTTCCCTACGCAGATAATCCGATGCTAGAATTGGCGGTGCGGCGGGCATTGCGGCCTCAGGGTAAGTTGGTCTATCTCACCGCCACCCCGAGCGAAAAGCTGTTGGCTGAGGCGAAACGGGGGCAGGTGGAGCAGGTGCTGCTGTCGGCCCGCTGGCACGGCCAGCCGCTCCCGGAGCCAGAGATACATCTGCTGCGCCTGCCGTCACCAGAACAGGACGGGTGGCGTGTGCCCCAGTTGTTGGGCAATTTGCTCAGGGATAGCGTGGAGCGCGACCTTTGCCAGACCTTGGTGTTCGTGCCCAGCGTCGCTCTGGCCGAGCGCGTGGGCAAGGCGCTGCAACAATACTTCCAACAGCAAGGGGATCAGGACTGGGTGGAATATATCCACGCTGCGGATCCAGCTCGCCTGCAAAAGCGCACCCGATTCTTTGCAGGGGAATTTCCTATTCTGGTAACTACTACTCTGATGGAGCGGGGCATCACCATCCCTCGCCTGAATATCGTTGTACTCTACGCTAACTGGGAGCAGATCTTCAGCGAAGCGGTGCTGATTCAGATCGCCGGCAGGGCCGGGCGGGCAGCCGATTATCCCCGGGGGCGGGTGCATTTCCTGGCAGAACGCAGGAGCCGGGCGATGCAATCTGCCCGCCGAAAGATCATGGAACTGAACACGGTAGCTCAGGTTGCTGCCGCCAAGGAGACGCACAAGGCTGGAGCGAAATGATGGGGGAAAAGGTGGGACTGGGGGACTGGCGCTACTGTTCTGTTCCGTCTTGACGGAATGGAACAGCAGGGCCTGTCCCCACCGTCCCGCCCGGCGGAACGGAACAGCAGGGCGTGCCACCCCAGCCCAATGAGGAGGAGCGCGAGAGATGTGCAAAGTGGATCTGAACTGTGATATGGGTGAAGCCTTTGCCGGCTACCAATTGGGACCGGATGCCGAGATCATGCCCTTGATCTCCTCGGCTAATATCGCCTGTGGCTGGCATGCCGGGGATCCAGGGGTGATGCGGCGCACGGTGGAATTGGCGCTGCAGCATGGGGTAGGCATCGGTGCCCATCCCGGTTATCCAGACCTGTTGGGGTTTGGTCGCCGCAACCTAGGCCTGACACCGCAGGAGCTGCGGGATTATGTCACCTACCAGCTGGGCGCGTTGCAGGGTTTTGTGCAAGCGCAGGGAGGCCGTCTGCAACATGTGAAAGCTCACGGGGCGATGTACAATCAGGCCGCTTCAGATCAGCGGCTGGCGCGGGCCTTCTGCGAAGCGGTCGCTGCCTTTGATCAGTCACTGGTGCTGGTCGGCTTAGCCAACTCCCATCTGATCAGCGAGGCGAAGCGCATTGGCTTGCCTGCCGCCAGCGAGGTGTTTGCAGATCGCGGCTATCTGCCCAGCGGCAGCTTGGTGCCGCGCAGTCAGCCAGGGGCTGTGCTGCATGACAGCCAACAGGTGGTGCAGCGGGTGGTGGACATGGTCACCAAGTCGCAGGTGACGGCTAATGACGGCACAGTGATCTCGCTTGAGGCAGACACCATTTGTGTGCACGGTGATACCCCGGAGGCCTTGCAGCATCTGCAGGAGTTGCGGGCAGGCCTTGAACAGCAGGGCATTCAGATCGCCAACTGGAGTGATCGTTAATATGCAGAATCAAACGCGAATGATGCCGGTGGGGGAGGCGGCAGTGCTGGTAGAGTTTGGTCAGGAGATCGCGCCGGCCATCCAGGCGCAGGTGACAGCGCTTGAACAGGCAATCGTGGCCGATCTGCACCCAGCAATCCTGGAGTGGGTGCCGACCTATAGATCCCTCTTGGTCTATTACGACCCGCTGCAGGCCGATTACCGTCAGATGGCCTCTTGGCTGGCTGATCGGGCAGGCCAGGTAAGCACGGAGCAGGCGGTGCCCCGGCGCCGAGTGACCATCCCTACCTGCTATGGCGGGGCGATGGGTCCTGATCTGGATTTGGTGGCCGAGCATTGCCAGCTGTCGCCGCCGGAGGTAGTTCAACTGCATCAGCAGCCGGATTACTTGGTCTACATGCTGGGCTTCATGCCCGGTTTTCCCTATTTGGGTGGTTTGGATCGGCGCATCGCCACACCTCGCTTGACTACGCCGCGCACCGAAGTGCCGGCTGGATCGGTAGGTATCGCTGACCGCCAGACCGGTGTCTACCCCTTTGCTAGCCCGGGAGGGTGGCAACTGATCGGGCGCACTCCCCTGCGCCTGTATTCAGCGTCAGCGGATGTCCCCATTTTGCTCAAGCCGGGGGACCTGTTGCGCTTCAGGGCCATCGATCAGGCGGAGTATGAGCAAATAGCAGCGCAGGTGACCGCCGGGGCCTACCAGCCGCCGGTGGAAGAGGGGGTCTACCATGAGCAGCGTTAGGGTGGTTTTTCCTGGCTTCTTGACTACGGTGCAGGATTTTGGCCGTGTAGGCTATCAGCGCTTCGGCGTGCCGACCGCTGGTGTCTTCGACCGCTACAGTGCCGGCGTGGCCAATTGGCTGGCCGGTAACCCGGCGTCAGCAGCGGTGCTGGAGATGACTTTCTTAGGGCCAACCCTGATAGCCGACTGCCCGCTGCAGGCTGCCATCGCTGGCGGGCGGGTAACAGCTTCCCTAGACGGTCAGCCGCTGGCAGAATACCAGTCTTTCAGCTGGCAACCCGGCCAGACGCTGGTGATCGGAAGCTTACAGGCTGGTGCCCGCGCCTACTTGGCCGTCAGTCACGGCTGGCAAGTGCCACCGGTGATGGGCAGCAGTTCCACCTATCTGCGGGCCGCCATCGGAGGACATCAGGGCAGGCAGCTGCAGGCGGGAGACCGACTGACGGTGCAACCCCTGACGGTGGAACCGCCCTACCACCGCTTGCCTCGAGCATTCTGGCCGACTCTCGGCCGGTCGGCGCGGTTACGTTATCTGCCCGGCCCCCAGGATGACCATTTCTCGGTGGCCGAGTTGGCTGCCTTTCAGCAGCATAGCTATCAGCTTGCGCCCCAATCCGACCGCATGGGCGTGCGCTTGCAGGGGCCAGCGATCAGGCCGGAGCAACCGGACATCGTTTCCGACGCCATCGCTCTTGGTTCCATCCAGATTCCGCAGGACGGCCAGCCGATCGTGATGGGCCCGGATCACCAGACCACTGGAGGCTATCCCAAGATCGGCACTGTACTGAGCAGCGACATGGATCTTCTGGCGCAGCTGCGGCCTGGTGACAGCATCAGTTGGCAGCCAGTCTCGGTTGACGAGGCGCGACGGATCTATCTACGTACCGCTGCCTATCGCCAGCAGGTGCAGCAGGTGATTTCTGGCCAGATCCGTGGCCGGGAATACCGCATTCGGCTGGCCGGTGAGGATTATTACAGCTTTGTCGAACGCTGAAGGGGGACAGAGCGTGGAAAGGGGTGTTTGGATGCTCGATGGGCTGCGTCGTCTGGGCAACGCCTGTCTGGATCTGCTATTTCCGCCCGCCGAGCGCTGCCTGCTCTGCGGGCGCGCTTTGCGTGGCGAGCCGGACTCGATCTGTTCGTCTTGTTTGATGGAGATGAAACATCCTCCGGGGCCGATCTGCATCCGCTGCGGTCGCCCCCGAAACGGGGAACTGGAGCCCTTGCAGGTTGCCTGCCCGCTCTGCGAGGGATCGCAGTGGGCATTTACCCAGGCGCGCAGCATCGGTCCCTACGAGGGCCCTTTGCGGCTGGCAGTGCATAGATTGAAGTTTCGAGGGCAACAGCACTTCGGTCGCGTGCTGGGGAACGTGCTGTACCAGACGGCGGATCGGGCTTGGTGGCGGGAGGCAGATGCTATAGTGCCAGTGCCGCTGCACCCCCAACGACTGCAACAGCGCGGCTTCAATCAGGCAGAGATAGTTGCGCAGCAGTTGGCGCTGAAAATTGGGCGCCCGGTGCGCAAACTGCTGATGCGCACCCTGGACACCACCCCGCAGATTGGCCTCAGTCGCCGTCAGCGGCAGCATAATGTGCGTGGGGCATTCCAGCTGGTGGCCGGCCAGGCAGAGCGGTGGCGCTTGCCCGGCCGTCTGTTGTTGGTGGACGATGTGCTGACCACCGGCAGTACCGCCGATGTCTGTGCGGAAGTGCTGCTCATGGCCGGGGCTGCCGAGGTGCGGGTAGCCACGCTGGCGATCACAAACTTGGATTAGAAAGATGCAGCGCCACCCTCTTCGGATGGCGCTGCTTGCTTCTTGGGCCGTGTTTAGCCGACGGGGAATTCTGGGTGCAGGTAGCGGGCGAGGAAACGCCAGATCTCCTGGCGGGACTCGCGAGCGAACTTGGTGTCGATGCGATTGAATACGTGTCCACCGGGGGCATCTTGATAGATCTTATACTCGAAGTCCTTTTCTGCCGCCTTCAGGGCAGCGATCAGGTGCTCCACCTCCAGCACGTTGACGTCTTCGTCGTTGGTGGTGGTGTGGATCAAGAGTGGAGTCTGCAGTTTATCCGCATGCCAAGCTGGCGACCGCAGCTTGTATTCCCGGGGATCCTCGTAGGCGCTCTTGCCGATGTGGTAGTCAGCCGAGTACAGCTTCTCGTAATTGGGCCCTTTGTAGCCCATGCGGGCCACCAGGTCGCTCACCGGCACTCCGGCATAAGCCACCTGATAGGCTTCTGGGTGGAAGAAGATGTTCATCAAGGCATGCAGTCCGCCGTGGCTCCAGCCGATGACGCCGACCCGCTCTGGATCAACCAACTCCAGATTCTCCACCGCCCAGTTACGGGAGGCAAAGGTATCCTCAATCTCCAGTCCGCCGTAATCGATCAGCTTCCAGAAGGTCGGACCATAGCCGGTGCTCCCCCGGTAATCCGGTGCTACCACGATGTAGCCTTGACGGAGGACCTCTTCGATGATCTTGTGGTTGCCGCTGCTGGCAAAGTTGGCGTGGACACCGCCATGCACATAGACCAGCAGGGGATGCTGTTTGTTGCGGTCGATGTGTTTGGGAATGAACGTGTAGGCTCGGAACACCACCGGATTCCCCCGGTCCTGGGGTGATTGGGCCAAGGTGTTCTTGGGAGGCGGACCGATCAGGCGCACCTTATCGATCTCCGCCACTGCGCCTAACCGTTGGTACCAGAGGATATCGTCCACAGCCTTGTCCATGGCTGCCAGCTGGAACGACATCTGGGCCTTCATCAGTTGTAACTCTTCCATTAATCTCTTCTCTTCCAACATGTTTCCTCCTATCCTGTGGATTAAGCACTACTTCGCTTAGCGAAGCATCCATTCCTTCCAGAAAGGAGAGTTCAGGTCACATTATTCTGATTATCCCAGACCGGCAGCCTGCATGATCATCGACCAGGCCAACTCAGGCACCGGCATCACCGACAGACGCGGCTGGCGCACCAGTTGCCAGTCGGCCAATTGTGGCCATGACTTCACCTCTGCTAGCGTCACCGGCTGGGGCAAGGCCGATCGTGGGACCAGGTCAAACACCACCAGCTTGGGATCGCTTTGCTCTGGATCGGGATAGGGCGGCGTGATCACCTCTGCTATGCCAACGATCGCCCTCTGTTTGCCGGTATGATAGACCAAGGCTAAATCGCCGGCAGATACTTGGCGAATGTTTTTCAATGCCTGTAGGCCGCGCACACCATCCCAGCGCCCCCGCCCCTCGCGCTCCAGGTCGGAATAGCTATATTCCTCCGGTTCCGTCTTCAACAGCCAGTATGCCATCTTCTTCACCTCCTTGGCTGGTAGCAAGTCTCCGCCTGCAACATCTGCGGATGTCGCTAGGCTGTAAATGAGTGACTCAGCGCATGTTAGCCTCCTGATAGGGGTATGTAAAAAGAGAAGAGCGAGTTTCTGTGTTCGATCACGCCAGCGGTGAGGGCTGCGTGTTGAGGGAGGATGAGCGCCGGTTACTAAAATTTGACTTCAGATGTTGATGGTGGTATAGTAAGTTTGCGCCGTGAGCGCTGTATTTAACACTAGGAGGAATGTCTTCAATGATCGGTACGGTTAAGTGGTTCAACCAGAAGAAGGGGTACGGGTTCATTACGGCCGAGGATAACCAGGACGTCTTCGTGCACTTCTCTGCCATCGAGGGCGACGGATTCAAGAGCCTCGATGAAGGACAACAGGTGGAGTTTCAGATTGTCGATGGACCGCGGGGGCCTCAAGCCGCCAATGTGGTGAAGAAATAAGCAAACCAGCCTATCAGCCCCAGGACTAGCTCCTGGGGTTTGTTATTTCTCTGGGTGGATTTGCACATGTATTCTGAATACTTGTCTCGGGATAGCCGTAATTGGCAGGATTTTTGGGCGTTGATAGCGAATACTATTAACCAAACCGCGAAGGGAGCTGATCAGCGTGAGAATTACTGTAAGGGGTAAGAACATCGAGATTACCGATGCCCTGCGGGATTATGCGACGAAGAAGGTCGGACGTCTGCAGAAATATGTGGACAGACCGCTCGACGCGACGGTGACGCTGGTGGTGGAGAAGGATAGTCATAAGGTTGAGGTCACGGCCACCGTAAACGGACTGATCATCAGAGGCGAGGAAGCCAGCCCCGATATGTATGCCTCCATCGATCTAGTGATCGACAAGCTGGAGAAACAGGTTGAGCGCTACAAGACGCGAATTGCCCGTCGTCTGCGCAGCGAAGACTGGAAAGCAGGCCGCGCCAGTGCTCCCG
The DNA here is from genome assembly GCA_964450265.1 of uncultured Clostridia bacterium. Lineage (GTDB taxonomy): Bacteria > Bacillota > UBA994 > UBA5500 > UBA5500 > JAEZJZ01. The sequence goes on from CAYVCY010000016.1 coordinate 17,741, forward strand.
CCCCGTTGGCCGACGAAGAGGATGGGCCACGGGTAGTCCGTTCCAAACGTTTCTCCATCAAGCCGATGGCGGTGGAAGAGGCAATTATGCAGATGAACTTGCTGCAACACGACTTCTTCGTCTTCGCCGATGCCGAGACCGAACAGTTCGCTGTGCTCTATCGGCGCAAGGACGGCAATTACGGTTTGATCGAACCCAGCTGACGAGGATTGCGATCAGGACATTTCCTATCCAGGTTACATAAGCCGGCCGTTGGGCCGGCTTTGCTGTTGGTTTCTCCTGCGAACTAGGATAATCCTACAAGCGCTGACTGTGGTCAGCAGGATTGTGCAGCCGCGGTGGCGAAAACATACGGGATGATACAGGGCGGGTTAGTGGGAAATGGTTTGGTACATAATGCTAGCAAAGAACAGGTGTCAGCCACCAGACAGTTAGGCCGCGACACCATCGTCCTTGCCTAGCCACTCTGGAGGCTTCCCTCCTTGTCTAGGGTTAATAAGAAGGGGTGATGATCGTGCACCAACAGGAACGTGTGGGTGTAGTGATTTTGGAGGGTGGTCGACCGGTCGATCGGGTAGAGCGGCAGATGGTAGCAGTTCGTCAAGCCATGACGCTAGACGTGATCGCCAGACTGTTGACAGTCCCCGAGATTGATGATATCTACCTTTCCACCAACTACCCCACCTTGGCCGCAGAGGCCGCCAGGTTGGGGGCGACAGTGGTGCCCGAAGATGGACCTTGGCATTTCGGTACCTGCCTGCAGCAGGTGATCAACCAAGCCGACTTAGACGGCGTAATCTACATCGGCGGTGCCTCCAGCCCCCTGTTGAGTACGGATGAGTTTCGCAGTATCGCCAGTGATCTGCGCACGCGCAAACGGTTGGTGCTGACCAACAACCCGCAATCCTCGGATATCGTGGCGTTTACGCCGGCGGCGGCGATCAATCAGATCCAACTGCCGGATAATGACAACGTGCTGGCCAATCTGTTGCGCAATCAGGCCGGCCTGCAGCGGGTATTCCTGCCCCACTCGGTGGGTGTGCACTTCGATATCGATACGCCCAGCGACGTGCTGGTGCTCAGTCTATCGCCGAAAGCCGGCCCTCGCACTCGCCAGGCGATGGCAGAGCTGAACTGGGATCGCTCCCGGGTGCAGCAAGCCCTGCGGCTGTTGGCTTCACCCCAGAGCCGGGTATTGTTGGCCGGACGGGTCAATCCCTGGACCATGTCCCATATTGGCATGACTTCTCGCTGCCGATTGCGGGTAGTCTCAGAGGAACGGGGCATGCGGGCCATGGGGCGGGCCGAGCGGGGGGAAGTACACTCGTTGTTCGGTTTCCTATTACAGCAACTGGGTGCCCAGGCCATGGTCGACTATATCTCAAGTATCGCCGATCTGGCCTTTATCGACACCCGGGTGATCTTTGCCCACCTCGGCCTGCAGCTGACAGAAGGGCAGCGTTTTGATTCCGACTTGGGCTGCGTAGAACAGATGCCCGACCGCCTGATTGCCGACTTCGTTCGCGCCTGTCACGCTTCACCGGTGCCGATCATTTTGGGCGGACATTCGCTGGTAGCAGGTAGCATGTGGGCGTTGATGGATGCGTTGCTCTACCAACGGGGTGAGGAACATTTGCCAGCCGAATATCAGTTGGTACGGATCGATGGCCACCATCCCTGGGTGGGTCAGCCCCATCATCGACTGATCTTGGCCAGTCAGGTGCCTGGGGAGCTGCTGGCCTATCGCCAAGCCGGTCTGCTGAACACAGATCCCCGCTCGGACTTCCTGGTGTCCCCAGGTATGAAGCTCTACTATCGGGTGGTCACCCCTGTGGATGCCCATTAGCTGGCTGCTTCGCCTTGTCCAGTCTATTTGGGACATGATAAAATGAGTAAACCAGAGCTTTCATTATGCGACATGCCGATAATGAAGGCTCTTTATCTTCTGGCAACTGCCTTTCGTAGGTGATGATGATCATCTTATCTTGGATAGAGAACGGGGTGAGTGAGTGTTAAATGTCTTTCGGAGCATGTTCGATTTCAACAAGAAGGAACTGAAGAAGCTCGAGCGCACGTTGTCTGCAGTCAATCGATTGGAGCGGGATATGCAGGCACTGTCTGATCAACAGCTGCGCGCCAAGACTGACGAGTTCAAGCAGCGCCTGGCCGAAGGTGCCACGCTGGAGGATCTGTTGCCGGAGGCCTTCGCCGTGGCGCGGGAGGCTTCGCAGCGGGTCCTGGGCAAACGGCCTTTCGATGTGCAGATTATCGGTGGTATCGCCTTGCATCAAGGTCGCATCTCGGAGATGAAGACCGGTGAGGGCAAGACCTTGGTGGCTGTGTTGCCGGCTTATCTGAATGCTCTATCTGGCAAAGGGGTGCACATCGTCACTGTCAATGACTACCTGGCCCGCTTTCATTCCGAGTGGATGGGACCTCTGTTCCGTTTCTTGGGGTTGTCGGTAGGGGTGATCCTGCACGATCTCAGCTTTGCCGAGCGCCGAGCCGCCTATCGCTCTGATATCACCTATGCCACCAACAATGAGTTGGGATTCGACTACCTGCGGGATAACATGGCCGTGGGGCCGGATCAACTGGTGCAGCGGGGATTGCACTTCGCCATCGTCGACGAAGTGGATAGCATCCTGGTGGATGAGGCCCGTACTCCGCTGATCATTTCCGGCCAGGGTGAGCAATCTACCGATCTGTACTATCGTTTCGCTTCCATAGTGTCCCGCTTCAAACAGGAAGAGGACTATGTGGTGGATGAGAAGGCCAAGTCGGTCACTCCTACGCCGGAAGCTATCGCCAAGGTAGAGCGGGCGCTGGGCGTAGAAAACCTCTACGACAACACCAATATGGATCTCTCCCATTACCTCAACCAGGCGCTACGGGCAAAATCCTTGATGAAGCTAGACCGGGATTATGTGGTGCGCGACGGTGAAGTGGTGATCGTGGACGAGTTCACCGGTCGGCTGATGTTCGGTCGTCGTTATAGCGCCGGCTTGCATCAAGCGATCGAGGCTAAAGAGGGCGTAAAGATCGAGCGGGAGAGCCAGACACTGGCAAGTATCACTTTCCAGAATCTCTTCCGGATGTACGATAAGCTGTCCGGTATGACCGGTACAGCAGCCACCGAAGAGAGTGAGTTTCGGCACATCTATGGGTTAGATGTGCTAGTTGTTCCTACCAACCGCCCGCTGATCCGCACGGATCTGCCGGATGTGGTCTACAAGACGGAGTCGGGCAAGTTTAGGGCGGTGGTGGAAGAGATCGCTCGCCGGCACGCTAGCGGCCAACCTCTCTTGGTAGGTACCATCTCCATAGAGAAATCTGAGCTCCTGTCCAGTATGCTCAAGCGGCGGGGGGTGCCTCATCAGGTGCTGAACGCCAAGTATCACGAGCGGGAGGCGGAGATCGTGGCTCAGGCAGGACGCTTGGGCGCAGTGACTATCTCCACCAACATGGCCGGACGGGGAACCGACATCATGCTGGGTGGCAACCCAGAGTTCCTAGCCCGACGTGAGGTGCAGAAACGCGGGGTCAGCCACGAGCAATTGATCGCTGCGCTGGACTATGCGGCAGAGGATGCCGAGTCGGCCGAAGCGCGCCGCCTGTACCAACAGGTGCTACAGGAAATGGAGCAGCTCTGCGCCAAGGAGCGGGAAGCGGTGCTGGCGGTCGGCGGCTTGCATGTTCTGGGCACCGAACGGCATGAATCCCGGCGCATCGATAATCAGCTGCGCGGTCGTTCTGGGCGTCAAGGCGACCCGGGCTCGTCTCAGTTCTTCATCTCGCTGGAGGACGACCTGATGCGCCTGTTCGGCTCGGATAACGTCTCCGGGTTGATGGACCGGATGGGCTTGGAGGAAGATGTCCCCTTAGAGCACGGGTTGCTGTCCAAGGCCATCGAGCAGGCCCAGAAGCGGGTGGAGACCCGCAACTTCGATATCCGCAAACACGTATTGCAGTATGATGACGTGTTGAATAAGCAGCGGGAAGTGATCTATCGTCAGCGGCGGCAAGTGCTGCTGGGCGAGTCCATCGAGGAATCGGTGCAAGCAATGATTCAGGATGTGGCCAGAGCGCTCTACGATCAGTTTGTGCCGGAGCGGGTGCATCCAGAGGAGTGGGAACTGCCAGCTCTGCAGAAGGCGTTGGGAGAGTACTTCCCCCAGGCCGCGGCATTGGATGTTTCCCCATGGACCGAGTTGACCCGTAACGGTCTCTGGGAGGAGCTAGAGCAGTTTGTGCAGCAGGCGTATAACGGGCGTCATGCGGAGCTAGGCCTGGAGACGATGCAGCAACTGTCCCGTTTCCTCATTTTGCGGGTGGTGGACAGCAAATGGATGGCTCACCTGGATGCGATGGACGAATTGCGCGACGGTATCGGACTGAGGGCTTACGCTCAGAAGGATCCGCTGGTGGAATATCAATTGGAAAGCTACGAGATGTTCGAGCAGATGAGTGAGGAGATCAAGCATGAAGTGGTGCGCTTCCTGTTCCACGTGCAGGTGCGAGAGGCACCCCAGGTGCGAGCGGTAGCACGGCCCACCCAGGCCACAGCTCCGCAGCCGGCAGGACAGTCGGCTAAGACGAAGCGGACGGTGGGTCGCAACGACCCCTGTCCCTGTGGCAGCGGCAAGAAGTACAAGAGGTGCTGCGGTCGCAACCGTTGAGGCCAGCCCGATGCGGGCTCCGGTATATTTTAAGATGCTTAAGCGCAGCGAAGAATCATGCGATTCCTTCACCGGAAAGAATCGCCTCGGGAGGAGTAATGACTATGCTCGTCGATACCAGTTTACAGCGCAGGACGCTGGCCGAACTAGAGGGGATCATTGTTGAAGTAGGTGATTCACTTTGACCTGCCGGCAAAGCAGGCCAGATTGGACGAACTGACGGCCCAGCAATCCAAAGCGGACTTTTGGGGTGATCAGAAGCAGGCCCAAGCGGTGATCGCCGAGTCTAATCGGTTACGGGGGCAGATCGATTCGGTACAGGCGATGCGTCAGCAGGTGAGCGATGCGCTGGAATTGCTGGACTTGGTCAGTGAGGCAGCGGACGAGTCCCTGCTTAAGGAGTTGACCATCCAAATCGAGCAGCTAGGGCGGCAGGTGCAGAAGTTGCAGTTGGATACGCTGCTGTCCGGACCCTACGATCAACACAACGCCATCTTGAATATCCATCCCGGCGCCGGAGGAACTGAGTCTCAGGACTGGGCCGCAATGCTGTTGCGCATGTATACTCGGTGGGCCGAGGGAAATGGTTTCAAGGTGGAGGTGTTGGATTATCTGGGCGGCGACGAAGCCGGGTTGAAGAACGTGACGCTGCTGGTCAGCGGAGCGTTGGCCTATGGATATCTGCGCTCCGAAAAGGGGGTGCATCGCCTGGTGCGCATCTCCCCCTTTGATTCTTCAGGGCGTCGGCATACCAGTTTTGCAGCGGTGGAAGTGATGCCTGAGATAGTCGACAACGATCAGATCGAGATCAAGACAGAGGATCTGCGGATCGACACTTACCGTTCAGGGGGTGCCGGTGGCCAGCATGTGAATAAGACCGATTCCGCGGTGCGGATCACCCATTTGCCCACCGGGATCGTTACCCAGTGTCAAAACGAGCGCTCTCAGTATTCCAACCGCGAGACGGCCCTGCGCATGCTGCGCTCCAAACTGGCGGAAAGGCAGATAGAAGAGCAGGAGAGCGAGCTGGCAGAACTCCGGGGAGAGGTGAAGGGTATCGCCTGGGGCAATCAGATTCGCTCCTATGTCTTTCATCCCTATAGCATGGTCAAGGACCACCGCACCGATGCTGAAATGGGCAACGTTCAGGCCGTGATGGATGGCGATATCGATGATTTTATAGATGCTTATCTGCGCTCGCCACTGAACCGCCGGGCCTAGAGGGACGGGGTTCACCGGAGTCTGGGACGGGTTAAACCAAGTTGAGTC
>CAYVCY010000017.1:0-23017 GCA_964450265.1 uncultured Clostridia bacterium
AGGGTAGCACCAATGCTGGGAAGATCCACCTGTCCAACAAGGGAGTGCCGACCCTGGTACTGGGAATTCCGGTCAGGTATGCACATACACACTACGGCTATTCTTCAGTCTTCGATCTCGACGCAACCGTGGACCTAGCTGTACAGGTGATCAAAAGCCTGACGGACCGAAAGGTGAAGGAACTGCTGGGGCATAGGTAGAACGGCTCCGAGGACGATGCACTTTCAGTCTCCCTGCGGAGACAGGGGTCCAGTTCCTTACACAACCGATAGACCTTTTTGTATCTACTCACCTAACTTGCCTTGATGCTGAGTCAAGCAGAAGAGAAGGGGACGCGTTAAACGCGTCCCGGCCGTTAAGCTCGCCAAAAAACCTACTTCCCGAATTCGCTTTCCAGCATATCCATGTAGATCTTGTCAACGTATTCTCCGTCTTTGAATATCCACTCACGCCGCCGTCCACACTCACGGAAACCCACCTTCTTATAGCAGGAGATGCCTGCTTTGTTATCTGCGTCGACGGAGAGCATGACATTATGAAGATTCATTGTATTGAATCCGTAGTCCAGGATCAACCGAATGGCCTCAGCGCCGTAACCTTTGCTGCGGTGCTCCTCCTCTCCTATGAAAATACCGATGAATGCATTACGGCTACGGTGATCGATGTTCTGCAGGCTGATGCAACCAATCATTACATCACCGTCTAGGAGCACGATGGCGTACCGTTGCGTGTCGCTGCCCGGCTCATAGAGCCATTTCATCTCATTCTTGGATGAGACAACCCAAGAGTATTGGCCGAAACCGCTGGCGACAGCTTTGTCGTTCATCCATTTGATGTATATCTCTGCATCATCGGTGTTGACGGGTGAAAGGTAGAGTTGTTCGCCAATTACCTTACGGAAATAACGCATCAGTAAACCTCCCAGTTTGTAGAAAATGCTCCCGTAAACACAATGCTACAAGACAAAGCGGAATCTCTCAAGGCGAAGAAGACAGTCGGTGATGTGATTTGGTGTAGGAGCATCACGTACCAAGCCATCAGCAAATGGGAAACCGAACAGGCTATGCCCGATATCACACTGCTCTCTACTCTCGCACCGATGTTGAACGTCATCGTTGACAAGTTGCTCGGCCTAGGAATTTACGCTGCCGACTCCTCTGTGCCGAGATAAGCGTTATATCGAGTGTTCTCTGGGCTATTCTATCGCTTCGGCGCCGCGTATAGCTCGTCAATGCTCATGCCGAAGCGCTCCTGAACGAACTGCTCAAAGCGTTGAAGCGGCACAAAATACAGTTCCTTTTCCTTTGTACCGAAGGCGTCGTTGAACGTCTTGTGCACCGTATCCAAATCCGGATTTTCCCAGCCTATTTCGTCCTTGGCAGGATAAGAATGATAGGAACAGCCTACGCCGTCCTTCTCCAAAGAAATCTGATACTTCCCCTCGCTGGCGTGATAGGTGATACGCAGGCTGTAGCCCTTTATATCGGTATCCATGAACTCAATATTCCAGTCTTCGGGGAACTCGCCCCATTCCGGCCTCGCTATGGCTACGGAGCGATAATGCGGCTCGCGTTTTTCATAAACGCCACACGTCCCAGCATCGTCGAAGCTGAAGCCGAGCGCGGTCAGAGAACCCACGGCGATGGGAAGCGAGTTTAAGTCTGTGTTCGTTTGTTCAATCGTAATAGCACTATCCTTACTGTCAAAAATAAGCTTGCTTCCTATCGCATTATCGTAGGATATATAGGTTTCCATATTGCCATACCATTCCCACCAGTCACTTTCTACGTTTCCGGCGATACTCTGCCGAATTGCCTCGGCATCGGGGACATAGTAGACGGCATGGGTGCGGGCTTCATTCTTGTGAAGGTTCACGTTGATGCCGCACTCGCTGAAATCCGTTTGGACATCAAGGTAATCGGCTATGGGAGTCAGCGCGTTCAAGTTGTAGTTATCCTGAACAAGCTGCACATACTTCGCTACGTCCGCTTCGTCCACATAGGCAACAATGTCGATGACGCAGCCTCCGCCGGTAAAACCATGGTTGCCGTCGGCCTTCACATACTCATAACGGTTGTCGTCAGGGTCGGCCTTCCGGATAGTGACGATACGCCCGTCTGCGCCGGTAAATTCCAAGAACCCGCCGTTATTGCGGTACTCGTCAACGAGCTCGCCCTTTCCGGCCTCATCAAGCCCAAGCCCCGCAACATCAGCTTGATAGGCAACGTAGGCGTACATACTCCCCGCGCCGGTCATGGATAGGACGAAGCGCGATCTCCCCTCAAACTTGTCAGAGCCTTTGTCGAATGACGCTTCAAACACCGTACATGGCCAGTCCATGCCCCATGGATTAAACTCATCGCCGAAGATATCCATTGCAGAATAGGGTTTCCGCCCCGGCATTGACTCCGATGTAGAATCCGGCGGCGTACCGGTATCCGGTGCATCCGTAGGTTCCGACGTCGCCGTGGATAATGCCGGCGGCTCGATCGGTTCGACAGGCTGCTTGGTACAGGCTGCAAGCGACATGATGCACAGGGCGATGAGCAAGGCTGATATGATCTGTTTCATGTTCATTCCTCCGTTATTACGCATCTAAGAGCGTTGTAATTGCGGACGGTGACGCTTCCGCGTTAATGCCATTTGCACCGGGCGACAGAGGTGGTTTTCCGAAGATAGCCAAATCAACTATTCTGATGAGAACATTATAGCACCGATCGTTTGGAGCAATATGACGAGGTAATGAAACATTAAGAATTCTGTAAATCCAATACTCTTGGTCATATTCTAAACGTCTCAGCGGAAGTATACATGCCACAGGATGCGAGCTACGAGGGCAAAGAGGCGTAGGTGGTGGGCGCAACATAAAGGAGCAGCTGCGTTGAGAGATACTATGTCACACTGCCGAATAGAGCGGGGCAACTAAAATGGCGGCGTCAGAATCTGTGCAGATCAGCTACCAGAATACAGGGTGGGTAAGCAATCCCAATCGTCCGCCGTCCATCTGAACGGCGTCTACTTAGTTCAGCAGTAGAAGCCCTGACTAAGAGCGCTTGGTATCAGCCGGGAAATTAACGGGCTAGCAAGGTAGCGCCCCTGTCCTTAGGGGCGAGACCGCGCGAAATCTATAGCCAGGACTGTGCTTGGGGAAGCTCCAACTGGCGGACTTTCGGGCGGTGTGTCTTCTTTAGAATCTTCCCCAATAGCCTGGCCAAGGCCGCATTTGCCACCGTTTGAAAGATATGATCCGTGAATCATGGCGCATATAATTTTCCCACAATTATATGCGCTAATTGTGGAAAATCCCAAGCCTGTAATGGTATGCTTATTACGCATACAAAAATAAATATGGAGGTGAAGGTGGGAAGTCGCGGGCCCCCATTTGTGCCTAAACGAAGGAGGAGAAAGCGTTGAATAGAGAAGCATTTGATCAGAATCAGCAAATCGCCATTGACTTCTTGCAGAGCTGCGAGGCTAGAAAAACGTTGGCGGAAATTAACGATGCAATTTGGAGCTATGCAGAGTTGGGGTTAGAAGAATACAACACTGCAAACCTACTGATCAATTATTTGGAAAAGCAAGGGTTTAAGGTGGAACAAGGGGTCGCCGGGATGCCGACTGCCTTTGTTGCTACTTTCTCTAACGGTCCCGGACCGACTATCGGCGTCTTAGGTGAGTTGGATGCACTGCCAATGTTATCCCAAGAGGCAGCGAACCCTGCTCACACACCCATAACTGAAATCAAAGGCGCTATAGCGCCGGGTCATGCTTGTACTCATAACACTATGGGTACTGCAGCTGCTGGTACGGTTGTAGCGGTCAAGAAGGCGATGGAGGACGGAGGATTTACTGGAACGATTAAAATGTTCGGCAGCCCTGCTGAAGAGACGGTAGTCAGCCGTCCTTACATGGTCCATGCCGGGTTGTTTGATGATGTAGATGTGGTGATTGATAACCATGGGGGAGACGGATTTGCTGCGTCTTACGGAGTAAGTAGTAATACCAACTGGTCCTTCTCCGTTACCTTCCACGGGACAACAGCTCACTCTGGCGGAGCCCCATGGCGCGGAAGATCAGCTTTAGATGCGGTTCAAATAATGAACGTGAGTACCGAATTCCTCCGTGAGCATTTGCACTTCACATCCAGATTGCATTATGTCATGACTGAGGGTGGAGAAGGCCCCAATGTAGTTCCGGATAGAGCAACTACCTGGTATTACGTGAGAAACTCAGATAAACTAATTAAGTCTGACTTTGAAAGAGTGCTAAACTGTGCCAAGGCCGCAGCCCTGGCCACAGATACCCGAATGGAAGTCACCCCCTATACGGCGATCCATCAGTGCTACAGAAATGAGGCTCTTGCCCATATGGTTCAAGAGAACATCAAAAAGGTGGGAATGCCTGAGTGGACTGAAGAGGAACAAGAATTTGCCAGGGAACTACAAAGAATTGCCGGGGCAGAGGAAAATGGCCTACCTGATAGTTCTGTGATTGAGGATAAGCCAAAAGGATCTCCTGAAGTATTTGTAGGCGGCGGTTCTTCTGACATAGGCGAGGTTTCTTTAGTTGTGCCTCTGACGAGTGTTAGGTTCCCATCGTCTGCCCGGGGAGCTATCGGTCATCACTGGACCACTACTGCGGTAACTGGTTCTACTATCGCACATAAGGGGTTGGTAGCGGGAGCCCAGGTAATGGCAGTCAGTGCTATAGAGTTGTTGACTAATCCTGATCAAGTGACTGAGATTAAATCAGACTTCCGCAAGATGCAGGAAGAGCACTTTTACAACTACAAGAACGATGGTAAGAATTTGATACTGGATGAAAACGGGAAAGCTCAGTTTGAATCTTACCTACCATTTATATTTGGCAAGGCTGGAAAATACGAGTATGATCCCGAAAACGGCAAGTTCTTCGTGCCAGAGGGTAAGGAGGTTGCCCCGCCAGTGGGATTCTTGAGTGAGCAAATGGCCAAGTATCGCCCTCAAATGGCTAAACACTATCGGACTCCAAAGTGGTACGATGGCCCGGAGATGATCACTGAGTAAACATCTGTCTAGGGCCAGAAGGTACTACAGTAGTAAGCCCTCACCCTGTCAAGGTGGGGGCTTTTTGCATCTTGAGAGGCTGCTCGTCAGATCCTGTCTGACCTGAGAGGAATGAGAAAAGACCTCGTCGCTTTGCCCTAGGGGGCATGGCGGTAAGGCCTTCGACTATCTGATGATTATTCATTGGCTAGGACGGGCTGCAGGAGCAATCTGTGGCATATAACGCCATTTGTCGTCGGCTAGAGCGACGAGCGCATCTTTGAGACACCTGGCTCTATGTAGTGCGTATGGCGAGCGCCCTCAGATGAAAGCCAGCTACCCGCTATGTAGTGGCCTGAAATATGAACCAGCCATCCTGGACAGAGAACAGGTAGACCCCGCCATGCTTCTCCACGATATGGGCCATGCTCCTTGTGCCAAAGCCGTGTCCTGGCTCTGTCGAGACCGGAAAGCCCTGATGGAACACCGGCTCTGAATGGTATCGGTTGCGGATGTCGATACACAGCTTGTTGTTCTTGGCAAAGATGCGTAGTTTGATCTGGCGCTGCTCGCTGTCCACCATCTTGTTTGTGGCCTGGATGGCGTTCTCCAGAGCGTTTGACAACAACGAGCATAGTTCGGTATCGCTAAACGGAAGCTGGTCGGGCGGCCTTGCTTCCACCGTCAGCCGGCCGCCGGATTGTTCCGCCCTAGCGGTGAAAGCGGACAAAATCAAGTTGACGGTTTCGTTTTCGCAGTAGCGTCTGAGTGTGATGGCGTCGATGTCGGACTGGGCGGTATGCAGATACTCCTGGATCTCTGCAGTGTTTCCCCTGGCGGCCAGTCCTTGTAAGAGGGAGATGTGGTGGCGCATGTCGTGACGATAGGCAGCAGCATTGCGGTGCAACTGCCGCAGCGAAGCGAACTCCCTCTGTACCAGCCTAAACTGTGCGTCCAACATATCTCGTTCCCTTTGCATGCTGGATTGCTTCTGTGTTTCGGCATAGTAAAGCAGGGCAAACACGACATAGAAGGCCGAAGTCAAGAACGGCATGAACTGCACCGCTGCCCGCGTTCCGCTGTACAAAAAGTCGGTGTAGACGGTGGTGCCATAGTCGAACAAGTAGTAAAAGGCAGGCATGGCACCAAACAGCAGACAGGACCTGACGGAGCGTCCGATCAGATGGCGGACAGAGGTGACCACATATCTCTGCAGGAAATAGTACATCAGACCAGCGGTGACGATAAAGCCAACATGGTTCATGGCCGAGCTGGCAAGAGCGTCCCCCACCACGGTGCCGATCCAACGGGGAGGCTGGCAGCAGAGAAAGGAGACAAACGTGCTGGTCAGCGCGATCAGCCACGAACGCCGCAGGTAAAAGACAATAAACGCAACCACCGGCACATGGGACAGCAGCGGATATAGTTTTATCGTCACAGTCATGCCCCAAGTTTGCAGGCAGACTATCTGCAAAGCAAACAAGCCGGAGACAAAGCATCCAAAAGCCAAGGAATTCTTGCGTGTGAACATCATCCCGGCGAAACTGACTGCCACCGCCGCGCCGAACAGCAGCGCTACCAAGTAACGGGAAAAGGCGATAATCGTCTCTGCCATTGGCTTACGACCCTTCCATCTGATATCTCAAGTATTGCTGCTTAATCTCCCTCGCCTTGCCCTGAGCAATCGGGATGGATGAGAGGGTTTGCAGGGTGATTTGGCGGTTTTGAATGGTATCCACATACTGCATATTCACCAGGAAGGAGCGATGGGGTCTGACAAAACATCTATAGCGCAACAGGCTATCGCATACGGAGGCAAAGGGTTCCACGCATTCAATCACTTTGCCGGAGCGCAAGTGATAAAGCACATTTCTGCCGATGACCTCTGCAAAGACCAGGCTGGAGATCAGTATTCTATGAAGTCCTTTTTTGCTCTTGACTACTATTGCCTGCTCAGCCTGCTCCACCTGGGTCTGCTCCAGCATCTCGTCAAAGGTGTAGAACAATTTTTCTTTTGATATCGGTTTGAGCACATAGTTGATGGCTCTCACCGCATAGCTCTCCAAAGCAAAATCGGGAGATGAGGTAAAGAACAGAATCGGCGCTGTTTTGTCCAACCTCCGGATTTCCTTGGCTACTTCAATGCCCGTAAAGCCCGGCATCATGATATCCAGGCAGTAGACATCAAACCGCTTTCCTTTTTCCAAGGTTGAAACCAGCTCGAAGCCGTTGTCAAAGGAGGCGTATTCGCAGCTGTAATTCCTTGATCTTCTGTATAGATCGACGAGCTGTACCATATTGGATAGCTCATCAAGATTGTCATCACAGATCGCAATCCTTATCATAGGCAATCCTCCAGATGTCTGTCTCTCCTGAGCTAAGTTTAGCATAATCATCGGCGGCCTTGAGCAGGGGTCGCTGATTGTTTTTGCCGCCTGTTTGGCGCGCCGGGCAACACGCGCCAGGTGCCCCACCAAGGCAAGAGAGGGCGCTAATCGCCCCGTCAGCCATCAGTCGAGCTATGTTTCATGACGAAAAAAACATATCTCATGCAGCGAGTGGTTTTAGGTACAGATTTCTCGTTAGAGTGGAATCAGGGCAAGAGTCTTGTTTCGCTCAAACAAGGGCGATGTGAAGAAGGGGATGATTTGCTATGCTGCCAACACTCATCGCCATAATTGCGGTGGTCTTTTTTTGGGGAGCCGCTGCGCAGCGCAGACTGGCGGTGCTCGATCAGAACAGCAGCAATGCCATGGGCCAGGTTGGGGTACAGCTGTCTTGGCGTTTCGATGCGCTGCTGGCCCTCTTGGACTGCATAAGAGACTGTGCACTGGATGAAGTCGAGGCGCTCAAGGAGGCGATCAAAGCAAGGGGAGGGATGATTACGGCGCAATCCACGCTGAATGACGTGCTGCACCAGGAGGTGATCATTGCCAAGGCTTTGAACTGGGTTACCCTGGTAGCGGAACAGCGCCCCGAGCTGCAAGCAGAGCCGACCTATATCGAGGCCCTAGGGGCCGCGTATGCTTTTCAAAACATGATGCGCACCAGTCGCCTGATCTACAACGACAGCGTGGCTAAGCTGAACCGTGAAATCCGAAAGTTCCCGGTCTCCATAGTCGCCGGGACCTTAGGGTTTCGGCAAAGAGAATACCTTGAGGAACAGACCACCAAGGCTGTTATGCCAAGCAGCAAGTGAGGTGTTCTGCGGTTCGGATATTTCGTGGAGCTTCCCAACGAAGGCTGAAATAGTTGCAGGTAGGTTCGTCGCGCGCGCCGAACTAAGCGTCAATTCCGAGATTTTTGTGGGCCATGATCTATTCGTCTGCTAGTGCAAACCTAGTTATCGCTTAAGATGAAGGAACGATAGGGGAGGAATATTAGCTAGATGCTTAAGAAAGCGATTGCCTTATACCTGATACTATCCCTGATTAGCGGCCTGTTGCCGCTCTCAGCCCTGCCGAGCGTCAACGCCAGCGCCGGCGATGAGACGGACATCAGCCAGATGAATGCGCTGCAAGCCCTCGGATTCGACACGTCTGAGGTTCCGGATGGGGTTGATTTGGACAGTCCGGACAACCCTTACGGGCGGGACACGGTCAATGTCAACCCCGTGCATGAGCTGTTTGTGCAGGGCGAAAGCTCTAGCAATCTCTATGGCCACAATAAAGTTCTGGGCAGGTTATGGGACGATTTCTATGCGTCACAGGGCGATTCCAAGCACACTGCCGTGATCGGCGAGTATGCGGCCACCGCTACAGCGTCCGGCAACTTCACCAAGAACGCATCCGGCACGACTGGTCAGACCGTCACCGTGGCCGTGGGTCAGCTCAGCGCCAATGGCGGGTTGTATTTGTATTTCGCCGATCCGGTGAATGACCAGAAAGGCACAACCGGCAAGGTTCTGCTGGGCACAGACAAGGTGATCGGCAACACCGGAAACCAGATGAACGAAGATTTCGCCACAGATCCCTATTTGATGCAGAACTACTTGCAGATTGTCACCGGGGACTTTGACGGAGATGGCGTGGATGAAGTAGCTGTCTACGTTGCACAGCAGGGCAACTCCCGGGTGGAGATCTACGACCTGCAGCTCGATGACACCTTCACTGAGGATACTGCTGCTACATACTTCCTTAATCCTGATAAGTGGGCGAAGGCCTGGACTTACTACTTCAATGAAAGCCCCTATGTATCGAATATGGTCTCGCTGACCAGCGGGGACATCAACCAGGACGGCACCGATGACTTGGCGCTGACCTGGGGCTATTATTACGGGCTGAACAATTACACCAACAGCAGAGCCGTGTTGCTCTGCGGCTCAAAGGGTTCCATGCTGCAGCAGTCCATGAACATCAATCTGGAGTATGGCGGATCCCAGATTGTTCGCGCTGCATTCACCTATGGCGATGTGGATGGCGACAACGTGAACGACCTGATTCTGGGTGGTCAACTGAACAGCGACATCCTGGGTGGCAACCTGAACAGCCGCTTTGTTGCTGTCTACAATTACAATGGGGACAGTGATACCTTCGTCCAGAGTGTGGCGGAGAACTTCGACCTGTTTGCCACGGAGAAAAACGACGCCGGCGAGGATGTGTATGTCCACGCAGTGATGGCTGGCCATAATCAGGTATTCTACAGTCTGCCGACGATGGTAGCCAACATCGCCGCCGTGAATATGCGGGGCATCGGCTATGCCTGCAACATCTACATCGATAGCCTCATCCTGGAGTATGGCGACCAGGGTCTGGTGATCACAGCGGCTTTGGATCAGAACAACAGCTTCAACCAGCACTTCCACGTGGTCTATCCTGACTGGATTAGGGACATAGACGGCCGCTTCTATGCCGAATACGGTGTTGTCGCCGCCGACTTCACCGGCGACACTGCCCAGTCTTTGCAGGTGATGCTCAGCTACTCTGCAGAGAGTTATTCTACTGAAGTGACTTATGCTGTCCCATCCTACAAGAACTGGTGGAACAGGCTGTGGCGCATCAAGTCCTGGACCGACGTCACTGAAACGCTGTCCTTTGCAGTCGCTGCGGATACTGTGATGGCTGCGGTGGAGGGGAAGATGACGGAGGGAGCTGGCGGAGACTATACCTTTGATATCAATGTCCAGGCCTCGTCCGTTGACTTCGCCACCTCTTTCTGCAAGTTGAACTCTGACAACGACACCTCTTTCATCAGTTACACCAGCGAGCACGGAGTGGTCTATTCTGACCCGCAGGTGCTGGCTGTGCTGGCATCTCCCCCGCACTTTGCGGACCTGGGCAGTGATCAACTGAGCGGGAGTTACATGGAGTCATCTACCAGTTACAGCAGCACCCAGGGCAGTGGCACCGAAACCACCAAGTCTCATACCCTCAGTGTCGGCGCTTATGTGTCCTATCAACATGACTTCGAGGTGCCGCTTACGGGCGTCAAGGTGGGCGGCTTGGAGACCGAGTTGTCCTATACCCAAGGCTGGACCTGGGAGACGACCAACTCATCCATGGTGGAGATGACCATCACCTATGAGACTGTCGTCGGTCAGGACTCGGTTGCATTCTATTCCATACCCATGGAGTATTACATCTATGATTCCTATGTGCCGATCATCGATGAAGCCACCGGCGAGGTAACCGGTTATGACCAACAGAAGATGTCAGTCAACCTGCCTCATACGGCGGCAGTGGTGGTACTCTCGTTGGAGAAGTATGAGAGAATCGCTGCCGACTATCACGAGTTGCCCCAGATTGCCGGGACAGTATTGACCCACACGGTGGGTAACCCGGCTACCTATCCCAGCAGCTCAGCCGGTTACAGTAACGTAACCGAATACGACGGCGGCTGGGCTGGTGTTGACTATAGCGCTGCCGGCGCTAGCGTCACCCAGGAGATCGCTATTACCGAGGAAGACGGAGATGGTCTCACCAGCGCCAACACCGTGGACTTCAAGATAGGCGCCGGTCCAGGAGATTTCATCTTCGGAGTCACTGCCGGATATGAACACGGGTCCAGCAAAGTGACTATTTCCTCGGAAGGCAGTACATACGCGGGCACTGTCTATAACATGCCGATCGAAGCAGAGGAATACGGTTACTATTATGCTTGGAAGCTGTTTACCTACAGCTTCTCCATTGGCGACAGCACCGTCCCTGTGGTCAGCTATTTGGTCAAGGATGTGACCGCACCGCCTTTTCTGCCATCCGATTTTGCGCAGGACAACACCTTGACTACCGATCAAGCCATCGGTCTGACCTGGTCTTATCCAGCGGAGTCATCCATCGCGGGCTTCCAGATCTATCGCTATTACGAGTTCTCGGACGGCAGCGGTAGTTACGAGCTTGCTTTTGTTCCCGCGTCCGAGGTGAGCTATACCACCAGAGACGCCAGCGGCAAGCTGATTCGCCACTATCAGTATGTGGACGAAGGACTAGCCGACTACACCAGTTACGATTATCAGATACAAGTCATTCGGGCTGCCGTTCCGACAGCCACCATCTTGAGCGAGGTGCTGACCGCGCGCACCAAGGCAGAGCTGGGTTATCCTACGATCACTCTCAGTGGCGTTACCCCAAGGGTAACAGCAATTCACGATGAGCAGACCGGCGAAGAGATCGGTGCAGTCACCGATTACTCGCTGCTGGTCTACCCAGACACCAGCAGCACCGTGTCAGTATCCGTGGCTGAGCATTACGATCAGATGCCCCGGTACCAGTGGCAAAAGCTGACAGCCGAGGGCTGGGCTGACATCGCCGGCGCTACCAAAGCGGCCTATACCTTCTCCAGCTCCGGGGTTTCGGATGAAGGTGAATACCGCTGTCGCCTGAATGTGATCTACGAAGATGCCGATGTGGGGCAGATCTACTACATCTCTGCCTACTCCAGTACCTTCACACTCGATTATAGCTTGCGCACTGCTAAGGTGATCGATGGCGGCTTTGCCGTGGACTTGGCAAACAAAACCGTGTCTTTGGCCGTGAAATCCAATCACAATAACCACACCTTCGCTCCTTCAGGTAATGTAACCTTTGTGATCGCAGGCGCTGATTACAGCTCTTCCTACACCGTGAAACTCGGCAGCGCAAATCCGGAATATGTGGCCACGGCCACGCTCCACCTGGGAGCTCCTGCTCCCGGCTACATGGGCGATCACGTCTACGTGGATTTGCCGGCCGGTGTCTATGACATCACTGCCTATTACGGTGGAAGCCGCGTGTTTGGTTCCTTGGACATCAGCGATTCCATTTACTATGTCTCTGGAGACAGCAGTGGTCACCTGTTGAACATGAATAGCTCGTTCACCTATGGCGACGCCATCAAGCCTAAGCTGATGTCGGTGGGCCTGGCCGCTGGGCAGGTCGTTGCCACAGAGGTCACCGCTGGTGTGACATACAAGGTATTAGAGGAACAGGCCACAATCAACACGGGCAGCTACACCATTGTCTGGCCCTGGGGCTCCCGTACTACGTATACTTACACCTACAAGACTTATCAGTTTGTGGAATGTGACGGCTTCGTTTTGGGTGACGGTGCTGTCACCGCCAGGTCCGCGGGCAGTTATCGGCTGATAGCTTACGTCGACGGCACCGAGGTCGCATCAAGAGATATCCGCATCGCTCAAAAGCAGGTCAGCATCGGCTTTATCAATGCCCTGACCGGTGTCGCCGGCAATGGATCGATCAGCCATCCCAGTCACAGTGTCTTAAAGCTAGTGGCTGGTCAGTTGGCCCACGGTGATACCTTGGCGAATCTAGGCTTAGTGGTCAAGGCATACGATACCGCGGGCAGGGCTGTTACCATCAGCCCGGCCACTGATCCCGGACTCTATACCATCGTGGGCGCCGCGGGCGACACCCCATCCGCCAATTACGCAAATTACAGTATCAACTATCTTCTGAGCACCTATATCCTTACCGGTCCCAGATACGACATCACCATCGAGTCCAAGCCGTTTGGCGCAGATCAAGCCATTGTGGGCACCGTGGCGATCATCCGACCGGAGTTGAAGGAGGACAACGGTGAGGTGGTCACCATGGCCACTTCAGCGACCAACGGGACCTTCTTCCGGGATGATACCTTTACTGGTGGCACCGGTATCACTCTGCGCGCAGAGGCGCAGACCGGCTATCAGGTAAAGAGTTGGAAAGTGGCAGCCGGCAGCACTGTGACTATGACGGAGACAGCAGCGACCACCTTTACTTATCAGATGACCGCTAATGACACGGCGATCACGGTGGAGTTTGAGCTGGCCAAGAACAGGCTCCATTTTCAGTCGGCGAACGGCCAAAACGATGGGACCGTCACCCCCGTGGGCAGTGCCATTCAGAGCGGGGCGGTGGCGCAGCCGGGGGCCAGCTATACCTTCCTGGCCACTCCCGCGCCGGGCTACCACTTCGTGCAGTGGACCCTGGCCGGCAGCACCAACAGCAACTTCCTTGGAGACTATGATCCGGCAACCGGGACTTCGTGCACTACTCTGACCATGGGTCGAGTCGACACCATTCTCAGTGCCGTGTTCCAGCGCGACAGCTACCAGCTCACTCTTGGCGCTGGCCTGGAGGTTACCTATCTGCTTGATGATGGCTTTGGCAACCTGATACCCACGGTTGATACTTCCGGAGTGAGCATTCTAGGGGACACAGTAGTCACCGTTAAGCCGAGAACGGGATACAGCTTATCGGAAACCGCCAGATGGTTCATGAACGGCGAGCCCGTGGGCGTGGTCGGAGACTCCAGTTGCACCTTTACCATCACCAGCGACGCCAGCGTCGAGGTGGGGACAAATCAAAACGCTTACCCCGTGTCGGTCACGGTGGAGCAGCCGGGCACAACCTCGAACAATCAGGTCACTGTCAGGGTTGATAACGTGGCTACCGACTTTTCCGAACCCCGAGATGTAGCTGGTGGCAAGTCCCTCACCTTTACCGCGGTTGAGGCCTGGGGCTATACCTTCAGTCACTGGACGGTAAACGACGAAACTGCCGGGACGAGCAAGACCTTGAGCATTGCGCAGTTAGGCGCGGCAACAGCGGTGCAAGCTGTTTTCGTTGCCAACCCGAACAGCTACACGGTGGCAGCTTCCCATAACTCGGGCGGCAAGTTGACCTATACCGTGATCTATAGCCAGGCCGGCTACTCCGGCAACGCGCCCACCAATGCCGAGCTCGCCAGCGGAGCCAGCATTACCGCCTATGCGGGAGACACCGTGGTGATCACGGCCATCCCCGCAGACAACCACATGCTCAGAAGCTGGACAGTAGGCGATGTGGTGGATGAGTCTCCGCAGAACGTGTTTACCCTCGAGTCGCTGGCGGGGAATGCGACCGTGGCGGCACGCTTCATTCCGATGTCCTTCACCACCGTATCTTACGCCGCTGAAGGCGACGGCGGCATCACCTCCGCCACCAGTAACGGCGTGCCCTTTGCCAGTGGCAGCTTGGTCGGCAACGGCACCAGGGTTGTGCTCACTGCGGCTCCCAACGCCGGGCAGATGGTGGCCGCTTGGACCATAGACGGTCAAACAGTAAAGACTGCCGACGACACCTTATTCATCGGTGAGACACTGGTCATCGATCGCCTGGCGGCGAGCAGCACGGCGGAAATCAAGGTCTACTTCACCGAATTGGTGGAGAGAACGCTGACTTACCAGTTGACCGATGTGACCGTGAGCAGGATGTATACGCCGGCCACCTATGCTGGAAAGACCGCCAGCACTGAGACGGCGGACTCTGTCCAAGACGGTAGTAAGGTGGAGCTGATCGCCGAGCCGATCAGCGGTTACCGCATTACGGAGTTTACCGTGAATGGCGTCAGCGGCAGCGAGCAGCCAAACAACAGCTGGATCTTCACTATTGACCAGCTTAACTGTGATGCGCTCGTGGTGGCTGAGGCAGCAGTGCTTCACCCATTGTCCGTGGACAGCGACCTGGTGGGGGGGAATATTACCATCGCCGCTAAAGACCAGGGTCGAGCCATCGCCGGAGAGACCATCTACCTGACTGCGGTCACGCCTGACTTGGATTACCGATTCGATGGGTGGTCATACGGGGGCAATGACATAGCAGGCACATCTTTCACCATGCCTGCAGCAGCCACCACCGTCTCTGCCAGCTTCCAGGCAATACCGACTGTGGACGTCATCTACGGTGTGTATGACACCAACGGCAGTGAAGCGGGGGGGCTAAACGGCACCATTTCCGCAGAGATCAGCCGCACCGATAGCAACAACCAGCCGGTGAGCGGCTATCCGATCACTGACTCGGACGGCGGCATCACCGTGAACCGAGGCTACTCAGACTCCTGCGTCACCTGGCCCGACTCTGTGGTCACCTTCACGGCTGAACCTGCCAGCGGCTACATGGCCAAGTTCTGGCGCATCGACGGGGTGGAGGTGGCGGCCAGCCGGCCGAACCAGTTGATCCTGACGGTGGGTCAGGAGGCTGAGGACCACTATGACGTGCAGGTACAGTTTGAGCTGATTGGCGACAAGATCACCTATGCAGTGGCCAATGGCAACGGCACAATTACCGAGGCGCTGCTGACCAGCGAGTTTGATGAGACCACCAGTATCAGCAGCGGACATACCTTGACCATCGACGGAACCATCACCTGGTTCGCCGAGCCGGCCAGCGCAGACTATCAGGTCGAGGGCTGGTATGTGAACGGCGTGAAGCAGGTCGATGAGACGGGGGCAACCTTCGTCTATCAGGCAACGGCCGGCATGGGAGCGGTTATCAGCGTGCAATTTGAGCGCGTTTCCTATATCGTCACCTACAGCGGTGCGAACGGCTCAGTTGAGGCCGCAATCGGCGGCAGTTCTCTTGGCCACAGTCCCGCCGTGGTTGTGGGCGATTCCACGGTCACTTTCACCGCCGCAGCCAATCCGGGCTACGCCTTCAGCGGATGGCTGGTGGATGGCCTGAGCAGCGAGGAGACTACCGACACCTTGAGTCTCACTGTCACCGCCACTACCACCGTGGAGGCCTGTTTCATCGAGGATGAGAACCTGCCGATCGCATACGGTGTG
This sequence comes from uncultured Clostridia bacterium, assembly GCA_964450265.1. GTDB lineage: Bacteria > Bacillota > UBA994 > UBA5500 > UBA5500 > JAEZJZ01. The sequence goes on from CAYVCY010000017.1 coordinate 16,042, forward strand.
GCGGGCAGCGGCGGCTCAATGACAGCAAGGCGGAATGGTATTTACTTTGCCAGCGGCAGCCACGCTGCGGCAAATGACGTCATTATCTTCACTGCCATCCCAGAGACCGTGGCAGAGGGTGGCGCCAACAACTACCGCGTCGCTGGCTGGACGCTAAACGGCGTAGCCGTTGGCCACAACGAACCGAGCTTCCAGTTGACCGTCGATGGGGTTGCTTCGGTAGCCGTCGTTTTCGAACGGTCCGATTATGTGGTTGATTTCGGGGTAGCTGAAGGTGCGAATGGCGAGGTCAGCGCAGCTCTTGGCTCAGCGCAGATAGCCAGACTGGATAGAGTGACTGCTGGCAGTACGGTCGCCTTTACGGCTTCACCGGCGGATGGCTACCAGGTGAGAGCTTGGACCGTCAACGGGTCAGCCGTTGTGACCGAGAACACTGACTACACGATTGACAATTTGGCGGCAGACACGACGGTGATAGTGGAGTTCGTGCCGGTTCCTACTTATACAATCAGCATCGTCACCAGCGGTTCCGGCTATGGTTCCGTCACTGCCCAGGTGGGCGACGCTCCAGCCGTGCCAAACGCGACAGTTGTGGCAGTCCCTCGCCATGGAACGGTCACTTTGACCGCGATGCGGCATGATGCCAGTAACGCCTTTGCTGGCTGGACTATCCTTACGAGCAACCTGAGTACTGAGGTGCAAGCCAATGGCATCGTGCTTACCCTCACGGGAGTAGCTGAGGACATCGAGATCAGTGCAGCCTTTACGCCGGCGACCATGGTCGAGCTGGCGGCATCCGAGGACGACCCGCACGGCACTCTCGATTACGGCGGAGTGCAGGTGGGCTACCTGAACGCCAGCTTGATGAGTACTGCCAATTTATCCACCTCCAGTGTGCAGATCACGAGTGGCATGGACGTGGTGATCACGGCGGTGCCGGATGGTGGCTACATGGTCCAGCAATGGACGGTTAACGGGGTGGTGCAGGGCGAGCTGTCCAAGACCCTCACCCTGCATAACGTCACCGTGAACACGACCATCCAAGTGGCTTTTGAGCCTCTGGTGACGCACTCCATCCCCAGCAGCGGCAGCCAGACACAAGGGGGATATTACACCGTGATCCCCGGCTTGAAGACCCCCGCTGACGTGGGCACCGCCGGCGAGATCCGCGACAGGGGCACGGTGACATTCACCGTTGCAGCCAATGCCGGTTGCTACTTCACCTCATTGAACATCGCCGGGGTGGACTGCCTGAATGAGAGCAGCAGTGCAGAGGGCATCACTGAGAATGTGGTCTCGGTGGCGAATCACGATGGCAGCTATGTGATCACCGTAGCTAACGTGAGAGACGATATTGCCGCTACGATCAGAGCGGTCAAACCGGTCGTTCACATTACACCACCCACCAATGGGGCCATCGAAGTTGCTTATCTGAATGACAATGAAGAGGTTCAGACGGTCAGCAGCGGTGACGAAGTCGCTGTTGGCGCTGAACTCAGCATCATCGCAACACCGGAGGCCGGGTACTTCCTTAAGGAATGGACAGATGATCTGGATGGCCAGACGGGCACATTAATTAGCTTAACGGTGAGTGAAGTAGAAGAGATTGCGCTTACCGCTGAATTTGCGCACCCGACGGCCACCGTCACAGTTCCCCGTAATGGCTCAATAGTTGTGACCTATGTGAATGCGAGCGAAGAGACGATCACCCTGGCCGATACCAGCACAGCGACTGCAGAAGAGTCGGAGTTGGTCTTCACCATCCCGGTTGGCACCGAGCTGACGATCACTGCCACGTCGCGCAGCGGTCATTATCTGAGCGCATGGGGTGGCGCCGCAGCTGGAAAGTACGGTAGAGCGATCACGCTGACTGTGCCTAGCGGAGACATCACTATCTCTGCAAACTTTGCGGCTCACCAGGACGATGGCGGCGGGACGCCCCTTCCGCCAACGCCTCCTGCGCCGCCTGCGCCCGAGGGTTCGCACAAAATCACTATCGTCTCTCCTGATGGCTCTGTCACGGAGGTGATGCTGGAGTCAGAGAGCACGACCTTAGATGACGGCAGAACGCTGGAGCGGATCAGTGCGCCAGCTAGCGTTGCTCAGTCGATCCTATCAGACAAGGCAGCGGGCAGTGACGCGGTGAACATCAGTGTGGGCGAATTCGGAGTTGACGAAGAGGAACGCCAGCCGGCAGTGGAGGTAACCATCTCAACAGAGGTCCTCGCTGCAGCATCTGGCATGACTCTGAATATTGCTACGGCGCACGGCACACTCTCTCTCCCACCGCAACTGGTGGAGTCCCTGGCTGCCCAGCAACAGAATCTGGTTGTGGTCATTGACCGTCAGCCAGCGGAGTCTCTTGACCATCTGTTGCCGGCAGGGACAGAGTCCATCGGTGAGGCCATGGATGTAGAGACCGATCTCGTTGGTCCTACTAAAGTCACGATGGCGCTGGGTGCTGATCTGCCTGAGAATGACGCCGATCGTCAGACTTTCCTTGCTGGGCTGATGACCTTTGCCATCCACAGCAACGGTGCTCCGGAGATGATCTACGACGTCACCTACGATATTCTCGAGACCCCGTATGTCGATGAATTGGGTGAGGAGCGGATTCAGTACACCCTGCAGCATGTGAGCTTCATCGTCAATCGGTTCAGCAGCTTTGTGGTGGTGAAACCGAATCAGGAATATCTGAGCACCACAGTCGGCGTCCCTGGATTTACCATCGCCGGGCTCAATCGTGACATGGTTGCTTGCTACTATCTCAATGGGGACACCATGATGCCCGTCAGGATGTTGGAGGACTTTGGGGTGAGCTTCCAGTGGGATGACCTCACTAAGACAGCCACCATGACCTACAAGCAAAAAGCCGTGGTGCTGACCATAGGTTCCACTGACGCGTACATCAATGGCGTCAAGACACCAATTGTTGGTGCCAGTGGAGCGCTGGTTGCGCCGGAACTGTCCCCCGGGCGGACCATGATTCCTTTGCGCTTCGTCAGTGAACATCTGGGATTCAACGTCACTTGGGATCCCAGCCATCTGATCACTATTCGCCTAGCCGAAAAACAGTAGCAGCAGATAGCACACAAGGAAGACAGCAGCAGCCGCGCTCAAGGGAGCGCGGCTCTCTTTTTGAGTCACTACGCACTCTCCGTGCGACCCGCTAGGGCCGCAAGCTGGGGCAGTCGAAGACACCGAAGTGAGTGTCGGCACTAGGGCAAAAAAGACGGAGGCAACCGCACTCGCTACCTCCGTCTAATGAGTACTACTTTTCAAGGCCGAGATAGGCCTTCAAGCCTTCCTGCAGGTTTTGAGAAAAAGGGGCGTTTGCATTCTCGGCTTGAAAGTATAGCCAAGCTGGTATCGTTAGAATTTTCTTAACGGCACGGCTGTCATGCTGTCGCCGGTACATATCGGTGTCCGCTTTGATTAGGCTAACGATGTCCGGGTATTCCGCAGATAGACTTTTGGATGCTGAGGGGATTTTTTCTTTGTTGTTCTCTGCATCCCAGAGCCAATTTGCTACTGCATCTTCCGCCATCTCCAGAGCCTCTGCTAATGTATCGCCGCAGTTGTTCCCTTCCTTTTTTTGAACTCGGCATACCCTTCATCAGAAGGTTCCGGCCCCCAGCGTGCGTCACGTTCCTCTTCCGGGCCAAGCTCATGTTCCGCGTGGCACTCCAAGCATAGTCCGTCCTTAACTCCCAGCATGATGTCTATCCCTCGAATTTCCTTACCGCATTGCTTACAGTAACCGACAAGCTGATTCATCTTGTGCCGAAGCAGAACATCTTCATTTTCTCGCTTGCGTCTTTTGTTCATAGATCCTCCCACCTTTTCTTTCAAAATACGAGCCTGCGGTCTTGACAACCACGGACTCAATAACAAGAGGAGAAACCAGGTCAACTTTGCACCCACTCAATTCAATTTTCTTTACGACATGCTGATTATCCGTTCCCCGTCCAGTCTAGCAGTGACGGGCGCCAAGGCGAGGGAGTCACTGGGACACAAATAATGTGGTTCACTGCCGGCCAGTAGATTCGGACTAGCATGCCTTTGGAAGGTGGGCTTAAATCTGGCCTTCATCGAAACAGAAGCCCAGCACCCACTGATAGATGGTGATTTGTCAGTGGGTAATTTTTATTTTCGATACAGCACCTAGTGCCGCCAGCATGGCTTTCGACCCTGTAGGCAATTCCCGCATCATCACTGTTTGTTAGCCGTTTTGTTAGTTCTCACATGACATGATGCGAGTAAGATCTGTTGTTACTGCTAGAACCAGTCGTCCAGAGACTGACAGCGCCGGCCGACAGCGTGCACATACACGCCACGGTATTCGCCAGGGCAGAAGAAGAGTGATTTGGCGCAAGGCAGCGTATGAAAGGTATTGGGCAGTGAAAGAGCAGGACTCGGAACTAAGAAGGAGGTCTTTGACATGCCTAGGGAAGACGCAAAGAGGTTTCTAGATCAGTTGAACAAGAACGAGGCGCTGAAGAAAGAACTGGAGGGCAGTAATTTGTTATCCGCAGAGGATTTTGTTTCCTTTGCCGCAGGAAAAGGCTTTGTCTTTACAACGGACGAACTGCAGGAAATGCGGCAGGTAAAGGGAGCAGGAACCGAAATGCTATCAGACGATCAACTCGTAGGAGTCTCGGGAGGGGGCTATTTCTGGCCGGTTAGAGGTTGCCCCTACGGCTATACGAAGTTTGTCAACTGGGCGTTTTTCGATGATAGCGCGGGAGAACGATGCCGAAACTGTGAACATTACTTCACTGGAAATGAAAATAACCCTTACTTTGAGATATATAAAAGCTGCCGGTTGATATCGGGGCCCAAGCAGTTTGAATGGTAAGGGGCCACTGAGTAGGGATGGAGCTCGGACCCGAACTGCTGATCAGGCCGGGGTAGGAGGGAGGTGAAGATTGTGAGTACAGAGAACACGGACAAGAGGCAAGTCCTCACGGAGGAGCAGTTGGAAGCGCAGGAGCTTTCCCCAGAGGAGCTGGCGCAGGTGAGCGGGGGGTACACCGATGCCCAGGGGCACTGGATGACCACCATCGCTTTCGGTTGCGCCAAGTGGGAAGCCACCGACAAGCAATGGCAAGCGGTACGGGGGCAATGTGGTTCTTGTAAACACTGGATTATAAGGGGATCTAGAGCTTCCATATTGAATCCCTGTGCGGTGAATGTGGAGCCGGTGGGGTAAAAGAAGTGGCTCGCGACGATGCTCGCCCTGGCAAGGCCCTCCAGGGCCTGTTGGAGCGATACTCCGGTAAATGGAGTTCTAAGAAGGCACAAGATGGCGGTATGGGGGTAGTCTCTCCATACCGCCATCTTGTTTTAGCCGTGGAACAGCAACGCGATAGCTGTAGTTCAAACGGCTGCGCCATCGCTGGAGTAGCAGGAAAACAGCGAGACACAGGCATGACTAAGGCCCCTCGCTGTGCTTTGTGGGGCTTTGCTTGCATATCCGCCATCGGTAAAGCGCTTGTCGTTGTTTCTTTGTTAGCCGTTTTGTTAGCTTTCACGTGCCATGATGGAGGTAAGACTTGGGCTGATAATGTTTTCTCTCGGAGTAAGGAGGCATTCACGTGATCAGAAAAATGATCTTTCTCCCTGTTGTCTTGCTGCTGTGCGGTGGCTTGCTGTTCGGGCAGGTCCATTCTGCGTGTGCCCTGGCCGAGTCCGCAGTACCGACAGCTGCTTTGGCCCGCCTGGAGGCAAGCGGGCAGGGGCTTCCTCTGGAGTCGACGCTGCTTCAGGTGGGCAGCCTTGCGGCCATAGTGAACGGACAAACCTATTCTCTGGACGCGGCGCCTTACATAAACCCAGGGGCAAACCGGGTGATGGTGCCTCTTGGACTGTTAGTTGACGGGGCGGGACTGGAATGGGATTGGGGTGAGGAATCCCGCCTGATCACGCTGCAGAAAGATGGCAGGATCCTCTACTTGGGCTTGGGAACCCATCAAGCGCTGATGGATGGGGAGTGGGTCTCCTTGGATTGCCCTTGCGATCTAGGCCCTTCGGGCCTACCCTTTGTGCCTTTGCGCTTCGTGGTGGAGGCCTTAGGCGGGGAGATAAGCTATGACGCTTCCACCAAAGTTATTACCATCGCCCGCTGGGCGGCCGATCAAGATACCGATCCTGAGATCAAGGCAGCATTCAAGAGCGCCAAGGCCGTGGCACGTACTGAAATATGGAAGGCAATCACCGCTGGCATTGCCTCCAGCGCCGGAGTGGCCATCATGGATCAGGGCAGGACGGTGTACTCTGAGGGAATCGGCATGGCCGATCGAGATGCCGGCATGCCCGCTGACAGTGATACCGTGTTCAATATCGGGTCGATCAGCAAGCTGTTTGCAGCCACCTCGATCATGCTGTTGGTAGATGAAGGCAAGATAGTGTTGGATGCCCCGGTGACCGAATATCTCCCAGGGTTCGTCATGGCCGACGAACGCTATCAGGAGATCACCGTGAGAATGCTGCTCAACCACTCATCAGGCCTACCGGGCTCCACCTTTTGGGGCAATTTCGGCTGGGCCTATAATGAGGGTATCTACCAGGAGCTGTTGCAGGCGCTTTCTCTTTCTACCCTCAAACATCGACCAGGCGAACTGGCGACTTACTGCAACGATGGCTTTACTCTGGCGGAAATGGTGGTGGCGAGGGTTTCAGGACTAGAATACGGCGAATTCCTGACCCGACGCATCTTCGCCCCCCTGGCCCTTGGTCATGCCGGCCTGGGTGTAGGAAGGCTGGATGGCGGGGAAACCCCGGCCAGGGCCTATGACCCTAACGGCAGAGCGATGCCTCTGGAAGTGGTTTCATTACTTGGTTCAGGGGGAATATCGGCAACGCCAGAGGACCTCTGCCGATTTGCTGACTCCTTTTCCGACCCTGCGAGCCTGCTGCAGAGCGCTTCCTGGCTGGAGATGCTGAGGCGGCAGCCTACCGAACTGCAAGGCAAGTT
>CAYVCY010000018.1:0-22624 GCA_964450265.1 uncultured Clostridia bacterium
ATTACTGGAAACGGGCCAGGTGTCTGGACACTGACAACCAGGCGCCTGCCCAGCGCAGCCTGCGAAAGAGCCCTTCCGTCGGAATACTTGAGCTGGACAAGGACGTTGAACTGGGCGTCGGTAAGCTTGTGCCCCTGGAAATACCTGAAGGCCGCCCTGGCGATCATGGTCCCCGTATTCAGTTGCAGGTGGAGCAGAGTATAGACTTCTTGGTGGCTGCGCCAAAGGTGCAGCAGGTATTGCGGCAAAATCAGGTGACAGCAGAAGTGATCTGGCCTATTGACGATGTCCCGGAGCTCAGCACCGCTCGCCGCTCGCTGGAACTGATCCTGCGGGAGGCGCAGGTTCGACAGGAATACGTCTTGATGGGGGAGCGGGTGGAGCAATCGATGCGGTCTGAACCGGTATCATATCAGCTAGGTGTGGACGAGCGCTTCCTATATTTGAAACTACAGCATGAAAATCATGTCTGGCTAGAGGTGCTGCCGGTGATCAGTCCGGGAGGTGGCGGGCGATGAGACATCGCGGGGAAATAGCGACTGGCGTCACTTTGGCTATCTTAGCGTTTGCGGTCTACCTCCGCGTCAATGTGTTGCCGATCGCCTTGTTGGCTGGATTGATGTATGTCGTCGCCAATCGTCTGGGGGTGGGCGGCTTAGGCGGCAGTAACGCCGGCGTGGTCATCCAGCCGGAAACCAAACGACACGCGATCACCTTCAGCGACATCGGCGGCCAGGCCACCGCCAAGCAGGAGCTGTTGGAAGCGCTGGACTTCATCAATCAAGCCAGCGTGGTGGAAACCCTTGGTATCCGGCCTCTGCAGGGCATTCTGCTCAGCGGCCCGCCTGGGACAGGAAAGACGCTGTTGGCTAAGGCGGCAGCCGCCTACACCGATGCTGCTTTCTTGGCGGCGGCAGGCAGTGAATTCATCGAAATGTACGCCGGCGTCGGCGCGCAGCGGGTGAGGCAGCTATTTGACCGGGCCCGAGTGGTCGCCCGCAAGCAGAAGAAGAGCAAAGCGGTGATCTTCATTGACGAGATCGATGTGCTCGGCGCTAAGCGGGGACAAAACCAGGGGCATATGGAATACGAACAGACGCTGAACCAATTGCTGGTGGAGATGGACGGCATCCAAAACGATGCCGATGTGAAAGTATTGTTGATCGGTGCCACCAATCGTCCGGACCTGCTAGATTCGGCATTGCTGCGGCCAGGGCGTTTTGACCGCCTGGTACGGGTCGATCTTCCAGACCGGGAGGCTCGGTTGCAGATTCTGAAGTTGCATGTCCGTAACAAGCCGTTGGCTGAGGACGTCGATCTGGACAAGATCGCCGCCGATGCTTATGGGTTTTCCGGAGCCCACTTGGAAAGCTTGTGTAACGAAGCGGCAATCTCAGCCATGCGGGAGCAGTTGAACAAGATCTGCCATCGTCACTTTGTGGACAGCGTGGACAAAGTGATGTTAGGCGAGAAGTCAGACCGCCGTCCGGCGAAAGATGAGCAGCGGCGGGTAGCCTATCACGAAGCGGGACATGCGTTGGCAGCTGAGCGGGTTCGTCCTGGCTCAGTGGCCAACGTGACCATCCTGTCCCGGGGAAATGCCTTGGGATACGTCAGACAGACGCCTGGAGATGACAATTACCTGCAGACTGAGGAGCAGATTCGCGGACAGCTATGGGTGCTCCTGGCGGGATCTGTCGCTGAACAGCTGATGCTCGGCAGCCGCAGCACCGGTGCCGGCGGTGATTACCAAGAAGCGATTAAGCTGGCCCGTCGATATGTGTTGGCAGGCATGTCGCCGTTGGGCGTGGTCGATGAAGAGATCGTGGACAGCAAGGCACTGCACGATGCACAGCAGGAGCTGTTGCGCTCGGTTGAGAAACAAGTGACCGACTATGTTGCAGGGCATCGGGAGACGTTGCAGCAAATAGTGGATGTCTTGCTCCAGTGCGAGCGCATCGAGGGAGATGCGCTGCGCGAGTTGTTGTAGGCTGAGGGGACAGTGCGTCCCTCTGTCCCCTCGCGGCTGGTCTTGCTTTGTAACTGCAAAAACGGGGCCTGTCCCCGTTTTTGCATTTTGTTGTGCAGGTAATCGGCACGGCGCGTGGAATAATAGGTGATGGTTTCAAAGGAGGCGTATGGTTTTGAACGCAGAAATTATTGCCGTCGGTACGGAGTTGTTACTAGGTCAGATAGTGAACACCAACGCCCAATATCTCAGCCAGCAGCTGGCTAACCTGGGCATCGGAATCTACTATCAGACGGTGGTGGGAGACAATCAGGAACGGTTAGCTGAGACGGTGCGCCAGTCGCTTGCACGGGCAGAAATAGTCATCCTTACCGGTGGATTGGGGCCGACAGCCGATGATCTGACCAGGGATGCTGTGGCTCTGGCCATGGATAGGCCACTGGCCTTCGACGAAGAGGTGTGGGAGACTATTGCCGCCCGCATGCGGCGCTTTGGACGCAAGATTCCTGAAAACAACAAGCGACAGGCAATGGTGCCTCGAGGTGCAAGGGTGTTGCCAAACCCAAATGGCACGGCACCCGGCTTGGCGATCGCTTCGGACTCCCAGCTGGTGGTGTTGTTGCCCGGCCCGCCCCGGGAGATGCAGCCGATGTTCCTGGAGCAGGTGCGTCCACAGTTGGTGCAGCTGGCAGGGGCCAGCGTGATCCATTCCCATAGCCTGCGGGTGATCGGGGTGGGCGAATCGGCCTTGGCTGAACAGATCGGTGACTTGATCGAGCAACAGGATAACCCCACCATCGCGCTCTATGCCAAGCTGGGCGAGCTGGAGGTGCGCTTGACCGCCAAAGCTAAGAGCGACGATCAGGCCCAGGCGGCTATCGCGCCGGTGGAGCAACAGATTCGCCAACGACTAGGGCTGGCGGTCTATGGGGAGGACGACGAAACGCTGCCCCTCGTGCTAGGAAAGATGCTGCGCCAGAGAGGTTATCGATTGGCGGTGGCGGAGTCCTGCACCGGCGGCTTGATCGGCAGCATGATCACCTCTGTTCCCGGGAGCTCCGACTATTTCGATCGCGGCTTCGTCACCTACAGCAATCAGGCCAAGCAGGATTTGCTGGGGGTTGTGGCAGATCTGCTGGCTGAGCATGGCGCAGTCAGCGCGGCTTGCGCCGAACAGATGGCGGTTGGCGCCTGCCAGCAGAGTGGAACAGACGTGAGCATTGCCGTGACCGGCATCGCCGGGCCGGACGGTGGCAGCGAAGATAAGCCGGTCGGCACCGTTTATGCGGCAGTCAGTACGCCTCGCGGTGTTCGGGTAGACCGCTGGCAGTTGACCGGCAATCGCCAGAGCATCCAGGAGCGTGCAGCCAAGAACGCACTCAACTTAGCTCGTCTGGCCTTGCTGACCGAGGGTGAGGACTAGAACCCCTTGTTATTGCTGGAGCAATGGCGAAAACCGTTGCATCCGGAAGCTAGGTTTGGCCAGATAATGCTAATTGCTTCAGGCGAACAAATGTGCGATTGACCGAGCTATTTAGCGATTAGGGTCTTGTCCCGAGCGCGTGTTATGATTATGGTAAGGAGATCTAGATAGGGAGGCGGGTTAGAAGATGGATAAAGGGCGAGCGCTGGACATGGCTTTGCATCAGATAGAGAAACAGTTTGGCAAAGGGGCGATCATGCGCCTAGGTGAGGATTCCACCAGGCTGGTGCGGGATGTGATCCCTACAGGAGCCTTGTCGTTGGATGTCGCGTTGGGAGTAGGTGGCATACCGCGGGGCCGCATCATCGAAGTGTACGGTCCAGAATCCTCCGGTAAGACGACGGTAGCTTTGCATATGATCGCAGAGGCACAAAAGCTAGGAGGGATAGCCGCCTTCATCGACGCGGAGCATGCGCTAGATCCCACCTATGCCAGAAATCTGGGCGTGAACATAGACGATCTGTTGGTCTCGCAACCGGATACGGGCGAGCAGGCTTTGGAAATCGCGGAAGCGCTGGTGCGCAGCGGAGCGGTGGACATCGTGGTCGTCGATTCGGTGGCAGCCCTGGTGCCCCGGGCAGAGATCGAGGGTGAGATGGGTGACGCTCATGTCGGATTGCAGGCGCGACTGATGTCCCAAGCTTTGCGCAAATTGGCAGGGGCGATCAATCGCTCTAAGACGGTAGCCGTGTTCATCAATCAGCTGCGGGAGAAGATCGGGGTTATGTTTGGCAACCCAGAAACCACGCCTGGGGGAAGGGCACTGAAATTCTACTCCACTGTACGCTTAGAGGTGCGACGGGCCGAGACCCTGAAACAGGGCAGTGACATGGTGGGTAACCGTACCCGGGTAAAGGTGGTCAAGAATAAGGTCGCCCCGCCGTTCAAGCAGGCCGAATTCGATATCATGTACGGGCAGGGTATCTCCAGCGAAGGCTGCATTTTGGATATCGGCTCCGATCTGGATGTGGTTACCAAGAGCGGTGCTTGGTACTCCTATGGCGACGAACGTCTGGGACAGGGGCGAGAGAACGCGAAGCAATATTTGCGGGAACATCCCGAAATGGCCCAGGAGATAGAGGCTCAAATCAGAGAACGCTACCAGCTAGGCCAGGCGCAGCCGGGAGCTGCTTCCGATGTGGAAACGGGCGAGTAAACCCAGCCGCTCTGCTCGCTCCTATGCTCTGTGGCTATTGGGGCGGAAAGCCTATTCAGTCCAGGCTCTGCAGCAACGCCTGGAGCGGCGAGGCTATTCTTCCGACGAGAGCAGCGACGCGGTAGCCTATCTGGTGGAGATCGGCTATCTGAATGACCACACCTTCGCGGCTGATTTTGTCAAGTCCCGCTCCCAGTCCGGTTACGGCCCCAGGAAGTTGGAGTGGGAGCTGCGCTCTCGCGGAATATCTGCGGAAGATTCCGAGCAGGCACTGGCTGAGTTGGATGAGCAGGAGTTGAGACGGCAGGCTAAGCGGCTGGTTTCCCGCAGGCTTACGCCGGTTGCCAGCGGTGACGACGTCGCCAAACTGCGCCAGCGTCTGTTGCGTTACTTGTTGCAGAGGGGTTATGAATATCAGTTGGCAGAAGAAGTGGTGGCGGATTTAATGGCTCGTCTTGACAGAGACGGCTGGAATAGTTAAGATCTTTAGGAGAGAGATAAGGTGAGTTATTCAATCACCGTGCCATGGCCCTTAAATGTCGGAAACAGCTCTTACTTAAGGCCGAGAGACTCTCGGCCTTTTTTGCATGTGCGGGTTTACTGCAGCGCAGCTTGTCTATGCTATACTAATAGACAACAGTTGGCATTTTGTAGGACAAATTTGGCACATGGCACCTGCACTGGGCTATTTGCTCACTTTTAGCCGCGGTATATGCACGTCGGCACATATAGCGCTGGATGAAGCGTGAAGCGTCCAGAGGCGAGAACCTTGAAAACCGATAGAAGGAGGTTGGAGAGATATAGACACTACGCAGATTATTGGAATCGTTGTCATTGTGGTTGGTTTGCCACTGGCAGGAGTTGCTGGTTTTTTATACCGCAAACAGATTGCGGAGAAGAGAATTGGAGTGGCAGAAGAGCAAGCTCGCGGGATTATGGACGAAGCCAAGAGACAGGCGGAAGCTAAGAAACGTGAGTCTCTGCTGGAAGCAAAGGAAGAGGTCCATCGGCTACGGGCCGAGCTGGACAAAGAAGTGAAGGATCGGCGCAGCGAGGTACAGCGGATGGAGCGCCGGGTGGTGCAAAAGGATGAGACCCTCGACCGCAAGCTGGATCAGCTGGAGAAGAAGGAAGAACAGATGCAGCGCAAGGACGCTGAGCTAGAGCGGCAGCGCGAGCGGGTCGCGGAGATAGTGGCTCAGCAATTGGCTGAGTTGGAACGGGTCTCCGGGTTGACCACTGATGCCGCCAAGCAGATGCTGCTCAAGAATGTGGAGGACGAGATCAAGCAGGAGGCCGCTAAGCTGATCAAGGAAATCGAGACAGAAGCCAAAGATGAGGCGGATAAGCGGGCTCGCGAGATCATCACCCTAGCTATTCAGCGCTGTGCAGCCGATCATGTGGCTGAGACTACCGTCTCGGTGGTAGAGCTGCCTAACGACGAGATGAAGGGACGGATCATCGGCCGCGAAGGTCGCAATATCCGCACCTTGGAGACGCTGACCGGAATAGACCTGATCATTGACGATACCCCGGAAGCGGTTATCCTCTCTGGTTTTGATCCCATCCGCCGCGAGGTGGCCCGGGTGGCTCTGGAACGATTGGTGGCCGATGGACGCATCCATCCGGCTCGCATCGAGGAGATGGTGGAGAAAGCGCAGAAAGAGGTTGATGCGCGCATCCGGGAAGAGGGCGAACAGGCTGCCTTGGACGTGGGAGTTCACGGCCTAAACAACGAGTTGGTGAGGACCCTCGGCAGGCTGCGTTTCCGTACCAGCTACGGTCAGAATGTGCTCAAGCATTCTGTCGAAGTGGCTCACTTGGCGGGGATCATGGCCGCAGAGCTGGGCGCTGACGTCAAATTGGTCAAGAGAGCCGGTCTGCTACACGATATCGGCAAGGCGATTGACCACGAGGTGGAAGGCCCCCACGTGACCATTGGAGCAGACTTAGCGAAGAGATACCGCGAGCAGCCGGCTGTAATTCATGCCATCGCTGCTCATCATAACGATATTGAACCACAGACGGTCGAAGCTGTTCTGGTGCAGGCTGCCGACGCAGTATCTGCTGCTCGACCAGGTGCTCGTCGCGAAAGTTTGGAGAACTACATTCGCCGACTGGAGAAGCTGGAACAGATCGCCGAATCCTTTGACGGGGTGGACAAGACCTACGCCATTCAGGCCGGTCGGGAGATCCGCATCATCGTCAAACCGGATAAGATAGACGATTTGGCCGCATCCAAAGTCGCGCGAGACATCTCCAAACGTATCGAGGCCGAGTTGGATTATCCTGGACAGATCAAAGTGACTGTGATTAGGGAAACAAGGGCTGTGGACTATGCTAAATAGCAGGCACAATGTGCCTGCCCTTTTTTTGTGTTGGGCCGCGTCTCGGTTTTCGGGTAAACTGGAGTATATAGCGACTCCTATCAAGAGACGGAAGGATGGATGCCGATGCTCGGAATCTTGTTTATCGGAGATGTAGTCGGTCGACCGGGGCGCGGGGCCGTCGGCGAACTGATCGGTAGGGTCAAGCGGCAGCACCAGGTAGACCTGGTGATCGCCAACGGGGAAAACTCGGCCGGTGGTGTAGGCATCACCCGTAAGGTGGCCGACGAACTATTTCATGCTGGGGTGGACTTGGTCACTAGCGGCAATCATATCTGGGATAAGCGGGAGGCCCTAGACCTGCTGACCGAGGAGCGTCGGATTATTCGGCCGGCCAATTACCCTCCAGGTACTCCTGGCCGCGGCTTCTGCACGGCAGAGGTAGGTATGCCGCCGCGTCGGGTGCTGGTGATCAATGTATTGGGCCGCACTTTTATGCCAGATCTGGATTGTCCATTCCGCACTTTGCAGCAGTTGTTGGTCGACGAAGCTAAACCAGGTGATGTGATTGTGGTGGATGTGCATGCCGAAGCCACCTCTGAAAAAGGGGCTCTGGCTCGCTTTCTCGATGGTCGCGTCGCCGCCGTGCTGGGGACCCACACCCATGTGCAGACAGCCGATGAGCGCTTGCTACCGCAGGGAACAGCCTTTATTTCCGATGTGGGCATGGTCGGGCCTCGGGATTCCATCTTAGGCGTGCAGATAGAACCTGTACTGCAAAAATTCCTTACTGCCCTTCCGGTACGGTTTGAAGTAGCCTCTGGGCCGGTGATGGCTAACGCGGTCTATCTATCCATAAACCCTGCCACCGGCTTGGCCACGGCCCCGCCAAAGCGTTACGCGGAGCTGTTGGACTGAGCGACCTATGCGCCAATCAGCTGGCCAGCTAAAGAGGAATTGGCCTGATTGTGGGGAATAGAGTGAGAAATACACTGGTGTCAGCCAGAGACTGAGGAGGAATAATCATGGAGGATAAAGTTAAGCAATTACATCGGGATGCTATTGTGGTGGATACCCATTGTGACACTCTGCTCCGAGTGGCAGGGCGGGGAAGCATGTTTGGACGCCAGCAGGAGCCATACCGTCTCGGTGACCGACACGAAGAAGGGCACATCGATTTACCCCGCCTGCAGGAGGGTGGCGTGGATGTGCAGTTCTTTGCGGCCTACATAGAGCCTATCTACAAGCCAGACCGGTCTTTGAAGCGCACAATGCAGCTCTTCGACGCCTTCTTCACCGAGCTGGAAGCAAATCCAGAGCAGATGATGCTGGCCAAGACGGCAGCAGACATAGACGCCGCTAAGGCACAGGGCAAGGTAGCTGCGGTGATGGCAATAGAAGGCGGTGAGGCGTTGGAAGGGGACTTGGGAGTGCTGCGCATCCTGCATCGCCTCGGTGTGCGGGCCATCGGGCTGACCTGGAACGAGCGCAACGATATCGCCGATGGTGCTGGTGACAACCGCAGCGGAGGCGGCTTGAGCGAATTTGGCGCCAAGGTGATCGCCGAGATGAACCGCCTCGGTATCCTGGTGGACGTTTCGCACCTCTCCGACCCTGGCTTTTTTGATGTGATTCAGCTGAGCCAACAGCCGATTATCGCATCTCACTCCAATGCCCGAGCTGTCTGTGACCACCGTCGCAACCTCACCGACGAGCAAATCAAGGCCCTGGCTAAGAACGGCGGCGTCATGGGCATGAACTTCTGCGCTCCCTTTGTGAAAGCCGACGGTAAACCAGTATTGGAAGACTTGATCGATCATATCGATCACATCGTGCAACTGGTCGGCCCGGAGCACGTCGGCCTCGGTTCTGATTTCGACGGAATCAGCGCCGCTCCCAAGGAGCTGACCGACGCCACCAAGATGCCGCTGATCACCGAGGCCTTGGTAAAGCGCGGCTACAGCGAAGACCATATTCGCTTGATCCTGGGCGGCAACTACCTGCGCATTTTCCGCCAGGTCTGGGGATAGGTCTTCACTTTCATTATTCGAGCGGCGAGTTCTGCTGCCGCCGTCCGAAGCGAGCTCCCACCTTAACCAGGCAGACAGCTTCCAGGCGTGCCAGCCTGGTGGAGCGGAGCGGGGAAAAAGGCTGTGAAGCACAATTGGATCGTTACTCAAGAAAACTACTGCAATTTCGCAGTAGTTTTTTTCGTATACAGCAGGAACTAGCTGCTCTCTGACGAATATGCTACAATAGGATTGGAATGATGGACTATTCCATTAGTCCTATGATCCTAGATGTGTACTGACAATGACTGCCAGAGATTGCA
Source organism: uncultured Clostridia bacterium (assembly GCA_964450265.1). Classification (GTDB taxonomy): domain Bacteria; phylum Bacillota; class UBA994; order UBA5500; family UBA5500; genus JAEZJZ01. The sequence continues at coordinate 9,268 of CAYVCY010000018.1, forward strand.
CTGATGATCACTATACTGGAGAGGAGGGTGTTGCTGTGGCCATTGAGCTCTCTCGCAAATCTGGAATCCCACTGTATATCCAACTGAAAGATCAAATCAGACAGCAGATTGAGACCAATGCCTGGCAGGCCGGTTTCAAACTGCCTACCGAGAGGGAATTGGCCGCAATTCTGGGAGTCAGCCGCAACACCGTCAGCATGGCTTATCGGGAGCTGGAAGCGGAAGGTGAATTGGTCTCATCACAGGGCAAAGGCACCTTCGTTTCTGATCAGGCCACCGAGAGCTTGAATCAAAGTCGGATACAGCGCCTGCAGCAGATCATCGATGAAGCCTTCGATCAAGCGCAAGCGATCGGTTTTGATTTCAACGATGTGTTGCAGGCGGCCAGCGAGCAGGCTGAGCTGCGGAAGGCGCTGCTGAGCAAAATTCGTATCGCTTTCATCGAGTGCAATCGTGAACAAGTTGACTATTTTGCTCGCCAGTTGGAGCTAGGTTCCGGAGTTTCCATCACGCCCTTGGTTCTAGGTGAGATTCGGCTGAATGGAGAGTTCGTGCGTCAGATTGCGTCTTCAGTGGACCTGGTTGTGACCACCTTTTTCCACTATGACGAGGTACGGGCGCTGGTTCCAGATCAGACAGAGGTGCTAGCGATCGCTTTGGATCCTCAGCTGGAGACGATCGTCAAGATCGCCCGCATACCCCGTGGAAAACGACTGGGTTTGGTCTGCCTCTCCACTAACTTCGCGGAGAAAGTGGTCAATTCCATCCGCGATGCGGGCATCGATTATTTGCCTGTGGAGAGCAGCATCTCTGCGGAGCGGGGAGTTGTGGGGGAGGTCATCGCCATGAGCGATGTAATCTTGGTGTCGCCAGGTCGCCGGCGCGAGGTGGAGGAGCTCTGCCCCGCTGACAAGGAGATTATCGAGTTCGTATATCGGCCCGACTTAGGCTCCATAAGCATGCTTAAGTCCGCGCTGATGGAGATAGAAAACCAGTACAACCAGAAGGGGAGGGACTGACGGTGAGCGGTGGCAAGTATAGCGTGAAGATTAACGCTAAGTGGTGCAAGAAGTGTGGCATCTGTGCGGCCTTCTGTCCGAAGCAGGTTTTCACCTACAAGGCCGGTCAGGTACCAGAGGTGACAGCAGAGGATCAGTGCATTGGTTGCCTACTCTGCGTGCAGCGCTGTCCAGACTTTGCTGTAAAGGTAGGGGGTAAGACAGAATGAGTTCACAGGTTAAGCTGCTGCAAGGAAACGAAGCGTGTGTGGAAGGTGCGCTCAGTGCCGGCGTAAGCTTTTTTGCTGGCTACCCGATCACTCCTTCTACGGAGATCGCCGAGTTATTGTCCGAGCGCCTGCCGCATAGCGGCGGAAAGTTCATTCAGATGGAAGACGAGATTGCCAGTATGGCAGCAGTAGTCGGCGCTTCCTTGGCCGGTGCCAAGGCGATGACCGCTACCAGCGGCCCTGGTTTCTCGCTCAAACAGGAGAATTTCGGGTTTGCTACCTATTGTGAAGTGCCCTGTGTGGTGGTCAACGTGATGCGAGGCGGCGCCAGCACCGGTCTGCCTACGTCCACCGGTCAAGGGGATGTTATGCAGGCCCGTTGGGGAACCCACGGTGACCATCCGGTGATTGCTCTCTGTCCCGGCTCGGTGCCTGAGGCCTATGAGCTGACGATCAAGGCGTTCAATTTGTCCGAGCAGTTCCGCAACCCGGTGATCCTGCTTCTGGACGAGGCCATCGGTCACATGCGGGAGAAGATCGTCTTGCCCGACCAACCGCAAATTCCGATTGTGAATCGCAAGCGGCCCACCGGCCCCAAGGCTGAGTATTTGCCTTACCAGGCAGGCCCGGATGAGGCCCCACCGTTGCCCAACTTTGGCGACGGATATCGTTTCCATGTGACTGGGTTGACCCACGACGAGCGCGGTTATCCTACCAGCGCTCCGGCCAAAGTGGATTATTCCATGCGGCGTTTGCACAACAAGATCGATCAGCATCTGGACGAGATCCTACTTTGGGAGACCGACCAGATGGAGGATGCGGAGATCGCTATCTTCGCTTATGGTTCAGTAGCCCGCTCTGCTACCCGCGCCGTGCGCTTGGCTCGCGAGCAGGGTATCAAGGCCGGTCTGATTCGCCCGATTACCTTGTGGCCTTTCCCGGAAGAAATGGTTAAAGGCTATGCTAAGCAGCTCAAGCATTTGGTCGTGGCCGAACAAAACCTCGGCCAGCTGATCCGTGAAGTCGAGCGGGCAGTTGCCGGTCAGGTTCCGGTCAGCGGCGTCTTGCAGGCCAATGGCGAGATGATCGCCCCGGATGCAGTGCTGCAGGCCTTGATGGAGGTGAAGTAGATGTTAGCTGAGAAGTATCTAAGGCAAGACATGATGCCTCACATCTGGTGCCCCGGCTGTGGACACGGCATCGTGATGAACGCAGTGATCTCCGCTATCGATAAACTCGGTTTGGATCAGGACAAGACGGCTATCGTCTCCGGAATCGGTTGTTCCTCCCGGGCTTCCGGTTACATGGACTTCGACACTTTGCACACCACCCATGGGCGAGCCCTGGCTTTCGCTACTGGGGTGAAGATGGCCCGTCCAGAGATGAATGTGATCGTGCTCACCGGCGATGGAGATTCTTTGGCTATCGGTGGCAACCACTTTATCCACGCCTGCCGCCGCAACATCGATATCACTACGGTGGTGTTCAACAACAACATCTATGGTATGACGTCCGGACAGTATTCTCCGACTACCCCTCAGGGTAGCCTCGCCACTACTGCTCCTTATGGCAATATCGATCGCAACTTCGATGTTTGCGAGCTGGCCAAGGTCGCTGGTGCTACCTATGTCGGTCGCGCCACCGCCTATCACGCCGCCATGCTGGCAAACTTGATCGGCAAAGCGATTGAGAATAAAGGTTTCTCGGTGGTGGAAGCTATCTCCGAATGTCCCACCTATTTCGGACGTAAGAACAAACTCGGTACTCCCGTCGACATGCTCAACTGGCAAAAGGAGCATGCTGTCACAAAAGCTGCAGCGGCTAAGTTGTCTCCGGAGCAAATGAGTGATAAGTTTATAATTGGTGAAATCCATCACGGTCAGGCTCCCGAGTACACGGCAGAGTATCAGAAGCTGATCACTCGCTTGCAGGGGAAGGAGTAATGGGCGTGAATAATAGAAAAGAGATCCGTTTAAGCGGTAGTGGTGGACAAGGCATTCTATTAGCTGGTATCATCTTGGCGGAGGCAGCTTTATTGGAAGGCAAGAATGCTGTGCAGTCCCAAAGTTATGGTCCGGAAGCTCGCGGCGGCGCCAGCCGCTCTGAAGTGGTCATCAGCTATGAGAACATCGATTATCCCAAGGTGACCAAACCGGAGATCATGATGGCCTTGACGCCGGAAGCCTATGCCAAGTATGGGCAGGACTTGGAATCCGGCGCCATTTTAGTGGCCGATGATTCAATCCCGCTCGACGATCAAGCGCTCGCTGGAGTGCAGGTAATCACCGCTCCGATCTTGCGCTCGGCAACCGAAACTCTTAAGCGTTCCATCGTCGCTAACATTATCGCCCTCGGTGTTCTGGTCGGTGTCACTCAGGTGGTGAAGGCTGAATCACTAGAACAGGCGGTGCTGAACCGCGTTCCGCGTGGAACCGAGGACTTGAACCGACAGGCATTATCCCTTGGATTTCAATTGGCAGCGGCTGCTGTCGATGGAAATAGATAACCATCATAGGTAAAAGGGAGGAAAACCAATGTCTAACAGCAAGGAAACTTTCCTGCAAGTGCAGGCGCAGATTAAGGATGCCTGTGACATCCTGGGTCTGAACGACAGCTACTACCAGATTTTGAGGCAGCCACTTCGCACCATGGATGTTTCTATCCCTGTACGTATGGACGATGGCTCAGTCAAGACTTTTAGCGCTTATCGTTCTCAGCACAACGATGTGATCGGGCCAGCTAAGGGTGGCTTGCGCTATCATCCGGCGGTGGATCTTGACGAGGTCAAGACCCTCTCCATGTGGATGACCTTTAAGTGTTCTGCAGTCGGTATTCCTTACGGCGGTGGCAAGGGTGGCGTCGCTGTCGATCCCAGTAAGTTGTCCCTGGGCGAAAAAGAACGCCTTACCCGCGGCTTGGCCCGCGCCTTGGCCAGTTTCCTCGGCGACGATCGTGACATCCCGGCTGGCGACGTCGGCACTAACGCCCAGATCATGGCCTGGTTGTATGACGAGATTAGCCAGGTTAAGGGCTATAACATGCCTGGCGTAATCACCGGCAAACCGATTTCTATCGGTGGTTCCTTGGGTCGCACCGAGGCAACCGGCCGCGGTGTTGTCCTCACTTTGCGTGAAGCTGCCCAGCGCGTTGGTATCGAGACCAAGGGCGCAACCGTGGCTATCCAGGGTTACGGCAACGTCGGCGGCTGGAGCGGCGTCTACATGCAGACTCTGCTCGGCGCCAAGGTAGTGGCAGTTCAGGATCACACCGGCGGCATCTACAATGCTGACGGCATGGACGCCATCGAGATTCAGAGTTGGGTACAAAAGAACGGCGGCGTCAAGGGCTTCCCTGGCAGCACCAAGGAGATCACCCGCGACGAGATGTTTGCTCTCGAAGTAGACTTCCTCATTCCGGCCGCTTTGGAAAACCAGATTACTGATGAGAATCAGCACCTGGTTAAAGCCCGCATGGTCGTCGAAGGCGCTAACGGTCCGGTTACCCGTTCTGCTTCTAAGAAGATCACCGCCCGTGGCATCACCGTTATGCCTGACATAATCGCCAATGCTGGCGGCGTGACTGTTTCCTACTTCGAGTGGGTGCAGAACCTGCAGAACTTCTACTGGAGCCTGGAAGAGGTCAATTCTCGCCTGGAGCGCATCATGGTCAATGCCGTGGATGCAGTCTTCAAGATGAGTGAAGAAAAGAATATCGACCTGCGTGATGCTGCCTATGTGGTGGCCATTGCCCGTGTAGCTGAAGCTATGAAGCTTCGCGGCTGGGTCTAGTTCGTTACAAATTAACTGGCCCTCCCCGGCCTTGACCGGGGGGGGCTAATTGACAGACTCGCCGGTATACAATGCACAAGAACCAGAGCACGACCTGCTCTGAGGTCGATAATGGAATAGCAATGCTATGCAGTCCAAATATCCTATTGGCGGATAGTGAAGAATACTGTTAGTATTTATAATGTCAGTCATTGCTGGTGAGTTTACCAAACTGATCGCTCGCGAACGAAACAGGAAAGAGGAGCGTGGTGACAGTGTACAAGCAAGACGAATTGCAGCCAGTGCAGGAAGCTAAGGAGCAATGGGAAGCCAAGAAAGTGCAGCCGGTTGTTAAGCGCTTCCCAGAGCTAAAGCCCGAATTTGTCAACTCATCGGGAGTAACCCTGGAAAGGGCTTATTCTCCAGTAGATGTAGCTGAACTGGATTACCTTCGGGACCTCAGTTTCCCGGGACAATATCCCTATACCCGTGGGGTACAGCCGACCATGTATCGCGGTCGCTATTGGACCATGCGCCAATATGCCGGCTTTGCCTCGGCAGAAGAATCCAACCAGCGCTACAAGTACTTGCTAGCGCAAGGTCAGACCGGATTGTCGGTAGCCTTTGACCTGCCCACCCAGATCGGATACGACTCAGACCATCAGTTGTCAGCCGGTGAGGTAGGCAAGGTGGGCGTGGCCATCGACTCTCTAGCGGATATGGAAATCCTCTTCGACGGTATTCCCTTGGACAAGGTGAGCACGTCAATGACCATCAATGCACCTGCTGCAGTGCTGTTAGCCATGTACATGGGCGTAGCGGAGAAGCAAGGGGTGCCACTTGGCAAGCTCAGCGGCACTATTCAAAACGACATCCTCAAAGAGTATGTGGCCCGGGGCACCTACATTTTCCCGCCGGCACCATCAATGCGGTTGATCACCAACATCTTTGAGTTCTGTTCGGATAATGTGCCCGATTGGAATACAATCAGTATCAGCGGTTACCACATTCGGGAAGCCGGTTCGACCGCAGCCCAGGAAGTGGCCTTCACTTTGAGCAACGGCATCGCCTATGTGCAGGCAGCTATTGATGCTGGCTTGGACGTGGATGACTTTGCCCCCAGGCTGTCTTTCTTCTTCAATTCTCACATGGACTTCTTTGAAGAGGCAGCCAAATTCCGCGCAGCCCGTCGCTTGTGGGCTAAGATTATGCGGGAGCGCTTCGGTGCCAAGAAAGAGAAATCTTGGATGCTGCGTTTCCACACCCAGACCGCCGGCTCCACGCTGACTGCCCAGCAACCGGACAACAATATAGTCCGGGTGGCGATGCAAGCTCTGGCCGCTGTGTTGGGAGGCACCCAATCCTTGCATACCAATTCCCGTGACGAGGCCCTGGCTTTGCCTACTGAGGATTCGGTCCGCATCGCATTGCGCACTCAGCAGATCATCGCCCATGAAAGCGGGGTTGCAGACACCATCGATCCTCTGGCCGGCAGCTATTACGTAGAGTCGCTGACCAATCAGATCGAGCAACTGGCATCTCGGTATATCGAGCGCATCGACCAGATGGGCGGGGCAGTTAAGTCCATCGAGAGCGGCTATATGCAACGGGAGATCCAGGATAGCGCCTACGATTACCAGCGGCAGGTGGAAGAGAAGAAACGCATCGTAGTTGGCGTGAACAGATTCCAGATTGACGAGGCGCCACCAGCCGGATTGCTGCAGGTTGATCCGTCAGTCGGCGAGCTGCAGGAGAAGAAACTGCAGGAACTGAAGGCCCGTCGGGACAATTTGGCTGTGGCGAATGTGTTGGCAGAGCTGGAGCAGGCTGCTTCCGGCAACGACAATCTGATGCCGCTGATCTTTAAAGCGGTAAAATCCTATGCGACACTCGGCGAGATCTGCGGCTGCTTGCGCAACGTCTTTGGCGAGTACGTTGCTCAGGACCTGGTTTAAGGGGGGTCGACGATGGAAAAGAAGATTAGAGTGTTGATCGCTAAGCCTGGCCTGGATGGACACGATCGCGGGGCGAAGGTAATCGCTCGCGCTTTGCGGGATGCTGGCATGGAGGTAGTCTATACCGGACTACGGCAGACACCGGAGCAGATTGTAGCCGCCGCTTTACAGGAAGACGTGGATGCAGTCGGTCTCAGCTGTCTGTCAGGCGCCCACAACCACCTCTTCCCCCGCGTAGTGGAACTGCTCGCGGCAGAGCAGGCGGAGGACATCATGGTCTTTGGCGGAGGAGTAATCCCCGATGTTGATATTCCAGAGCTGAAGAATAAGGGCATCAAGGAGATCTTTACCCCTGGTGCGTCTACCGAGGCTGTCATTGCCTTCCTCAAGGAAAATGTGCAACAGTAGTGACGTCAAGGATTGCTCCGGCTTCCTGAGCGGAGATACCCGCGCCTTAGCCAGGGCGATCTCTCTGGCAGAGAATGACCCCAAAGCGGCCCGCGCTTTGCTCACGGCTGTCAGTGGGCGCTTAGGAAGGGCTCATGTGATCGGGATCACCGGTCCTCCCGGTGCTGGCAAGAGCACCCTCACCGGTAGCTTAGCTCAGGAGCTGCTGGCGCGGGGATTCTCCTTGGGATTGTTGCTGGTGGACCCCTCCAGTCCCTTCAGTGGCGGTGCCATTTTGGGCGATCGCCTGCGGTTGCCCGACCTGACGGCCAATCGGAACGTGTTCGTGCGCAGCATGAGTTCCCGGGGCAGTATGGGCGGCTTGGCCAGGGCGACTGGAGACGCAATCAAGCTGCTGGATGCCTTTGGTAAGGAGATCATTATTGTGGAGACTGTCGGCACCGGACAGGCGGAGACAGACGTCATTTCCGTGGTGGACAGTGTGATTGTGGTTTCAGTACCCGGACTCGGTGATGATATTCAGGCGATGAAGGCAGGCATTCTGGAAATAGCCGACCTGTTTGTGGTCAACAAGGCTGACCGCGAAGGTGCCGATCGCACAGAGCGGGAATTGCTGAACATGCTCAAGCTGCAGCGCGACGCTGGTTGGAAGGTGCCGGTGATCAAGACCGTGGCTACTTCTGCCCAAGGGGTGGACGGATTGGCCGACGCACTAGCCGATCATCAGCGCTACTTGCAGGACAGCGGCGAGCTAATGAAGAGAAGAGTGAAGCGCACAGAACGAGAACTGACAGAGCTGCTCAGGCTGCGGATGCTGGATGAACTCAGGCAGCAGATCAGCCAGCAGGACTTGCATTCCTTGGCGTCAGCCATCGCCTCTGGACAGGCATCACTTTATCAAATCAGCGAGCAGCTGTGGCAAGATTTTTTCCGGGGATTGTTAGGTTGACCGACAACGCTGGAAAGGAGGGGAGACTGTTGATTAAGAAGATCGCGCATCTGGGAGTAGCAGTGAAGGATCTGGAAGCAGCATTGAGATTCTATGCCGATGTGCTCGGCCTGGAGAGCTCTGGCGAAGAGGAGGTTCCTTCACAGAAGGTGAAGACCGCCTTTCTTCCGGTGGGTGACACCACCATAGAGTTGCTGCAGTCCACCGATCCGGATGGCCCAATTGCGAAAGCAATTGAGAAGCGAGGCGAAGGTATCCACCATATCGCGTATGAGGTGGAGGATATCGAGGCTGCGCTGGCTGACTTGAAGGCCAAAGGCGTGCGCCTGATCGATGAAACGCCGAGGCCGGGTGCCCATGGCACCAGCGTGGCGTTCATTCATCCCAAGGCTGGCCTGGGAGTCCTGATTGAGTTGTGTGAGTACCCACACTAAGAGTCAAGGCAAAAGGAGGTAGGCTGCATATCCATGGACAAGAAAATTGAGCAATTGGTCAATGAGAGAAAGCGAGTTGCTTTGGGCGGAGGCGAAAAACGCCTGGAAGCTCAGAGATCTAAGGGCAAGATGACTGCTCGCGAACGCATTGAGGTTCTCTTGGATGAGAACAGCTTTGTGGAAGTGGACATGTTCGTCAAGCATCGCGGCGTCGATTTTGGAATGGCTGATCGCGAAGCTCCCGGCGAAGGGGTAGTGGTCGGATACGGCACTGTGGATGGCAAGTTGATCTATGTCAGTTCGCAGGACTTCACCGTTATGGGCGGATCCTTAGGTGAAATGCATGCTAAGAAGATCTGTAAGGTGATGGATATGGCCATGCGTAACGGCGCGCCGTTTGTGGCCATCAACGATTCTTCTGGAGCTCGCATTCAGGAGGGGGTTGACGCCCTCAACGGATACGGAGACATCTTTTTCCGCAACACGCAGGCTTCCGGTTATATCCCTCAGCTGTCCGTGATCATGGGACCTTGCGCTGGCGGAGCAGTATATAGCCCTGCCCTGACCGACTTCATCTTCATGACCCAAGGCACCAGCCAGATGTTCATCACCGGGCCGCAAGTGATCAAGGCTGTTACCGGTGAGGATGTCTCTTTGGAGCAATTGGGTGGGGCTGCTGTCCATAATCAGGTGAGCGGCGTGGCCCATTTCTATGCTGACAATGACGAGCAGACGCTGGCCCAGGTACGTCGCCTGATCAGCTTTCTGCCCAGCAACAATCTGGAGGAGACCCCCTGGGCCGATTCCGACGATGACCAGGCCCGTCAGAACGATGACCTGCTATCCATCGTTCCGATTGAGCCTAACCGGGCTTATGAGGTGCGCGAGGTAATCCAGAGCATCGTTGATGATGGCGACTTCATGGAAGTCCACGCCAGCTTTGCCCAAAACATGGTGGTCGGCTTTGCCCGCATGAACGGCCGTGCCGTGGGTATCGTCGCCAATCAGCCAAAGGTGCTCGGTGGTTCGCTGGATATCGATGCATCCGATAAGGCTGCTCGTTTCGTGCGCTTCTGTGATGCGTTTAACATCCCGTTGGTTACTCTGATCGATGTGCCCGGCTATATGCCTGGTCTCAATCAGGAGTATGGCGGAATCATCCGGCATGGTGCCAAAATGCTCTACGCCTACTCCGAGGCCACTGTGCCCAAGATCAGCCTGATCATGCGTAAGGCATACGGCGGCGCTTACTTGGCTATGTGCAGCAAGGCTCTAGGCGCTGATGTAGTCTTTGCGTGGCCGACGGCCGAAATCGCAGTCATGGGTGCTGAAGGCGCTGCCAACATCATCTTTCGCGACGACATCAAGAATGCCGATGACCCAGTCGCCACCAGGGCCGAGAAGATCGAAGAGTACCGCACCAAGTTCGCTAGTCCGTACGTGGCTGCGTCCCGGGGTATGGTGGACGACGTGATCGATCCGCGGGATTCCAGGCGGATGATCATCAACGCTTTGGAGGCAAACGCCACCAAGCGGGAGAACCGTCCGGCTAAGAAACATGGCAACCTCCCTGTCTAGGGAGAAAGGGGAGATCTGAAGAATATGGAGGCATTGCTTGACGCTTTACGTTTGACCGTCATCGGCATGGTTGTCGTATTTGGTGCTCTGATCGCCCTGTCTTTGCTCATGTATGCCCTCCCGTCGCTTACCGGTGGGGGAAAGACTAAAGCAAGTAAGCCGGCGACTGAGCCCGAGCAGGCTTCGGCGGTCGCTGAGTCCAAAGCCAGCGTTGTCGAGTCGGCAGCTGCCAACGATGACGGTGGCATATCTTTGGCAGTAGTTGCTGTCATCGCGACGGCAGTGGCGGCATATCTCGGTCAAGGGCCGGAAAACTTGAACATCATCTCCATTCGTCGCACACCTGCATCTCTGGGCGCTTGGGCCAATGCGGCCCGTCGCGAGAGCATCCAAAACTAGCGGAAAGGGGTTAAGACAACATGTCCAAAAAATTCCGTATCACCGTGAACGGTGAGTCCTATGAGGTGGAAGTAGAAGATTTGGGAGGAGACGCTCCGGTAGTGCGTCGTCCGACCGCAGCCCCGGCAGCTCCTGCTCCGGCAGCTCCCGCTGTCTCCAGACCACAACCGAAGGCAGCCCCGGCAGCTCCTGCCAAGGCAGCAGCTCCAGCACCCGCTAAAGCGGTTCCTGCCGGTGCCGGCAGTGTCACTGCTCCGATGCCGGGAACCATCCTGGACATCAAGGTGAAGGAAGGCGACCAGGTCAACGCTGGCGACACCGTGTTGATTTTGGAGGCCATGAAGATGGAGAACGAAATCTCTGCTCCTGCGGCTGGAACGGTTAAGTCGATCAACGTGGCTAAGGGTGCAGCCGTCAATCCGGGGGATGTGCTCTTAACCATCGGCTAAGAGTTCGAGGGGAGGACCTGACATTGATCATAGAGACTCTGATAGAACTCTGGTATTCCACAGGCTTTGCCAACATGACCATCCAAAGCCTGATCATGCTGGCTGTCGCTTGTTTCTTGCTATATCTGGCTATCGTCAAAGGGTATGAGCCACTGCTGCTGATCCCGATTGCCTTTGGCATGCTGCTGGCTAACCTGCCCCTGGGCGGTCTGATGGATGGCCCCACAACCCGTTTGGACGGGCTGTTGCAGGTGCTCGGTCAAAAGGGATTGCTGGAGAGCAACGTGATCACCCAGATTCACGATGCTGGCAGCGAAGGTCTGGGCATGCTGTTGCAGGTGCTGTTCAATTCCGGGATTGTAGATGCCGGCACGCTGAACGCCGTCATGGCCAAAGGACCGTTAGCTCTGGATGCACTGGCATCAGCCCTGGGGCAGATGAACGTGCTGAACAGCACTGATCTGGCGCAATTTGCCGCTTTTACTCCCTCTACTGGTGGCCTGTTCTACTTTCTCTATCAGGGAGTGAAGCTGGGCATCTATCCACCGCTGATCTTTCTCGGCGTAGGTGCCATGACCGACTTCGGTCCGTTGATCGCCAACCCTAAGACCTTCTGGCTGGGAGCAGCCGCTCAGTTTGGCATCTTTGCCACCTTTCTGGCTGCTGCTACCATCTTTGGCTTCACCCCCCAGGAGTCTGGCGCGATCGGCATTATCGGAGGAGCCGATGGCCCGACGGCCATCTTTACAGCCATTCGACTGGCCCCGCATCTGTTGGCTTCTATCGCTATCGCCGCTTACTCCTATATGGCCTTGGTGCCGATCATCCAGCCCCCAATTATGCGGGCGTTGACCACCAAGGAGGAGCGGGAGACGGTGATGGAGCAGCTGCGTCCGGTGTCCAAGGCAGAAAAGGTCGTTTTCTGTATTCTGGTTACCTTGGCGGTAGGTTTGCTGCTGCCGGCGGCAATACCTCTAGTCGGCATGTTAATGCTTGGCAATTTGCTCCGGGAAAGCGGTGTCGTTGACCGTCTGTCCAAGACGGCTCAGCACGAGCTGATGAACATCATCGTCATCTTCCTCGGCACTACCGTCGGTGCCACTGCCAAAGGTGCCAACTTCCTTACGCCACAGACACTGTACATCATTGGCTTGGGCTTGGCCGCCTTCTCCTTCGGCACCGCCGCCGGTGTGTTGCTGGGCAAGGTGATGTATAAGCTGTCCGGCGGCAAGGTGAACCCACTGATCGGTTCGGCCGGTGTCTCCGCCGTGCCGATGGCCGCCCGCGTATCGCAGGCTGAAGGTCGCAAGGCCAATCCGAGCAATTACCTGCTGATGCATGCTATGGGACCGAACGTGGCCGGGGTGATTGGATCAGCCGTCGCTGCAGGCGTCCTGATCAGCGTATTAGGCTAGTTCCTCGTTAGTGAACACAAAGCGATAGTTGCAGATGCAGCTATCGCTTTCTTTCCCACCAGGGGTTCTGGTGGACATATCGCTATCATATTCAGTGCAAGTTTCGGGACTGGGAGGGGTATTCATGAAACCAGTTGTAGTTGGTGTCTCCAATCGGCATCTGCATCTCTCGCAAGCTGACTTGGAGACTTTATTTGGCACCGGGCACCAGCTCACTCCGCTCAAAGAGCTGGGTCAGCCCGGCCAGTATGCGGCAGACGAAGTGGTGACCATCGTCGGCCCCAAGGGCAGCATTGACAAGGTGCGCGTGCTCGGTCCGGTTCGCTCCCGCACCCAGGTGGAGGTCTCGATGACTGACGCCTATCGGCTGGGCATCAAGCCTCCAGTGCGCGAGTCGGGCGACCTGGCCGGCTCTGCTCCGCTGACCATCGTCGGGCCGGCCGGCCAAGTGGAGATACAGGACGGGGCTATCCTGGCCTGGCGGCACATTCACATGCACACCAGCGATGCTGAAGCCTTTGGTCTGAAGGATAAGGACATGGTCAGCGTGCGCATCGATGGCGACCGCGCGTTGGTGTTGGAGAACGTGATTGTGCGCGTGCGGGACGATTTCGCTTTGGAGATGCATATCGACACTGACGAAGCCAACGCCGCCATGTTGAAAAACGGCCAGCAAGTGACCATCATCAAATAGCAGAATGATACAGCGGGACGTGTACCTTGTATCCTTCGGAAGGCGAAGTGAGCCATCGGAACCGTCCCCGTGGCTCACCCC
>CAYVCY010000019.1:0-22525 GCA_964450265.1 uncultured Clostridia bacterium
GGATCGATCAGATGCTGCCGGTGGACATGTACGTCGGTGGGCCAGAGCATGCCTGCATGCATCTGCTCTATGCGCGTTTCATCACCAAAGCGCTGCGGGATCTGGGGCAGATCAATTTCGGGGAGCCATTCACCAATTTGGTGCATCAAGGGATCATCCTCGGCCCGGATGGCAATCGCATGAGCAAATCCCGGGGTAACGTGATCTCCCCCGACGGATACATTCAGGAAAACGGCGCTGATGTCTTCCGAATGTATCTACAGTTCGGTTTTAACTATATCGAGGGCGGTCCCTGGAGCGACGACGGCATCAAGGCGATCGCGCGCTTTGTGGATCGGGTGGAACGCCTGATCCACCGCACGTTGGAACTGAGGGGGAGTGGCCAAGGCCACAGTCGCATCGGCAAACCAGAGCAGGACGTGAACTATGTGCGACATTTTGCGATCCGCGGGATTACCGAGGATGCAGGCAAATTCCAGTTCAACACCGCTATCTCCCGGCTGATGGAGTTGACCAACGCTCTCTATCGCTACGACAACGAACAGGCCGATAAGAACCTGGCTTTCGTGAACGAGGTGGTGAATGACCTGGTGCTGTTGATGGCACCTTTCGCGCCCCACTTCTCGGAAGAGATGTGGTCGCTCTTGGGCAACGAATATTCGGTGTTTGACCAGACGTGGCCGACTTTCGATCCGCAGGCACTAATTCAGGACGTGTTGGAGCTGGCTGTGCAGGTGAATGGTCGGGTACGAGACAAGATCGAGGTCAGCTCGGACAGTAGCCAAGAGGAAATCCAGCAGATCGCTTTGGCGGCAGAGAAGATCCAGCCTTATCTGGTCGATCGCGTGATCAAGAAGGTAGTGGTAATCAAGAACCGCTTGGTAAATATTGTGGTTGCGAAATAGCTCCCGATCCACCGCTCGCCTCTTGTCTCGCCTTGCTCTGCTTGGCTCTAGATTTCTCGCTGACACTCGAAATGACAGGGAAGGGGATCGCCGCTGGCGCTTGGAATGGCAGGGTACAAGGAGCATCCTGGCGGGACTGGGGGCTGGCCCTACTGTGTTCTTTCCGCCATGGCGGAATGGAATAGAGGGCCTATCCCCACCGTCCCACCTTGCAGCTATGATGAAGTTCCGAAGGGATGTTGAAGGATGCTTAGACGACGAATAGCAGAGCGAATCTTGGTTTTCGCTCTGCTGATCCAGGTGGGCTTAAGCGCAGTCTGCCCCAGGGTGCTGGTAGCGGCTCCCGCAGCCCAGCCTCCGGAGATCAAAGCCGAAGCCGCATTCCTGCTAGAACTGAATAGCGGGGAAGTGCTCTATAGCAAGTCTGCGGAGCAACCGATGTTTCCGGCCAGCTTGACCAAACTGTTGACGGCGCTGGTGGTGCTGGAGCACGGCGGGGATCTGGAGCAAACGGTGGTGGTAGGTCAAGAGCTGTGGTGGGTGAAACCAGATAGCAGCCGGGCTGGCCTGCGGATTGATGACCGCATCAGCTTGCGCAACCTGTTCTATGCCATGTTGCTGCCATCCGGAAATGATGCCGCCTACGTAATGGCTGTACATGCAGCCAGGGCTTATGTCGGTGATCCCAGACTGCCTGTCAGCCAAGCAGTACAAACCTTTAGCGACCTGATGAATCAGACTGCTGCGGAGCTAGGGGTCAGCCACAGTAGTTTTGTCAACCCCGATGGCTATCACGATCCAGAGCATTACAGCACGGCTAGGGACTTGGCAATCATCGCCGAGCAGGTGCTCAGGCAGGAGTTTTTGCGGCAGGTGGTCGGCCGAACACAGATCACGGTGAGTTACGTTAGCCGGGGGAGATGGATATCCCGCAGCTACCTGAATACCAATCGCTTGATCAATCCTGATGACCCGTTATACCTCCCGCAGGCGGTCGGCTTAAAAACCGGCACTACCGTCAAGGCAGGCCCCAGTCTGGCATCAGCTGCCAGTGCCAATCAGCTGGACCTGCTGGCCATCGTGCTGAACAGCGACCAAGCGGGCCGCTGGGAGGATTCTCGTGCGCTGTTGTACTACGGACTAGAAAGCTACCAGTTCCTGCTGCTCTGCAGCCCCGGCGAGCCTCAGGCAGCCGCACTGCTAGCGGCCAGATTGCCGGGTTTCTATGCCCATGCTACCTTGCTCAGCCAAGAGGAAAGGCAGGCTTTCATCGCCAACGCAGACGAGGAGAGAATCACCACCCGGTTGGTGTTCGATCCATCGGCTGTCACCGTTCGGGGCGAAAACCTGATCATCAATTCCCATACTCATCCGGGCAGCGTGGTGGGGGAGCTGGTCTATCAACTGGATCAAGAGGAGTTGGGGGTGGTCCCACTGGTTCTAGGTGAAGAAGACTTCTCCTATCTGCCTAGCGACACTGCTGTGTTGACGATGGTCGGCGGTACAATCCTGCTCGGCCTAGTTGGCTACCTGCTCCATCGCAGACACCTGAATAAAGAGTGACAAGGGAAGCCGCGGCGATTGCCGGGGCTTCCCTCTGATCCTGGGGGTCTAGTGTGACGAACCGAGTCACAATCTAATTCTATCAGAAGTCCTCGCTAAGGCAAGGCGACTTTTCTTGGCTGCCTAGCACAAACCTGCGGTATGTGCCAGCGGGACGGGTACCGTGTATCACTCAGACAGGTTATACCTGGCAGTACGTTCGATCAACTTAGTGTCACTGCCCGGGAGACGGTTCCTCCCCGTTGGGAGCGGAGGGTCAACGTCAACGTTGCATCGCTGGCGTCCTCAGGAATGCGCACAGTCCAATTTGCTCGGTCCATCGTCTTGGCCGGCGGCTGGACGCTATAGAAGCGCACCTTCTGAGACGCCGCGTATCCCTGCAAGAAGCCTAGCTCTTGTTCGGCTGTACAATTGATCAAAGAGGCCCCGTCGGGCAGTTGCAGCGTGACGGCATCGGGACGGACCGCTCGTTGCTTCATCGCCATCTGGCTGATGTTGGTGGGGAGGTATCCCCGGTTGGCCAGCAGTGCTGAAATGGCATAGACACCATCACCTAGGGATTCCACGTCCACCTGCTCGATATGCACCTCTGGCAAAGCCAGGGCGTAGCCAAGCACAAACTGCGTTACTTTGTGGCATTCCGGCTGCAGAAGCGATGCTGGAGGATTCTGGCGGCACCCCTTGGCCAGCCAGCCACCGATCTCCACGGGGCCAAACTGCGGATGATCAAAGGAATGCCAACGGACGAAACCTTGACCAGCCAACTCGCGGTCGTTCCATTGCAGCAGCTTGAACTCCAGCTCTCGTCGCTGCTCCGGTGTGAGGCTGCGGACCGAAGTGGTCTTCATCTCCGGTGCTGCCCGCCCTACCAGGTCCCAGAGCTCTACGGTAAAGGCGTACAAACCGAGCTGCTCGTAGCACCAATCGTCCAACACGCCGGACCAAATATCGCCATAGCAGCAGACCACCGGATAGCCGGTGACATCGGTGCCTAGCTTGCCTACCTGCTCATACATGGCGGCGTCGTCGCCAGGGAACTTCTGATCAGGCATAGTGCTGTGGGGGCGGAACAACACTCCGCCGGTGGTGTGGTAGAGCAACACCCCAGCGATATTCGGACGTTGACTGATGAACTCCACCAGGTTCTTAGTCTCTGGTTCTGACAGGGGATAGGGGCCCGCCCCCGGGGTGAGAGCATTATATCCGGCTGGGAAGTTGCGGTTGAGATCTAGTCCGTATTTCGTCGGCTGAGCAGCAAAGGGTCTGGTTACCGCTTGCATCGGCTGACCAAACTCATCTCGCAGCATGCCTTCGCTGAACAGATGATAGCAGGGGCCCTCTAGATCCCAAGGCGAGCGTTCGACCATCATGCGATCATCCCGGTCGTCCACTTTCCAAGCGCCATGGGCATCGTCCCGGACCCGCATCAATAGGATTTCCCCGTCACCGTTCACATCCTCCGCATGCAGTCCCGCCGGGTCCTGATGCTGACGCCAGTCAGGATAGCTACGTACGCTGCTGCGCAACATGGTGGGAGAAGTGAGATAGAGTTCTGCCCCATCCGGGTTGACCCGTGGTAGAATATAGAAGGTGCGCTGATCCAGCAGCCGACGCACGATCGGGTCGCTGGCATAGCGGGTGAGTAAATAGTCGATCAGGTATACGCAAGCGACTGACCCAGTGACTTCTCCGGCATGAATGTTGCCATCCACATACATGGCTGGCTTGGACTCGGCAGGGCCGGTCTCTGCATTGGTGATCGTTATCGCCCAGACGTCCCGCTGGCAGTGGCTCTTTCCGATGGACGTTAGCGTGGCAAACTGGGGATAGCTGGTGGCATAATGTTGCAGATACTCGGTCAACTCGGCGTAGGTATAATAGCGGTCAAAACGGACGGGATTGTCGTTCATAGATGGCAGCCTCTCTTTCCGGCAAGTGCTTGCACCCGCACCCGCGCTCTGAATAAAGTGATAGTTACGCAGCACCCATCGGCTGGTATCTGATGTAGATGTTCTCGCTGAGTGTCTGTCTTTCTCATCTACACAGGCTATTCGTGCCCGCATGGGATGATTCCTGCCGCCGCTATCGATGCCACTAGAGAGAAAGGGGACGATCAGGTCTTGAGCCAAGAGGAAATCAGACAGCAGATTTGCGAAGTGGGACACCGCCTCTACCAAAGTGGTTTCGCCGCAGCCAACGCCGGCAATATTTCCGTGCGCGTCGCGGAGAATCGCGTGCTCACCACCCCTACCGGAGTGAGTAAAGGTAGTCTCAGGCCAGAGATGCTGGTGGAGGTGAACCTCGAGGGAGAAGTGCTTGCCGGAGATAGGCTGCCATCTTCTGAACTGAAGATGCACCTACGGGTGTACGCCGAGCGGCCTGATGTACAGGCTGTGGTGCACGCGCATCCGCCATATGCAACCGCCTATGCGATCACCGGGCAGGCGCTGGACAAACCGATCATCGCCGAGGCAGTGGTTACTGTGGGGCCGGTAGCGCTAGCCCCTTACGCCACACCTTCTACAGCTGCAGTGGCGGATGCGATCGCTCCTTACTTGGCCGGCCACGACGCCATTTTGCTCTCCAATCACGGAGCCCTGACCTATGGCCAGGATCTGACCAGCGCCTATTTTCGCATGGAATCGCTGGAGTTCTATGCCCGAGTGTTGACTCTCAGTCGACAGCTGGGACAGCCACGGGCGCTCACGGCCGAACAAGTAGCCGCACTGACGGCGCTCGGGGAGCGGGTGCGATGAATAATGCAACTGATCACGATCTTTTAGGGGGCGATCTAGTGGACAAACAAGGATACCGCTTGACCACCAGCTTAGCGGAGATGCTGGTGGGAGGAGTGATCATCGCGGTCACTAACCCGGAACAGGCGAAGCTGGCGGAAGCAGCTGGTGCCAGCGGGGTGATGGTGGTGCAGAGCTTGGCGGTCGATTTGCGACTGACCGGAAGCGTGGCCCGCATGGCTGACCCGGCGCTGATTGCCAGCGTGAAATCGGCTGTGAGCATCCCGGTGATGGCTTCGTGCCGCATCGGACATGTGGTGGAAGCCGAAATCTTGACCGAACTAGGCGTGGACTACATAGACGAAAGCGAGATGCTCACCCCGGTTGACGAGGTAAGGCCGATCCACAAGGCAACTTGGCGGACACCCTTCATCTGTGGCGCGGAGGATTTAGCGTCTGCCCTTCTGCGCATGGAAGAGGGCGCGGCGATTATCCGCAGCAGCGTCGGCGTCGGGTATGGCTGTGGCAACGTAGGCCTGGCAGCACAGACGCTGCGCCAGATTGCAGAGGAAATCCACAGCCTGCAACAATACGACCGGACAGAGCTGCCCACAGTCGCTTTGGAGATGGGTGTCGCCGATCGGTTATTACAGGATGTGGCTGTTCGTGGCCGACTGCCGGTGGTGATCATCGGGGCTGGGGGAGTGGTTTCGCCGGCTGATGCCGCTTTGCTGCGGCGGCTAGGTGCCGATTGTGTGCTGGTCGGGTCGGGCATTTTCTGCTCAGCTGACCCAGCCCGTCGGGCGGAGGCGATCGTCACTGCCACCGCTCATTTTGACGATCGGGAGATCATTGCCCGCGTTTCCGGCGGATTGGGGCGGGAGATGGCTGGATGGGTGGAGCAGGTACCACCGACCGTTCCGCAACCGCCGGAGGAAGGGTGGCAATGGTAAAGTGAGCGAGTTGAAAATAGGCGTATTGGCGCTGCAGGGTGCTTACAGCTCCCATATACAGGCTTTGTGGCGGCTGGGCGTGGAGACGAAGGCCGTGCGACGACCGGAGCAGGTGGAAGGCCTCGCCGGCCTGATCATTCCCGGTGGTGAATCGACAGTGATGGGCAAGCTGATGGCCGATATCGGCCTGATAGAGGCAGTGCAGGAGCGGTTCCGCCAAGGGCTGGCGGTATTCGGCACCTGCGCCGGTATGATCGTGATGGCCAGCGAGATCATCGGCTATCCAGACCAACCTCGCCTCGGTTTGATGTCCACCGCAGTGCGGCGGAACGCCTTTGGCCAGCTGGCTGACAGCTATCCGATGCAGATCTCTATCCCGGCAGTCAGCGATTCACCGCTGTCAGCGGTGATGATCAAAGGTCCTTTTATCGAGCAGGCCGGAACCGGGGTACAGATATTAGCCGAACATGAAGGGAGAATTGTGCTGGCAAAGCAGGGGAAGGCTCTGGCCGCCTCCTTCCACCCCGAGCTCACCGGGGATGACCGCCTGCATCGGTACTTCCTCGACCTCTGCCGCTGACGCATCCTTCGCCTCCCGTAAGATACAGGGGGACGTGTACTCCGTATCATTCGATTATCGAAGCAACTTCGAGTTGCACAGGAGGATATCGGCGCTGTCGGCCTCGCTGGCGACAGAAGGCACCCTGTAGCACCTTTTTGTACCTGTAGGGCGTAATTATCCTGACCATGGTTCAACAGTAAACAGCAGACTGCCAGACGCAGTGCCCCGCTAACCGAGCAATCATCTCAAAGAAGAGACAGTCTCTCGGATAGCGGGGTTGCAGGTAAGAACGAATCCCCGGGCGCCGACTTTAGGCTCGCAATGTTCACCGTAGGGTGTCTAGTGCCTCAGTCCAAAGGCGAAAAACTGCAGTTGGGCCTTCTACGCCCGTTGCACGATCGCCTTCCCTAAGCCAGTCAATTTGGCGATTTGCCGGATGCTCGCCCCATCGATAGACTTCAATTTACGCAGTATTCGATTCCGCTGCTCAAGCTCCAACTGTTGTAGCGATTGCTGCCCGACTTTCCTTACGGAGGCTGCCAATTGATCTAGAATTACTTGATCAGCTACCCAGCTTGGCACTGGCAGATCAAGACATGAATCATCGTTAGCCTCATTTGTGAACTCGATTAACCCCGCTCTCCCACCCATCAGGTCTAGTGCGAAAGTAGTGTCCACTACCCCAGGGGACAACTGAGTTCCGGCATGGTAGGCGCGATAGCTGCTCCACAAGAACTTCTCCGGCCGTGAGACGAGCCCGGCTTTGACAGGGTTTAGATGGATATAGCGCAATGCAATCGCAAAATATGCATCATCCATCACCGGCTCGCTACGGAACCTGTTTTGAAACAGGTGTCCGCAGCGTTGGTATCGATTGTTGAACCAACGGGCATAGCTTGTGTTCAACCGGTGCATCACCACTCCGATCGGTGCCGCGTTTTCTTCCAACAGCAGATGTACATGATTGCTCATCAGGCAAAAGCCATGCAAGAGATAATCGGTTACCTTCTTGACATCGGCCAGCAAGTATAGGTAGTGGACACGATCCTTTCGCTCTAGAAAGATATCTTGGCGATCGGTCCCTCTGACGACGACGTGATAGATACCGCTTTCGCTTCTGACGCGGGCAACCCGGGGCACAACTTTTCCTCCTCATATTCTTTCAATCTGCGTGTCACACATATGTTCGCTATCGAGCTCGTTGCTTCCTGCCATATTGATGAAAAAGTTTGTCCGGCTATGATACAAGGTACGCATCCCACTGTATCATCCAAGGTACGCGTCCCGCTGTATCATCAAACGCAGGAGTTTGGCGGTTAGGCGCGAATGTTTACATGTTGAACAATCAGAAGTCGACTAGGAAAAGGGGCTTTGGAAATGGAGATTCGGTTGCGACGGGCGAGGGTGGAGGATCGGGCATTGGTGCTGCAAGTGGAGGCTAAATCGACGCCCAATCTGCGTTACCTGAACGCTGTCTTTGAACACTGGGTGCATGATCAGAGCGGTGAATTGATTGTAGCAGAGCAAGACGGTGAGATGGTCGGGGTGGGTAAGTTGACCGTTTTACCGGACGGAACCGCCTGGCTGGAGGCACTGCGCGTAACGCCGGAATCACAAGGTTTGGGTGTAGGCAAACACTTCTATCGCCGCTTCACAGCCATCGCCCGAGAGCGTGGCGTTCCGGTGATGCGTATGTACACGGGAGTGAGGAACGCCGTCAGCAGAGGCCTGGCCGAGCGCTATGGATTTCGACTGGCTGCAACTCTACGCGGCGCTTCTATCGCTGTGCCGACAGCCGATCAAGACCAGGCCGGTGTTGGCGAGCAAATGGGATCCTCGGTTCAGCGTTCTCCCGAAGAGGTTAACCTGGGTTTCCAACAGATTAGCGACCCAGGCCAGGCTAGCGGTCTGTTGATGCCCTTGAGGCAGCATTGGGGTAGGTTCCTGGTGATGAATCGCACGTTTTATGAATTGACTCCCACCCTCTGTACTTCCTGGGCGGAAGAAGGAAAGGTCTATTATCAACCGTCTTCAGGCAGCGTGCTGGTGTTAGGAGCACGTTTTCTTGCCGATCAGTCCCTACATATCGCCTGTATGGCCGGAGAATACGGAAACTGTCTGGCTTTTGCTGCACAGCAGGCCAAAAGGCGGGGAGCCTTAAAGCTTATGTGCATGTTTTCTCCCCAAGCTATCGGGCTGCAAGATGCCCTCTTGCACTGTGACTACCAGCTCGACCCAACAGACTATATCGTCATGGAAGGCACAACGGAAAACGCTTCCTCCTTGGTGCAGGAAACCACCAGATAAGCATGGAATATTGACCTATCACCAACTAACAACATCCTAGATGTTGCCGGCGATGGGCATTCTTTCTGCTGAAAGATTTGTCTCTTGGCATTCTTTCTAGCGAAAGATTTGCCTTGATGGTTGTGCCAGCAACCATCGGCTCTTGTCCCAGAAATTATTGCCTAAAGGAGTGTATCGTAGTGAGTATCCTGATTAAGAATGCCAAGCTATACCCGATGTCCGGCCCCATGGTCGAGAACGGTAGCCTGCTGATCGAGAACGGCAAGATCGCCGCCATCGGTTGCGATGTGACTGCCCCGGCTGGTGCAGAAGTGATCGACGCAGCCGGACGCATGGTCATGCCAGGAATGATAGATGCCCATTGTCATCTGGGCATGGAGGAAAGCGCCATTCGCACCGAGGGCTCCGATGGGAACGAGGCTACCGCCCCCAATACGGCCCAAGTCCGTGGCATCGATGGTATCAATCCGATGGACATCACCTTCCGGGAAGCCCTTCAGGCAGGGGTGACCCTGGCAGCCACAGGCCCAGGCAGTGCCAACGTGCTGGGAGGAACCTTCGCCGTGCTGAAGACCTACGGGATCTGTGTGGACGATATGGTGATCAAAGACCCACTGGCCATGAAATGTGCCTTTGGCGAGAACCCTAAGCGGGTCTATGGCGGGCAGCGCAAGATGCCGGCCACCCGCATGGGCACCGCAGCAGTGATGCGTGAGGCATTGTATAAGGCCAAGGAATACATGGAGGCTAAGGAAACGGACAAGAAGCCGGCCTTTGACCTGCAGAAGGAAGCGCTGATTCCGGTTCTGCGGCGAGAGATACCGCTGAAAGCACACGCCCATAGAGCTGACGACATCTTCACCGTGATCCGCATCGCCAAGGAATTCGATATCAAGGTCACCTTGGATCACTGCACCGAGGGACATCTAATTGCCGACTACCTGGCCAAGGAAAACTGGCCTGCCATCGTCGGGCCGAGTTTCGGCCATCGCAGCAAGTTCGAGTTGACCAACAAGTCATTCGTTACGCCTGGAATATTGAACAAAGCCGGGGTGAAGATAGCTATCTGTACCGATTCGCCTGTCCTGCCCCTGGACTCCCTGCCCCTGATGGCCGGATTGGCTCACGCGGCCGGCATGGATGAGATGGAGGCTCTGAAGGCGATCACTATCAACGCGGCTGAAATTCTGGAAGTTGCAGATCGCGTGGGCAGCCTGGAGATAGGCAAGGATGCCGATGTGGTTATCTTTGACGGACACCCTTTCCAAACAGACAGCAAGGCATGGAAGGTGTTCATAGACGGTCAATTGCGCCACAGCGTCGAATAGGAGGATTACACTATTTAAGGGAGCGATCTGGCGGGCAGGGCTAGTCAGCTGGGATGGTTCTTGATCGCGTCCGTGTGATCCCTGGAATTGCAGCGGGCGGGTAATCCCGACTAGTTTCGGTAGTCGAATGATACAAGGTACACGTCCCGCTGTATCTTACGGTGGGCGAATGATACGAAGTACACGTCCCGGTGTATCATGGGGCTGGGTTAGGGGAAACTGCATAGAGAGGTAACACTTAAAGGAGGTACTCAACATGCAGCTTACCCAAAAGGAAACAGCGTATCTCAAGGACGCCGCTAGTCAGGAGCAGTTGTGTATTTCACTCTACCAGAAGTACAGCCAAGAAGCACAAGATCCTCAGTTGGCGCAACTTCTGCAGACCATCGCCCAACAGGAACAGCAGCACCTGCAGACTATTCAGCAGCTGCAGCAAGGACGGATACCACAGACGGGCTCTCAGTCCGGGCAACAACAGGGCCAACTGAGTGCTATCAGTCAGCAGCAAGGTGGCGGCATGCAGATGCAGAGCCAGGGTGGCACCACACAGATGGGTGGCCAGTCCAACCAGCATTCCTCCGATCAGCAGATCTGTCAACAGTTGCTGTCGATCGAGAAAGCGGTGTCGGATCTATACGATCACGCCGTGTTTGAGTTCACCAACCAGCAGGCGCGGAAGGTCCTAGAACATATTCAGCAGGAGGAGCATGAGCATGGATACATGCTCTACCAATACATGAATCAGCAGGGTTGGTATCAGGCGCAATAACCAACAGGCCTTCCCTGCAGAGAACTAAAGACTGAAGTCGAGGCACAGCTCGCTGTGCCTCGACTTGTCAGCATACCTCTCGGGTAGCTCCTGCAAACAAAGGAGGCATATGTAACTCTTGTTCAAATATAAACTGATCGATTCAACCTATCATAGAAGCTTCGGTATCGCCTGGTTGCTGGACGCCTTTGCCGAACGGGCAGTGCGCAGCATCTGGGCGGCTTTAGAATACGAGGGGATTACCGACAGCCTCCCGGCGATCGTCTGCGCTATACCCCATATCACCCTTAGCATTTCCCAAGACATAGTCGACCAGATGGCGGTGCGCCAACAGCTGCAACGTTTTGCGCGTTATTTGAGCCCTTTCCAGCTCAGTTTCAGCGCACTAGGCGCTTTCCCCACCTTAGCCGGTGTTTCAGTTTTTCTTCAGCCGACTGCCACCGAGAAGCTGCTTCAGGCCCACAGGAGATTTCACCACCTGATCACGCCTCAGTTAGTCCAGGCCAACCCCTATTATCTACCTGGTAACTGGTTGCCCCACTGCTCCCTCGGGGTGGGGTTGCCGGAGCGGGTCGCCAAGAAGGCGCTCGGTTCCTGCTTATCGCTGAAACTGCCGCTGCTAGGCCAGGTGCAGTCGGTCGCCCTCTTGGAGATGCTCATTCACGATCGACAGGTGATTGCCGGGTGCGAGAGGGCACGCTTCCGTCTCGGCGACGGGCAGCTGATGCCACCGATCTCCTGTCCCAAACCTGATCGGTGTCCGTTCATCACAGCAGAATATATGGCGAAGGCCAATGATCCAAAATAGAGCTGCAACTGCAGCTCTGTTCTTTAATTAGCGTTCCCCCTGCCCGCACTGGGCAGGTAGATGCACCTGAAAGGTGGCCTCCTAGCGGCTGGGCATCAGGTTAAATGAATTTTATTCCAAACCCATTGTTTTAATGGCAAAATCAGCTCTTCCTCGCTGTAATGCTCCTGTTTTGGCCAAACACTGAGTGGCAATAGTGATGCAAGCAGGAAATATGCCACTAGTTGCAGAAAAGCTGTAATTACCAAACAAGGAGGTATCAGCATTTGGCGATGGTTTTTCAACAGATTATGTCAGGCATGTATTGGAGAGGATTGGGGTGCCTGTGCGAGGGGAAGTGGGCTCAGTGACAGAAGGGCGCTACCTGATTGTGGATGTGGGGAGTACGACCACTAAGGCCCTGGTGATCGAGCCAGTGAACGGCGAATACCGCCTCACCTGGCGCGGGGAGTCAGGGACCACGGTGGAAGCTCCCGATGAGAACGTGATGGTTGGCGTGCGGCGGGCGGTGGCAGAGATTTCGCGCTTGTCGGGCTTTCCCTTACTTGACGCCGATAAGGTGATTACTTCAGAGGCGGGATGCAGCGAGTTTTTGTCCACCAGCAGTGCCGGCGGTGGGCTGCAGGTGCTGGTCTGCGGCCTGGTGAAGAACGTGACCGCCGAAAGCGCCGAACGCACTGCGTTAGGTGCCGGGGCGGTGTTGCTGGACGTATTTTCTGCCGATGATAACCGTTCTACATTCAAGCGGATGGAGGCTT
The DNA here is from genome assembly GCA_964450265.1 of uncultured Clostridia bacterium. GTDB lineage: Bacteria > Bacillota > UBA994 > UBA5500 > UBA5500 > JAEZJZ01. Next base: position 12,689 of record CAYVCY010000019.1, read on the forward strand.
TGCGACAAGCCCGCCCAGATATGATTCTGCTGGCCGGCGGTGTAGACGGCGGGCAGACGGTGGACTTTGCGGTAGAGTTTTGCGATATGCTGAATAGTTCTAAACCGCAGCCGCGATTTGGCAAGACCTATCGCATGCCAGTGATCTATGCCGGCAACAATTTGGCCGCCCCACTGGTTGAGGATACGCTAGACCCTGCTTTCGAACTGTCTGTGATGCCCAACTTGCGTCCGAGTTTTGACCAAGAGAACCTGGGACCAGCCCGGGACAAGATTCACGAGCTTTTCCTCAGCCACGTGATGGAACAGGCGCCAGGTTATGCCTATCTGAAGGAACAGACGACCGCCCCGATCATGCCTACTCCGCTGGCCGTCGGCAGGATCATGACCCATTTGGCAGAGAGGGATCAGGTGAACATTCTGGGCGCAGATATCGGCGGTGCAACCACCGACGTTTTCTCCGTGATCGACGGGCGGTTTAACCGCACCGTAAGCGCCAATTTAGGCATGAGCTATAGCAGCGGCAATGTGTTGACCCATGCAGGGACAGAGAATATTCAGCGCTGGTTACCGTTCCCGATCAGTCTGGGTGAGCTAGAAGATGAGATCGGCTCCAAGCTGATCCATCCAACCAGCGTGCCTGCCACCTTTAGGGATCTGTTGATCGAGCAGGGGTTGGCCAGGGAGGCGATGCGACTATCTCTGATCCAACATTTGGAATTAACAGTGGAATTACCCGGTCAACGTTCTGCGCTTCGGCAGGCGATGTCGGCCCAGCTGGAGAATGTGGTCCGGCAAGGCCGTGCTTTGGATATGAACAAGATAGACTTGCTGATCGGCAGCGGAGGGGTGTTGTCCCATGCTCCCCGACGTGCCCAGGCGGCTTCCATGTTGCTTGATGCCTTCCAGCCCCATGGCTATTGTTTCTTGGCTGTGGACAGCATCTTCATGATGCCTCACCTGGGTGCGCTCACTCAGAAGAACCCGGAGGCGGCGCTCAATGTCTTGGAGAAGGACTGCTTCGTCCGCCTCGGCCCCAGCTTTAGCCTGTTCGGTGTGCCTGGGGATCAGATTCCCCTCGGCGAGCGAGGATTACAATACACCTTATCCACCTCCGCCGGGGAGCAGTCAGGTGAGCTCAACTGGGGTGAACTGGCCATGTTCCCACTGGAGGTAGACCAAACAGCGAAGATCCGCCTGCAACCCCTCGGCGGGGCGAATATCGGGGCGGGTAGGAATGCGGCGATGGAGAGACAGATCAGTGGAGGAGTAGTAGGTTTGATCCTGGATTGCCGTGGGCGGACACTGCCAGCGCGCAGCCCTGCGGACAACAGCCGCCAACAGGCGGCTTGGCTAGAGCTCCTGGGCGCCTACACCAGCGAAGAGATAGACTCATTAGGAGGTGGCAACTAGATGCTGAAACCGCGTTTTGTGGAGCGAGTGCGCCTGTTGCCATATAGCGGACAGGTGATCGTAGAAGAGGGACAATGGGTATCTGAAACAGAGACGGTAGCGCGGATCGACTATATTCCCGGCAGCATGCGGCGCTTTCAGGCAGCCGAGACTCTGCGGGTGAGTGGAAAAGCCTTGCGACATCAGATGCTCTTACCTGAAGGCGCTCCGGTAAAAGCCGGAGATCCGGTGGCAGCCAACTACACCTTCGGAGAGCGGCGGGTAGTCACTTCACCCTATGCAGGCTACATCGGGTTGGTCTCCAAAGGCTTAGGCCACGTCTATATCCGCGAACCGATTCCGGTGGGTTCAGATGAGCCGGAGGTCCTAAATGTGCCGGAGGCACTAGGAATGCAGGCACGGTTCATTGGGGACACTCTGCGGGTTACCGTCGGACAAGCCGTAATCCCAGGGCAGGTGGTCGCCACCCGGTATGTGGAGAGAAAAACCTTGGTGGTTCAGTCCTCGGTATACGGCAAAGTGACCGAGATCAGCGATGGCGTGATCACCATCAAGCCGTTGCACGTGAGTACAGAATTGCCGGCTTATCTGGCTGGCCGGGTATCCCAGGTGATGCCAGGGCAGGGAGTGGTGGTCAAAGCTTATGCGCACTTGGTGCAAGGCCGCTATGGGGTCGGGGGCGAGACTGGCGGAACACTGTTGTTGGCCGCAGAGGCCAATAGCGAGCTGGATCCGTCAGCCGTCACCGCCAACTGGGAGGACAAGGTGGTAGTAGTCGGTTCCACTGCCAGCCTGTCTTTGATGCAAGCGGCTGCGCAGGCAGGGGCTAAGGCACTGGTCATGGGTTACTTGCCGATGCAAACGCTGAAGCAGTTCACTGCTGGTACAGGCACCGTCGGCTTGACCGGTGACGAGGATGTACCTTTTACCGTGGTGATCACGGAAGGATTCCTGCCACAAGCGATGTCATATCGGGCCTATGACACCCTGCAGGCAGCGTCAGGCCGCTATGCGGCGGTGAATGGAACCACCCATATTCGGGCGGGAGTGATCCGCCCGGAGGTTGTTGTCTGCCAATCTGAGTGGCCATCTATAGGTACAGAGGATACTGTCGCCGATCAGGAGCTAGATCTAGGCGTCGTGGTCAGGATCATCCGTTCACCCTATGGGGGGCAGGTGGGCAGGGTGATTGCACTGCCTGACGAGAGGCAACAGATAGTCACTGGCTCTAGAGTGCGGGTAGCCACGGTACAGCTGGCAGAGAGCGCGGTAACGGTGCCGGTGAGCAATCTGGAGATCTGGCCCGATGCGGGGGGTGGGCAGAATGTCTAAGGCGGCGAAACGACAACCCGAACTGATCATCCTGGCCGTCGACGCCCAGAGTATCTATCGCCGTTTCCAAGGCTGGCCCGAGCTGTTAGCCGAAGGCCACCCCAAGGTATCTTTGGAAGTTCCGATCTTTGAGGAGCTGCCACTCAAAAAGTGGCGGGCTCGACTGATGCAGCTAGCAGCGAAGAATACCAGCGACTTAAGGGATGCAATGCAGCAGTTGAAGCGCGTCTTTGGCCAGCAGCAACCGCTGACCAAGTGGGAGAGCATCTCCCACAGCCTGATGCTGCATTTCCTCCTCTTTGGAGTAGGCAGCCAGTGGCTGTTCAATCGTTATCAGACCGAGACCGGTGCCGTGGTGGTCAACGATCTGGACCGGGGCCCAGCCATTTGGCCGGGTTTCCGGCGCTCTAACCAAGAATACGGGATCAGTTGTTTGCTCGGAACAGGCTTTGAGCGGGGCACAGATATGCGCGATCTGCTTTCTTCGCCTGAGGTGGCCAAGACCTTAGCAACCCTGGACGAGGAGGGTATGTTGATTGTCACCAACGCTGCTGCCAATCGGGTGCTCAATCGCCTTGGCGGGTTGGAGGGGAGGCGACCGGACGGTTCCTTCGCAGTCAGATGGCCAACCTTGGAGGCCGCTCAGCTAGACAGCCCCGGCATCAGGGAAGCGCTGCGCTTATCGGCCGCTGGCCTGATCCTGATGCTCCAGCAGACGGTGTTGCCCCTGGTAGAAGAGGCGAGAGGGAACCCATCCTTGCAGGGCTTCTTGCCCGGAGACCTGGCTGTAGCCGCGTTGGCCGTACTGGCAGATGTGCTGGCTGCAGACTGGCGCTCAGCCGGGCTGCTTCCTGAGACGGTGCAGGCTCTGCTGGAAGGGTTGGTCTAGCGATGCAACTATCGGCTTCAACTGACCATGCAATAGGAGGTGGACTGCTATGCTGAATAGACTGAAACAGCTATTGATCAGTGGCGGTTCAAGAGGGCCGCAGCCATCTAATCTTTGCTTATGGAAAAGTCTTGACGAAATGGACCATCTGGCCAAGCAGCTGGCGGAGCAGGCCAATGAAGTAGCTGACTGGGCTACCCTGAAGCAGCAACTGGCCAGCAAGTAACGCGCAGCCGGTGGTAGAGAGCTTGACCGACAGGCAGTGGCTGGGCACACGTAGTCTGGCCCCTTGCGGACGGGCTTCGACCAATCACAAGGGCGACCGGATAGCACTTTTCCGGTCGCCCTGCGCATTTAGCTGGCTTGCAGTTCTGCTTCTACCCGCTTTTTCCATTTTCCCAAGCGATAACGACCGAAGCTGAGGGCAAAGCGCACGTAGAGGTCGATGGTCATCGCCACCCACACCCCCATGATGCCATAGCCCAGATTGAGGGCGAAGAAGTAGGAGAGGGGCAGCCGCACACCCCAGAGGCCCAGCGCACTGATTACCATAGGCGCTCTGGTATCACCAGCACCCCTCAGCGCCCCGTTATATACACCGGAAAGCTGCTGCGGGATCTGACAGATGCCCATCAGCACCAGATACTTCGCCCCCAATTCGATCACCTCTGCTTCGTTGCTGAGCAACCCGAACACCATCCTGGGGGTAAAGATGAGGAAGAAAGACGTGAAGGCAGTGAGGATGATATCCCACTTGACCAATTCTCGCACATAGCGTTCAGCCAACCTCAACGAGCGGGCACCGATGCTCTGTCCGACAAAGGCGGTAGCGGCCATGCCAAACCCGACCGCCGGCATGTAGGAGAGCGACTCGGCACTCATTCCCTGTTGATGGGCGGCCAGTGCGATCTCCCCGAAACTGACCACCAGGCTGGTGAGCAGGATCTGTCCCAGTTGCCGGAATAGATTCTCTCCGGCGGTGGGGATGCCGATGCTCAATACGGTCCGCACCTCTTTCCAAAGGATGCGGACACCGCGCAATCTAAAGAGCAGATCTTCCTGACGATAAAGCATGATATACAGCGCGAGCGCTGCGCCAGAGGCTTGGGCGATCACCTGCGCCCAGGCGGCGCCGATCACCCCCATCGCTGGGAAGCCCAGGTTGCCAAAGATCAACACATAGCTCAAAGCCACATTGATCAGGTTGATCAACATTGCCACCTGCATCGGCACCTTGGTGTTTCCGGCACCGCGCATAATCGCGCCGGTGACCTGCATCACTGCCATAAAGGGTACGCCCCAGACGGCGATGCGCAGGTAGTCGGTGCCGACATCCAACAGATCGCCACTGGTATTGTACAGCGCCACCAGCACTGGACGGGCAAACGAGTACAGCAAGATCGCGAAGGACATCACCAGTCCCATAGTCAGAAAGAACGCCTGCTCGCCATAACGGCCAGCCGCCTCTCGATCGCCCGCGCCGACTGAGCGTGCAACCATGACAGTAGTACCGGTGCCGATTGCAGCGAAAACACCCCAGATGAGCATGGTGATGCGCCGTCCCAATCCCACCGCTCCTACCGCCAACGCACCCACCCGGCCTAACATGGCAGAGGAGACCATGCCGACGCTCATCTGCAACACGTTCTCAATTGTTGCCGGCCAGACCATCGCAAAAATGCGCTGCCGCATCTCAGACTGGCTCATGTCCTCCCTGAGGGGAGGGAAGGTCTTGACCTTCTCAGGCAAAGCACTCACTCCAAACTATTCTGTGATCCCTTTGATTTTAATTCGCCAACAAAAGCAATTCTCCTGTGCCCAAATAGTGGGAAAATAGACGCAGGCACGACATCCTATCCTGAGTAACGAGGAGAGGACAGGAGATAGGATGAAGGCATCCCTCGGTTTCTAGCAGGAATATGGCCCCTGCTGCCCGAACAAGTACTAGCAACATCAAGGATGTTGCGGGAGGACCAAGCTAATAGTTGTTAGAGGAACGTTCGCTTCATGGCCTGCAACATCTGGGATGCTGCTAGTGGAAGAGCGACTGGTGGTTCCTGCCCTGATGGGCAACTTCCGTTGCATCAGCAAGGCGAATCTTTCGTCAGAAAGAATGGCCTTAGTGAAAGGAGGGTGTTGAATTGCAGAAGTATGTGTGCACAGTCTGTGGTTACATCTACGATCCGGCGCAGGGGGACCCTGAGAACGGCGTCGAACCAGGTACTTCATTCGAGAAGCTGCCGGAAGATTGGGTCTGCCCGCTTTGTGGCGTGGATACCTCGCTATTCGAACCAGCAGAGTAACATGTCTAGACCTTGGGCGGCACCCCTGGCCACCTCTCGGGTAGGGCGATGGCCGCCCAATCCGTGTTTGGACAATGGAGGCAGAAGATGAATTTTCAGGACCTACGGATTTCGCTGAAGGACATGGTGATCAGCCTGTCGCAGGCGACCGACCTAGTCAGCCCAACGGTAGCCAATCACCAAAAGCGAGTGGCTTACATGGCCTCCAGTCTGGCGCAGGGCATGGGGTTGGATGCACCGAGCTGCAATCGGTTGTTAATGGCTGGTGCAATGCACGATGTGGGTGCTTTGTCGCTGGCGGAGCGTCTGAGCGCTCTGCGCTTCGAGGCAGATGCGAAAGCGATGCAGGCCCATTCGCTGGCGGGAGCTGCTTTGGTGCGCACCTTTCCGCCACTGGCAGACATTTCCCCTTTGATAGCATACCACCACCATCCCTTCAGCAATCACAACCCAGACGTCCCGTGGGAGGCAGGCTTGCTTCATCTATGCGACCGAGTGGATGCGTTCCTGGACCACAGCCAACCGTTGCTGGACCAGGTAGCGACGGTCAGCCAACACATACAGGCCGACGCTAACCAGAAGTTCGATCCACAGGTGGTGGACGGCTTCCTCAAGCTGGCCAAAAAAGAGTCCTTTTGGCTGGACATGAAACCGAGCATGCTGGACGGTGCTCTGAACAGCTTAGGGCGCGCCTCCGTCATCGGTCTAGACCTCGCCGGGCTAGCTGACCTAGCTCGCCTGTTCAGCCAGATAGTCGACTTCCGCAGTCGCTTCACTTCCACTCACTCCAGTGGGGTGGCAGCTAGCGCCGAAGCCTTGGCTAATCTGGCCGGCCTGTCACAGACGGAAGGTAAGCACCTCAGTGTGGCTGGGCACTTGCATGATCTGGGTAAGCTGGCCATCCCCATCGAAGTCTTGGAAAAGGACGGTCGCTTGACTGAGCAGGAGTTGCGCCTGATCCGCAGCCACACCTTCTATACCTACCGCACACTGCAGACGGTGCGTGGGTTGGAGACGTTAGCTGGCTGGGCTGCCTATCATCACGAGCGCCTGGATGGCACCGGCTACCCCTTTCGCCATGGCGAGCAGGAGCTGACCCTGAAGGCGAGAATAGTCGCCGTGGCAGATGTCTTTACCGCGATCAGTGAAGACAGACCCTATCGCGTCGGAATGGATCGAGAGGCAGCTAGCAGAGTGCTGAGCAGTCTGGCCGCAAACGGTGGTCTGGATCCCCGTCTGGTAGAACTGTTGTTGGACAACTATCCACAGTTGGACTGGGAGCGGCGACGGGCCCAGGCAAAGGCTACCGATACATACAACCAGTTCTGGCTCAAGCTGCCCCAGGCCGGCATTTGACCGGTTGCAGGGCTGATACCGGCAAAGCGAGCCAGATATGCGTCGACCCCAAGCACGGCCAAGCATCGGGAGGCTGTGCCTGGGGTCTTTGTTTTATCAAACCACCAAACAGGGAAACCTTACTAAAGTAGAGAATATGATATAGGTTAAGCCTAAGCAACGAGGTGTGTAGATTGACCAAGACGGGTGCACCAAAACAGGTCAGTTTCTTTCAGCTTGGTCGTCACCGTCTGGAATTGACCCAACATGTAGATGGCCTGATCTACCTGAATGCTTACACAGAGAATTTTCCGATCAGCTTGAGTGTGCTGGCCGCCGTTTATCCAGCAGGGGAAGCCCTGTTGCAGCTGCTGGGCAACCATGGGCATGCTAGCCCCGTCCCGCTGTCAGAGCTGGCTCTAGTGAAGTCCATCCTGGAGCAGGCAGCAGACCAGGGGATAGAGGTGCAGGTTGCCTCCACTGTCAACTGCTTACATCTACTGCCCTGGTCAGAGGCGCCAGGATTTATCTATCGCCGTCTAGCGGAGGGGCAGGGGCTGGAACGCCAACAGGGGGGCATTTATCAGGGCGACGGCTGGTTCTGCAGCGAGGAGGCCTATTGGCAACTACCAGACGTGAGCGAGTTTGACCATCTTTGGCTGGAAAAACAGGTTATTGCCACTGCCGAACTGGTGGAATTCCTCAGGGACATCCTGCCCGACTGGCAGAGTCGCAATTGGCGGATACAGTGTGATCTCTACTATTCCCGCGCTCCCCTGCAGACCTTCAAGGTTCGGTCGGTTGAGTCTGACCAGGTGCAGCTAGAAATTTCCTGGAACGGAGACGCGGATGATATCGAGACCGCTTCGGTCTTCCCCGGTCACGTGCTGCACCAGAATGCGGTGCGACCAGGCTTGGTGCCCGATAAATTGCGCGGACAGTTGAGCGACGATCGGGCGGTCCTTACCCTAGTGGGGACAGACATTCCTCTCTTTCTGCTGCAGCTGGGTGAAACGGAGGAACGACTGCTCATTGGTGACCGCCGGGTGCTGTTTGAGCAGCATCGGCTGTATAGTGGCCAGGGACACCTGCGCCTGGTGGTCCAGCGTGAGGAACTGCGCGGCATCGGCACGGTGCACGCAGTACCCACCTTTCAGGTGGACGACTTGAGCATTCCGGCGACCGAGGTTTCCGCCGAACTGGCCAGCGGGCGGGACTACCTGCATCTCAAGACAGGCTGGGTCAGCCGCCAGCAGGTGACTGAAGCCCAGATCGGACTGTTTGGCCGCGCAGATAACGGTTTTGCCTTGGACCCGATCAGCCTCACCCCGGCAGAACTGCTAGTGCCAGGCGCTCCGCGACTAAGAGGCCCCTGGGAAGACTTCAGCTACCCAGCCCTAGTTCCGCCGTTTGCAGGCAGCCAGCAGCAAACGGTTGGTGCTCAGCTGTCGTTTCTCACCCAATGGGGCTTGCCTGGGGGCATCCTGGGCACGGTTCACCGACATGGGGAGCATTTGACCGCCTTTCTGGAGAGCTTCGCAGGACAGCAGGCACAGAAGGCGAAGATCTTGATCGTCGGCACCAAGACAGTGCTGAACTACCTGGGCAGAATAACTGCACCGGGCTGGCTGCTGCGCTGGGATCAACAGGCCCCGGAGATGGCGACCACCTGGAATCGGGCCGGAATAGTGGCCGTCACCCCCAACTGGTTGGACCAGGCTAGCGGCTTGGAGCAGATAGATTGGGATATCCTCTGTCTAATCAATGTTGACTCTTTGATCAAGTCCCGTAACTCCACCTTGTTTCGACGCCTGAGCAGTCTCCATAAGCTGCTCTTCATCGGATTGTTTTCAGACCTTGGCTTCAGGCAACGCCAGGCTGCCCGAGTGGCCATCGGAGAGCTGATGGGCATTCAGGGGCTACCGCTACACTGCTGGCGTCTTCTGGTGCGAGATCCAGATCAACCGCCTGAGCAGATCGCGGTCGCAAGGCCTCGAGTTGTCTACGGAGCTCGAGATGGTCAATCGACAGCCGACACAGAACCACGCTCCTACATTCTGATCCAGCATGCCAAGCAACTGGTAGAGGAGGCGTCCTACGTAGCTGAAAAGCTGCAGCGCAAGAGAGTGCTGCCGGTTCCTTACGTCGAATATTATGCCGTCCGACCCAGCATGAGTAACATGAACAACAAACAGTTTTCCTGGTACATATATTGGCGGCATCGAGTCCGCCAGGGTGAATACTTGGCTAGCGGGTTGGACTACATCACGCTCTTAGCTGCCGAGCTGCTCAATCAAATAGGGGTGAACAGTCCGCTGGAAGGTTATCAGGCACTGCACCGGCTTTGGACGCATTATCGGCAGGCTTTCCCCAGCTTGGATAACAGCATCCTCCACTGGTTAGTGGACTACCTGCTAGAAAATCGGTTGCCGATAGACCCGTTAGAGCCATATAGAGAAGCGTTGGAGCTGGGGGCGGCGGTCCCCGCGATCGACCTGCTGCTGCGGGAGCATGTGGGCCGCCCCTTCAAGGAGATCCCTTATGGCCTGTTGGCTTGTCTTTCCGG
>CAYVCY010000020.1:0-22162 GCA_964450265.1 uncultured Clostridia bacterium
ACGGAGGGAGAGAAAACACGGCAACCGAGTTTGCCTGTTTGGGCCAGCCTCAATGGGCATTCTTTTTGCTGTAAGATTCGCCTTGATGTGCTATACTGAACTGATAGACGGGAGGTGTGGGCGTTGAACTTCGATCGCAAACTGCTGAAGTACTTGGATTGGCCTCTCTGGCTAGCCATGTTGGCCATCTCACTGGCCGCAGTGGTGGTGATCCGAAGCGCCAGCACCAGCACGATCGTCGGCAGGCCCCTGTATTATGTCAAGAGTCAGCTCGTGTTTATCGTCTTAGGGAACGTAGCCATAGCCATCTCCCTACTGTTCGATTACCGTCTTTTGCTCAAGGTGACGAAACCGATATACCTGGTCAACCTAGGCCTCCTGGCTTCCGTCTTGCAGGTCGGTCAGACCGGGGGTGGTGCCCAGCGTTGGGTAAGCATCGCCGGCTTTAGGTTGCAGCCATCCGAGTTTGCTAAGGTATTTATGATCATCATCCTGGCGCACTTCCTGGAGTCGCAGGCAGGGAGGAATGATCTGAAATCTTTCCTGTTCGCCGGTATACTGGTGCTGGTGCCGATGGGCTTGATCCTCATTCAGCCGGACTTGGGCACTGCACTGGTCTTCATCGCGCTCTTCGTGGGAGTGATGTATGGTGCCGGAACTGACTCTAGGTTCCTGATCGGCCTGATCGTGATCGGTTTGTTGTTGTTTCCTTTGGTCTGGGAATACGGGTTGGCGGATTACCAGCGCAATCGACTGCTGGTGTTCCTAAATCCCGAGGCACCTGAGTACAGGGCGCATGGCGGTTACCAGGTGATCCAATCGATGATCGCGGTCGGCTCTGGCGGTTTGCTAGGGCAAGGATATATGCAAGGGACGCAGAATACGCACAATTTCTTGCCGGAACAACATACCGATTTCATTTTTTCGGTGCTGGCGGAAGAGTTCGGATTCTTGGGCGCCCTGCTATTGATCGTAGCTTTTTTCTTTGTGATGCAACGGATACTGGCTATTGCCTTAGAGGCGAAGGATTTATTCGGCCGCTTGCTAGCCATCGGTGTGTTGGTGCTGTTCTTGTTTCAAGTGTTCGTAAATATCGGCATGGCGGTGGGAATTATGCCGGTCACCGGATTGCCGCTGCCCTTGGTTACCGCCGGTGGTAGCTCATACTTAGCATTCTGCATGGCGATTGCACTGGTGCTCAATGTGGGCATGCGCCGCCAGAAGATATTGTTCTAGTGCTTGCATAACGGCGATGCCTCGTCCATATACATTAGATTGAACGGAGCTTGTTCAATCTTCTGAGATGGGGTGGCAGCCTTGAAGTTATGGTCTGGCCGATCTAAGGAGCGGGGAGCGAGAAGTCGCTTATCAGCAGTGCGATATAGTGGTAAACTGCGCCGGCCGCGCACCAATAGCGGTGGGGGTATGAGCCGCTGGCTGATCTGCGCCTTGATTGCCCTGTTGGTGGCAGGAATGAACTACTTGCCCTTCGGCGTGATCGACAGCTGTCGCACTTTCATCGCCTACTGCTTTCAGCCGGGTGCGGCCGAAGGCACCACTTTCGCTGCCTGGGCAGACTGGCAGCCTAACGGCCAGCGTCTGAGCACTGTTTGGCGGGCTCTTACTGGGCAGGCAGACGAGGAAGACGATGGTCTGGCATACCCCTGTACCGGGAGGGTATCTTCTGCGTTTGGCTGGCGCTATCATCCGGTCACCGGGCAGCTGGAGATGCATTATGCAATCGATATCGTCTCCGCTGAGGGGACTGCTGTACAGTCGGCCGGTGCCGGTACGGTGCTTGAGGTGAGAAATGATGATGCCCTGGGGATCAGCCTGCTGATCGATCACGGTCAGGGTGTGGCCACCGAATATGGTCACCTGCAGGCTGTCTCGGTAGCTGTAGGTGAGAAGGTTAGCAAAGGCCAAGAGATAGCTACTGTCGGAATGACCGGGATCACTAATGAGGCCCATCTGCATTTTGCTGTGCTGGTCAACGGTCAGCCAGAAGATCCACTGCCCCGGCTGCAACAGCCCCGCTAGTTGGGGGTGGGGTAGATGCGTCTGGGTAGGGTGATGGGAGTGAACTTGCGGGTTCACTACTTTTTTTTGCTCCCGCTATTCGCTTGGGCTATCGGGGGTCAACTGGCGGAGGGCCTGTTGGCCTTCTTGGCAGTGTTCCTGCACGAGCTAGGTCATCTATCCGCGGCACGGGCGATCGGCTGGACGCCAAGGGAAGTGGTCTTGCTACCATTCGGAGGCGTAGCCAGCGTCGAGGAAGAGTTGGGGCTAGATCCAGCAGCTGAGGTGAGGGTGGCTCTGGCAGGCCCCTGGGTGAATATAGTGATCATCGGGGCGGTAGTGATCTGGCGGGCTAACTTCGGTGGCCATCCTGCCCTGGACTTCTTCCTGGAGACGAACATCATGTTGGCAGCATTCAACATGCTGCCCGCATTGCCTCTGGATGGAGGCAGGATCTTCCGTGCCCACCTGGTGAGAGAGCACGGATTCAGGTCAGGCACGGTGCGTGCGGCCCGGGTGAGTAAAGCTTGCAGCCTAGCCCTGCTCCTGCTGGGACTAGGCTTGTTCTTCTTCAGCAGTCAGAGCGTCAGCTTGCTGGTGATGGCGGTGTTCCTATATATCTCTGCTCAACGCGTCAGGCGGCAGGCACCCTATCAGTTGATGGCCTACTTGGCTGGAAAGCAACGGGAAATAGCGGTGTCTGGCAGCATGCCCACCGTCACCCTGGCGGTTGCACCGGATGCTCTGGGAGGAGACGTGCTGATGCAGCTAGTTCCTAAGAAGTATCATCTCCTCTATGTGATCGATCGTGCCGGTTGTCTGCAAGGAGTTATCAGCGAGCAACATCTGCTGCAAGGGGTGATCGACCATGGGTTGCAGATCGAGCTCAACCAGTTGTTGCGCTGATCGGACGGCAAGTCTCAATATTACCCAGAATCTCTCGGCCCCTAAGCCGATTGGACTGAGGCTTGTCGCCCAGAAGACTACTCTTTGGCAGCAAGTTAGTTTTTGGGTATAATATGCCTATATGCATTTTGAGCTTTCATGAGGCAAGGAGGACTTTTCTTGCGACAACTGATAGAACAACTGCTGGATAGAGTAGAAAAGCCGGCTCGCTACTTGGGCAATGAATGGAATGCAGTGCACAAGGCAGACCCTGACTTGATCAGGGTCGCTTTGGCATTTCCCGATGTCTATGAAGTGGCTATGTCCCATCTGGGCCTGCAGATCCTTTATCATATGGTCAACAAGCGGAGCGATGCGGTGGCGGAGCGCGTCTTTGCTCCCTGGGTGGACATGGAACAGGAGATGCGACAAGCCGACCTGCCGCTGTTCACTTTGGAAAGCTGGCAGGCTGTGCGGGAAAGCGACTTGATCGGTTTCACGCTGCAGTATGAGATGAGCTACAGCAATCTGTTGAACATGCTGGATCTGGCCGGGATCCCACTCCTGTCTGCCGAGCGGGGTGAGCATGATCCGCTGGTGATGGCCGGGGGTCCCTGCGCCTATAATCCTGAACCGCTGGCCGATTTTCTGGATTTCATCGTCTTGGGCGAGGGCGAAGAGGCCATTCTTGATGTCTTGGACGTGTACGCTAAGTGCCGCCGTGAGCAGGCAACTCGCCGAGAGACACTGGCTGCGCTGGCAGCGGTGCCCGGCGTGTATGTGCCCGCCGATTATCAAATCAGCTATCACGACCGAGGCACCGTTGCTGCGGTCACGCCGGTGAGTGGTCAGCCCACTGTCCAAAAACGGGTACTCTCTCAGCTGAATCCGGAGTATTATCCCGACAAGCCGGTCGTCCCCTATCTGGGAGTGGTGCACGACCGATTGATGTTGGAGATCTTCCGCGGATGCACCCGCGGGTGTCGCTTCTGCCAGGCGGGGATGATCTACCGCCCAGTGAGAGAGCGTACCAGGGAAGAGCTGCTCGACCTGACCAGGACTGCTCTGAAAAACTCCGGTTACGACGAAGTCTCGTTGATGTCTCTGTCCACCATGGACTACAGCGACTTGTCCTCGTTGCTGGACTCCTTGCTAGAGCAAACTTCCTGTCAGCAGATCAAGGTCTCTTTGCCCTCACTCCGGGCTGATTCCTTCTCCGTGGAGTTGGCGGGGAAGGTACAACGGAATCGCCGCAGCGGTTTGACCTTGGCGCCAGAAGCCGGAAGCCAGCGGCTGCGGGATGTGATCAATAAACAGGTGACAGAGCAGGATCTGTTGACGGCTGTCGCCGGCGCGCAGCACTCAGGTTGGCAGGGAGTGAAGCTATATTTCATGATCGGTCTGCCGACGGAGACAGACGCCGATTTGGAGGGCATCTATGAACTGGCGCGAAAAGCTGCCTATGCCCACAAGTATGTCGGTCAGCCCGGACATCCCCTGCGGGTCACCGTCAGTGTGGCCTCATTTGTGCCTAAGGCTTGGACACCCTTTCAGTGGGAGCCTCAGGATTCTCAGTATGAACTGGAACGCAAACAGCAACTGCTGCGCCAACTGTTTTCCCGGGATCGCCGTTTGAAGCTGAACTACCATGATGCCGACGTCAGCTTCTTAGAGGCTATCTTCGCCAGGGGAGATCGGCGGCTGGGTGCTGTCTTGCTGAAAGCCCATCAACTAGGCTGCAAGTTTGACGGATGGTCCGAGTTCTTTTCCTACCCTTTATGGATGCAGGCCTTTGCCCAAGCGGAGATCGATCCTACCTTCTACGCTAATCGGCAACGGGAGCAGAATGAAGTGCTGCCTTGGTCTCACCTTTCGCCAGGCGTGAGCGCCCAGTGGCTTTGGCAGGAGCGGATGCGTGCTTTCACTGCAGCGATCACCTCAGATTGTAGATGGGATCGCTGTCCTACTTGCGGTGCCTGCCAACAGCTGCCGGCAGTCACTCGATTAGCCAAGAGGGTGAGCAAATGAAGTACTGGTTACGATATAGCAAGACTGATCTGATGCGCTTTGTGGGCCACCTGGACACTTTGCACCATTTTGAGCGGATCCTGCGCCGCGCCAATCTGCCTTTAGCCTTTTCCCAGGGGTTCTCTCCCCATCCTCTGCTTTCCGTGGCAGCCCCCCTGCCGGTAGGGCAATCCAGCTTGGCCGAGTATCTGGAGCTGGAGCTTACAGAGGAAATGGTGCCAGCGGACCTGGTTAAGGCGATCGAACCGGTGCTGCCTCAGGGAATCGGTTTGCTCGGGGCAGCCGCTGTGCCGGCCGGGATCAAGGCCTTGATGAGCCAGGTGAGATTTGCCGAGTATCGCATCGCAGGGACTACTGAAGACTTGGCTAGACAGGCACAGGCATTGCTTGACCGACAGAGCTGTCTCTTGACGGTCAAGCGCAAGAGTGGGCTGAAGGAAGTGGATATTCGCCCCTTTGTACGCGCTCTAGCGGTTGACTGTGATGGGCATCTGTTGGCGTGCCTGGCTACCGGCAGCAGGGGCAACCTGCGGCCAGAGGACCTCTGGCGAGCTGTAGCCGGCGGTGGCAGGCCGGACAGCATTCTGCGTTTGGAGCTGTATTTGGGATCAGAGGATCGTCCGGTGACCCCGTGGCAACTGTTAGGGCTTTGCGGCCAATAGGTAGAGCCGTTTTCGATTAGAAGAGAGGGTTTAGATGAGTAAAGAAGTGATTATCAATTGTGACAGTCGGGAGACCCGAGTCGCAGTGGTGGAGGACGGGCGCCTGGTGGAAGTATACCTGGAACGCCCGATAGAGCAGCGGGTAGTCGGCAATATCTACAAGGGTATAGTGGATAATGTCCTGCCTGGTATGCAAGCAGCCTTTGTGAATGTCGGCTTGGAGCGCAACACCTTCCTGTACGTCGCCGATGCTGTTCCGGGGTTGGACGAGCACCCAGAGGGAGTGCCTAAGGCCAGCAAGCGGGCGACTATCAAGGAGTTGTTGCATAAAGGGAAGCAAATTTTGGTGCAGGTGACCAAAGAGCCTTTTGGCAATAAGGGTGCACGAGTGACCAGGCACGTCACTCTGCCGGGTAGATATGTGGTGCTGATGCCTACTGTCGACCATGTGGGCATTTCCCGCCGAATAGAAGATGGAGCCGAGCGGGATCGCCTGCGCAAGTTGGCCCGCGAACTGAAACCAAAGCATATCGGCCTGATCGTGCGTACGGTGGCCATCGGTATATCGGCTGAGGACTTGAAGCAGGACATAGACTTCTTGGCGAAGCTGTGGCGCAGCATCCAACAGCGCAGCAAGAAACTTAAGGCACCGGCGCTGGTACATCGGGATTTGGACGTGGTTGGCCGTGTGGTGCGGGATGCGCTGGACGATAGTGTGGATCGGGTGATCATCGACAGCGTTGACCACTACAAGGCCATGCTGGAGTTGTTAGCGGCAACCGCCCCCCAGTATCAGGAAAGAGTTTCGCTATTTAAACAGCAGCGCCCTATCTTTGAAACCTTCGGATTGGAAGTCGAGTTGGATAAGGCGCTGAAGCGGCGCGTTTGGCTGAAGAGCGGAGGATATTTGGTCATCGACCAAACCGAAGCGTTGACGGTGATCGATGTGAATACTGGAAAGTTCGTCGGCAACACCAGCCTGGAGGATACAGTCCTCAAGATCAATCTGGAGTCCTGCGAGGAGATCGCTAGACAGCTGCGTTTGCGCAACCTGGGCGGAATTATCATCATCGATTTCATCGATATGAACCAATCGGAGCACGGTAAACAAGTGGTCGCTCAGCTGGAGGAAGCGCTGAAAGCGGACAAAACCAAGACCTCTATTCTGGGGCTGACACAGCTAGGCTTGGTCGAGATGACCAGACAAAAGGTGCGCCAGGCCATCGGCGAGGTGCTGCAGAAACCCTGTCCTTACTGTGACGGGACCGGACATGTCCTGCACGAGGAAGTGCTGGGCGGCCGCATCGAGATGGAGCTTTGGCGCTATTTCCGCACCCATCAGGACGAGGCTGTGCTGCTAGATGTGCATCCAACAGTGGCCGCAGTGCTGATCGGCAGCGGTGGCAGCAATCTGGAGCGATTGGAGAAGGAGACCGGTCGCCATGTCTTTGTGCGGGGCAATTCCGAGCGGCACTTGGAGGACTGGGCCATCGTTCTTTCCGGGAACAGTGAAATGGTGGAGAAGGTAGCTTTACCGGTGCACGTGGGCGAGGTATTGACGGTAAAGCTGGAGGATGTCCATCAAGGGCGGGCCAAGGACGCCATCGCCCGTAAGGATGGATTCGTGATCCAGGTAGATAAGGCAGCTCATCTGGTGGGTCAAAAAGTGCTGATTGAGATTACCCGAGCATTTCGCACCTATGCAAAAGCGCGCCTAGCTGGGGAACTCGTTGACGGTACCCATTGACTATGGTAGAATTAACAATCGTAGGTGCCTCGCTCGGTGGGGGCGCTGAAACCGCTCGGGACGGGCTGAAAGCGCAGCGATGCTGCCGCCTAGGTATCCGGCGAGTCTATCTTAAGGAGGTGGCGGAATGTACGCCATTATCGAAACCGGTGGCAAGCAACTGAAAGTGGAACAAGGTCAGGTCGTGCGGGTGGAAAAACTACCTGTGCCTGCCGGACAGGCTGTCAGCTTTGAGCAGGTATTGATGGTTGTTGACGGTAGCGATGTGAAGATGGGTCAGCCTTTGGTTGCCGGCGCAGTGGTGGAAGCTACAGTGCTGGAGCATGGCAAGGGGGCTAAGGTCCTATCCATGCGCTACAAGCCCAAGAAGCGGGTTCGTGTCAAGCGCGGTCATCGCCAGCCGTTTACGGCAATCCAAATCAATAGCATTCGCTGCTAGTTGAAAAGTGATCACCATTACCCTACAGCGCGGCAAAGATGGCCGTCTTGACGGCTTTTTCGTCAGTGGGCATGCCGGATATGCCGATAAAGGCTTTGATATCGTCTGTGCCGGCGTATCAGCTATAGTGCAGACCACGGTGCTGGGATTGCAGTCAGTGCTGGGCATAGATTGCTCTGGCTACCAAGTCGAGGGGGAATTGGCCTGTCGTCTGCCCCAAGGGTTGCCCCAAGCAACCGGCCTGAAGGCCGACCTGTTGCTCCGCACCATGCTGGCTGGGTTGAAAGAATTGGCTTCCGCATATCAAGATTATGTGCATATCCTCGATCCAAAGGAGGTGTAATCATGCTGTTTAGATTTGATCTGCAACAGTTTGCTCACAAGAAGGGCGTCGGTAGCTCCCGTAACGGGCGCGACAGCAACGCGCAGCGGTTAGGCGTTAAGCGGCAGGCAGGTCAGTTTGTCTCCGCTGGTTCGATCCTAGTCCGTCAGCGGGGAACCAAGATTCACCCTGGCAACAACGTTGGTATTGGCAAGGATGACACCCTGTTTGCTAAGATTCACGGAGTGGTGTCCTTCGAGCGCAAAGGCCGCGACAAGAAGCAGGTAAGCGTTTATGCGCTGGCAGAGCCTGCTAACAACTAATGACTAGCGTTCATAGCCCGGTGCTCAAGCACCGGGTTTTCATTATTTTCCATAGATCACTTACCAATTGTGGTGTAGCAGTGTAAGATAAGGAAAAGGACGAGTGGGGGGAGAGAGCATGCAGACAGGTGGCCTGGAGTTATTCCGCAAGTTTCGTCATGACCTATTAAACGATCTACAGATCCTCAGCGGTCATATCCAGTTGGGTCGCTCTCAGGAGGAGTTGCGAAGGGACTTGCAGACTGTGGTGGAGCGCATTCAGGAAATAAGCTATCTCTTCTCCTGCCGGAGTGACCCTTTGGCTCTCCTCTTTTGGAGTTGGCTGGAGCAAGCCAAAGGCATGGAAGTCTCCATCAGCTTCGAATTGTTGCAGATGGAGACCGAGCCGCAAGAGAGAGCCTTGATCGAGGTTCATGATCTGGTGATGGCATTGCTGCCGCAGATCTGTCAGCTTCCAGAGGAAGACCACTGGCTGCACGTGCGTATGGAAGAGATCCGGACCCGGCCTTTGCTCACGCTGGTAACGCCACGGTTGCCGCTTGAACTGCTGCCAAATATACTCCCGAATTCGTTGCAGCATCTGCCTGGCAGCAATGGCGACGAAATGAAATTCGCCTTTGATCTGAACTGAAATCTCTTCGCAGGGTAAGCCAGCAAAGATCCTGGTTAATAATAAAGATAGATGTTAATAGGGGGGAGCCAATCTTGTTTATCGATCAAGTCAAGATATACGTGAAAGCTGGCGACGGGGGCAATGGAATGGTCAACTTTCGTAGAGAGAAATATGTCCCCCAAGGAGGCCCAGCCGGGGGAGACGGAGGGCGCGGAGGAAATGTGGTGCTCAAGGTGAGCGATAACGTGAACACTCTGCTAGACCTGCGCTATCGCAGGCATCACAAAGCGCAGTCGGGAGAAAACGGTGGCACCAGCAACATGCATGGCAAGAACGGTGAACACTACATCATCCCGGTTCCGATTGGGACGGTGGTTTATGACCACGATACCGGGCAGCCGCTGGCAGATCTGACCGAGATAGGCCAAGAGGTAGTGATTGCCAAGGCAGGCAGAGGCGGGAGAGGAAACGCTCGCTTTGCCACCGCGGTGCAACAGGCCCCCACCTTCGCAGAACAAGGCGAACCAGGGGAGGAGAGATGGCTGCGGCTGGAGCTAAAACTGTTAGCTGATGTCGGTTTAATTGGTTTTCCGAATGCAGGTAAATCAACTCTACTGGCACAGGTGAGCGCTGCCAGACCCAAGATTGCTAACTACCCGTTTACCACTCTGGTGCCTAACCTGGGGGTGGTATCGGTGGATGAGCATAGCTTTGTGATGGCCGATATTCCGGGGCTGATCGCGGGCGCTCATCAAGGGCAAGGCTTAGGACACGAGTTTTTGCGGCACGTGGAACGCACCCGCCTGCTGGTGCACGTAGTGGACGCGGCCGGTAGTGACGGGAGAGACCCTCTGGATGACTGGCATACCATCAACCGCGAACTACAGTTGTACACTCCGGAGTTGGCTGAAAGGCCGCAAATCGTGGCGTTGAACAAGCTGGATCTACCAGAAGCAACCGAGAGGGAGACAGAGTTGACCAATGCACTGGCTGATCTCGGGTATCAAGTTTACAGCATATCGGCCGCCACCGGACAAGGTGTGCGGGAGCTGATGTGGGCAACTTACAACCAACTGCAACAGGCGCCGGAGCCGAAGCCGATCGTGATCTCTGATGCCCTGCCGGAGCAGGAGCAGCCGTTGACCATTGGTCGCGATGATAGTGGCGCCTTTGTGGTCAGCGGAACCTGGATTGAGCGGCGGCTGGCCATGACAAATATCGATAATGAAGATGCGCTGATGCGTCTGCAGCGGGCGCTGCGACGCTACGGCGTGTTCGACGCCTTACGGAATGCGGGAGTCAAGGAGGGTGACACCGTCCATATCTCCGATTTGGAGTTTGAGTTCACTGACGATATCGACTACAATCGGCGAGGCTAACTACCAGTCGGCTTCCAGCGTTGGTGGGGGCTCCGCTTAGCGGATAATGGCGTCATAGCAGGCGTCTGGTTTGACAGTGCCGCCGCAGAAGTTCAGGCCTGCGGCTTAGTCAGCCAAACGCCTTTTAGGCACTACGGATCGAAGCCAAAGTGTGCCAAGGAGGAATGGTGGATGCACAGGATTGGAATCATGGGAGGAACGTTTGATCCCATTCATATCGGTCATCTGGTCACTGCCGAGGCTGCCCGGCATGAGTTTGCTCTGCAAAGGGTATTCTTTGTGCCGTCGGGCAACCCACCACATAAACAGCACGTCTCCCAAGGCGAGCACCGCTATATGATGACCCTGTTGGCAACAGCGGCCAATCCGGCCTTCTATCTTTCCCGGGCGGAGATTGACCGCAGTGGATACTCGTACACCTATGACACAGTGAGAGTGTTCCTTAGGGAGTATGTGCCCTGTGAACTGTACTTCATCACCGGGGCTGATGCCATCTTGGACATCACAAACTGGCACAATTATCGGGAGCTGTTGCAGATCAGTCACTTTGTAGCTGCGACCCGTCCCGGGTTCCGCCTGGAACAGCATCTGGACAGACAGGGCTTTACCGCTGCGGAGCGGGAGCATATTCATTACATTGAGATCCCGTCCTTGTCAATATCCTCCACAGATATCCGTCAAAGGGTTCGCGAAGGCCGGCCGATCACTTACCTGGTTCCCGAAGGGGTGGAACACTACATTCATAAACATCGTCTATACATTTAGGGATGAGTTGCTGGTTAGGGTCTACCATTGTCTTGAATTGTCGTTGATGTTATAGTTAAAAAGATTAGCTTTGACATCATCTAGCGGCAATTCGTCTCATTAGCTTAGATTGCCAATATCCCGGCAGCCTAATAGGAGGAAGTGTATGAGTCGGAAACTCACCTTCTTGGTTATATTGACGTTTTTTGTGACGATGACCGGTGCCAGCGCTTACTGGTTCTGGCTGCGCACACCTGAGATAGCGATCGGCGATGAACCGGGTCCCTTGTCGGCAGATGGCAAGCTGCATGTGTTGATTCTGGGGGTGGACCCGGGCTGGGTAGCTCCGGGAAAGCCGGGAGTCGGTCGCAGCG
Source organism: uncultured Clostridia bacterium (assembly GCA_964450265.1). GTDB lineage: Bacteria > Bacillota > UBA994 > UBA5500 > UBA5500 > JAEZJZ01. Next base: position 11,536 of record CAYVCY010000020.1, read on the forward strand.
ACACGATCATGCTGGCTACCTACGATCCGAAGGAAGGGGGCATCAGCTTGCTCTCTATCCCGCGGGACACCAGGGTAGAGATCCCTGGGCGGGGCAAGGATAAGATCAACCACGCATACGCTTACGGCGGCGTTGAACTGGCCAGGCAAACGGTACAGAGTTTCCTTAACGTGCCGATCCGTTATTACGTTGTCATCGATACGACCGGCTTTATTCGCCTGGTTGAGGAGATCGGCGGGGTACCCATCTACGTGGAAAAGGATATGGATTGGGATGACGATGCCGGCAATTTGCATATCCATCTCAAGAAGGGACAGCAGACGCTCAATGGCGAGGACGCCAACGGGTATGTGCGTTTCCGCCATACCGACAGCGATTTGATGCGGGCCGAAAGGCAACAGAAGTTCATCTCCGCGACTATCAAGCAGGTGCTGAAGCCGGCAAACCTGTTGAAGATTCCACAGTTGATTCGCATCGGCTTTGAGACGGTAAATACCAATATTCCTTTCAGCGTGGCTTTGCGCTATGCTCCGGCGGCATCTTCCCTCAAGGACAACGTCGACAGCTACACCATTGACGGCAAAGATCAGTACATCGATGGGGTGTATTACTATATCCCCAACATGGAAAAAGTAGAAGAAATGGTTGAGACCTATTTCTACGCCGGCGTCGATCGGGTCGCTAACGCCGGGGTAAGGGTGGAAGTGCGGTACGGCCACGGCAGCCGTAAGAATGCCAATCAGGTTGCCGACTTGCTCAGAAAGAATGGCTTTCAAGTGATCAGAATTGGCGAGGCTGAAGGGGAGCATCCGGTAACCCAGGTATTCAGCATCACCGACAACACAGAGGCCGCTGTGAGGGTGGCCGAAGCGATCACAGCCCGCGAGGTGCTGCTGGATGCGGAGGTCGGCGCTGACGTAGATGTGGTAGTGATTCTAGGTAAAGACATGCTGCCATAGGCGCGTGTCTTTTTCTTCGACGTGCAAGCTCTGACCGCTCGCGATGATTGACCGGGCGTTGACCAGGGAAGTTTAATCTCCGGAGGTGTGTGAATGGACTCTTTGCAGTTAGCCAAATGGATTGTGCAGCTAGGAGATGATCGCCGGGCTAAGGATCCAGTCATTTTAGGCCTTAACTCTCTCAGCATCGTGGCCGATTACTTCGTAATCCTCAGCGGCGCCTCTCGTACTCAGGTGCAGGGTATCGCCAGCCACATCGAGGACGAGCTGTCTGACATCGGCCTGCCCGCCCCGCAGCGGGAAGGGGACCGGGACGCCACGTGGCTGTTGCTCGATTATCGCGATGTGATCGTCCATATCTTCCAGGAAGAAACGAGGAGCTTCTACAACCTAGAGCGTCTCTGGAATGATGCAAAGCGCGTTGACCTCCATGACTTTCAGCTACAGTAGCCTGGCGGCGCTCTATGATGGCTTGATGACCGAAGTGGACTATCCACATTGGGCCGCATACCTGGATCAGCTGACTAAGCACTACGGTGCTCCTGGACAGCGCCTGCTAGACCTGGGTTGCGGCACAGGCAACCTGACGTTGCCGTTGTCGCAGACAGGCTACCAAGTCATCGGGGTGGACTCTTCATCCGAGATGCTGACCATCGCCGCCAACAAAGGCCTGGCGGCCAATCTGGGGCTGTCTCGCTGGCGTCTTCAGGACATGCGACAGCTACGCCTCGCCAAAGATAGCTTTGATGCGGTGGTTTGCGCTTGTGACGGTTTCAACTACCTGACAACTCAATCCGAATTGGAGCAGACTTTGCAGGGGATTGCCAATTGCCTGGTGCCCGGTGGTCTACTATTGTTCGATCTGCATAGCGAGCACAAGATGCGGCACGTCTTTGACGGGGGGCAGTTCGTGCAGGAATGCGAGAGCGGCTATTGCGTTTGGAGCTCGCGTTTTGATCGAGTGAGCGGAGACTGCTGGCACGAACTGACCATCTTCTTGCCACTGCAGGAGGGTCTCTATCGTCGCCAGGAGGAAGTGCATCGTCAACACTATTTCCCACCGCAGGCGATTTCCGCTGCGCTAGAACGGAATGGGTTTACACTGTTGGGGCTATTCGCCTGGGGCACCCAGGATCCGCCCGGCGCGGAAGAGGAGCGCTGGCAGGTGGTGGCGCGGCGCACTGATGGTGTTGGTGAATGATGGCGCAGCGGAGTGCTCGTGAAAGGTTGACATCCGGTGTGCACATCCGTATAATAATCAATGTACCCGCGCGAATGATGGGCACAAAATACCAATATATGGGGGCGTGGCGCAGCTGGGAGCGCGCTTGAATGGCATTCAAGAGGTCAGGGGTTCGATCCCCCTCGTCTCCACCAGAAATTACGACGCTTTCGAGAAATCGAAGGCGTTTTTTGCTTTACCCACAGCGAATCAGTAGGGCCAGTCTGATTGCCTGCTGGAATTGATGTGCTATATAATGGACCTCAGTTGGTAATAAGGGTTGCGATGAAGGATACGGAAGACACAGATAAGAGTCATGCGGGAAGGGAGAGACCGAGATGAAATGCGACCATGACTGTGAGAGCCACGCCAGCTGTATCCAGCATGTGCCAATCTTCGCCAGCCTCAATCGTGAGGAAAGAAGAGAGATCGCAGAGATTTCCTTCTCCCGTAGCTTCGAGAAAGGCGAAATGGTGTATAGGGCAGGCGATGAGGGCGGAACCTTCTTTGTCCTCTACACCGGCCGGGCAAAGCTTTTCCGCCTGAACCCCAGTGGTAAGGAGCAGGTTCTTCGTCTGGTGGGGCCGGGGGAGTTCATCGGAGAGCTATCCCTCTTTTCCTCCTTGCCCCTGACCGATCACGCCCAAGCGCTGGAGGCGACAACCATGTGCGTGCTGCATGGGAATCGGCTCAAGGAGCTGATGGCAAAATACCCTTCCATCGCCTTTAAGGTGATGGATGAGCTCTCCCGCAGGCTGGAGAAGGCGGAAAACCGCATCGAGGAGATCAGCCTCAGCTCGGTCACCAAGCGGGTAGTAGGGGCATTGTTGGAGCTGTCGGAGGGTAAGCAAGAGATTCTGCTGCCCATGACCAAGGGGGATTTGGCCTCACAACTGGGGATGACGCAGGAAACTCTCAGCCGCAAGCTGGCCGCATTACAGGAAGAAGGGCTGATCCGATTGAGCGGGCAGCGCAAAATCATGATCAGGGACAAATCGGGACTGGAGGAAATCAGTCTCGTTGAATAATCATCGGCAGTTATCAGAACACCATGATTCCCCGAGCAGAGGCTAAAGCCCTCACTCGGGGAATCGTGGTATCGCCTCTATTACGCCTTTACTTGAGACTTCTTGACCTCGTAGCCCAGCGCGGTGATCGCCTTTTCCACGTCTCCCACCGACAGCTGCTCAGCGTCAAAGTCAAACTTTACCTTGCTCGAGTTAAACAGCACCTTGACGCTTTCCTTGTCGACACCTTTCAGGGATCTGGTTGCGTTCTCAATCTTCTGGGCACAGGATGGGCAGGTTAGTGTTTCCAACTGAATCGTTGCTTTCATTTTTCTCCCTCTCTTTCTGACTTCGGTTGTTTGAACGCCGCGCTCTTACCTTAATTTGTAGCGAAGAAGCCTCATGCCGTTTAGGATGACCACCAGAATACTGGCTTCGTGTACCAGCATGCCGATGGACATGTTCATCCATTCACTGAAGAACACGGCGGCCAGCAGGAACAGCACAACTCCTACGGCAATCAGGATATTCTGCTTCATATTTCTGGCCGTAACCTTTGCCAGTCCCAGGGCATGGGGCAGACGGCTGAAGTCCGAATTCATCAACACAACGTCGGATGTCTCAATGGCTACATCTGTGCCGCTTCCCATGGCGATACCGATATGGGCCAGAGCCAGGGAAGGGCTGTCATTCACTCCGTCGCCGACGAAGGCGACAATCTGTCCTTGTTCCTCAATTAGCTTCTTGATATAACCTGACTTGTCTTCCGGCAGCATGTGGCCATGGGCTTCGGTCAAGCCGAGCTCCCGGCTGACCGCATCTACCGTCCCTTGGTTGTCACCTGACAACATCACCAGGTTCTTCACGCCCAACTTCCTCAGTCTGAGCAAACCCTCCCTCACGCCGAGGCGTATCTGGTCGCGAACTCCCATCAATATCTTCAGTTCCCCGTCAACAGCAGTCAGCACGAGGGAGTTGCCGTTCGTTTCGAGACGGGCGATGTCGGCTTTCGCCTTCGCGCTCAGCTTTACGCCTGCTCGTTCCATCAAAGCCACGTTGCCGACAGCGATGGCGTGTCCGTTGACACTAGCTACAATGCCGCCACCTTTCACAACCTCCGTGTCTTCAACCGGTGAGAATTTAGTTTCGCCGATTTCTTCTAATACCGCTTTTGCCAATGGGTGATCGGATTCCCGTTCGATACTGGCAAGATAGCCCAACGCTTGATCGATATTATCTCCATAATACTCCTTTTCGGCAACCGTTGGGTTTCCTACAGTCAGTGTGCCCGTCTTGTCGAACACCATGGTATCCAGCCGGCTAAAGTCGCCGATGACCTCGCTACCCTTGAGCAGGATGCCGTGACGCGCGCCGTTTCCGATGCCGGCAACGTTGGAAACAGGGACGCCGATCACCAGAGCGCCGGGACAGCCGAGGACGAGAATGGTGATGGCCAGCTCTAGGTCCCGGGAGAAGGCCCAAACGATTATCCCCAGCACCAGAACAGCCGGTGTATAGTACTTCGCGAAGCGGTCGATAAAACGCTCCGCTTCTGATTTTGAGTCCTGGGCTTCCTCCACCAGCTCGATAATTTTACCAAAGGTCGTATCTTCGCCTACACGGTCGGCGGCAATTTGAATGGTGCCATTGTCCAGGATAGTGCCCGCGAATACATTTGATCCCTTTTCCTTGGCAACAGGAAGGGATTCCCCAGTAATGCTAGCTTCGTTAATACTCCCTTCTCCGGATAAGACGGTGCCGTCGACCGGTATCTTTGCGCCGGTCTTAACCAGTAGTACGTCACCTACATCGACTTCGTCAACCTCAACCTCTGCAAACTCTCCGTTTTCCATTTGCTTGAGCGCGCTTTCAGGTGCCATCTCTGTCAGTTCTTTGATGGCCGATCGGGTCTTGTTTAGTGTGCGCTGTTCCAAAAAAGCACCGAATAGGAACAGGAATGTGACGATGGCGGATTCCTCGAAGTTTCTGATGAAAAATGCGCCGGTCACTGCGATGGCCACCAAGACATCAATGCTGACGACCTTGACCTTCAATGCTTGGTACGCCTGGATGGCTATGGGGGCAAGGCCCAAGACGGAAGCGGTCACCAAGGACCAAACAGCCGCAGCTTCATTCTGGAAGCCCAGCTCACTGGTAAAACCGATCACGATCAAAATGGCGCTCACCAGTGTTATCTGGTTTTTCTTGCCTAGTATGAACCTTTGCATTTCATCACCTGCTTATCTTATCAACTAGTGGCCGCTTGGGCCTGATATGCCTGATCCAGCTCCGCCAGCATGTTGTAAACTGCTGCATAGCTTTCACAGACATCGCTCGGAACGGTGTAGTTACCGGTAATCACCCGCAGCTGCTCAAATTCCTCGCCTAGCGCGGGCAGTTGCGATCCTGCGTCCCGCAGTTTCCGCCTAATTTCATCAAAGAGCTTCTGTACATCATAGAACTCGGGATGACTCTTCCCATGCACTCTGGCCACAATGGGCACATACTGCCCCAGTGTCCCGAAATGCTCTGCCTTTGCCCTGTCAAACGCCTGTTTGTTTGTCAATGGTCTCTCCCTCTTCCAGTTTGTTATTTTGCTTGGTGTGCTCATTGTACCCCGGCTTGCCGGAAAAGAATTTGACCTAAGTCAAAAGTGGAAAATGAATCAGACCATATGCAGTCGAAAAAGAGACGCAATTCCCGCATGCGTTCACGGGGAATCACGTCTCTGCTCACTCATGGATTCGGTTTTTCACTAGCCCCTACGGGCGGCCACTCCTGTGCATCGCTTATCCCGAGTTCACCACAGTCCCGGGAGGAACCGATACTTCACCTTGGCTGCGTATGCCGGGTAGGACTCCCGGTTTTGCCGCAGATAATCGTCTTCCTCCCCGGTGCGGTAGACCAGCAGGAGGACGAGCGCCAAGGCTGGGAACAGCGACATCGCCGAGCCAAGCATCAACGCTGTGGCGACACTGCATAAGGCTAGGGCAAGATAGCCAGGATGGCGAATGAAGCGATAGGGGCCACTCTCGACAATTGGGGCTGAGTTCAACGGCGACGAAGCGATTGGGATGCTCCACTGTCGATTGTGCAGCATCGCCCAGTGCAGCAAAAAGAAACCGAGCGCATATAGGGCTAAGCCAACCAGGAACGCATAGTCCGCAAAGGCTGCTCCTCGCCATGACAATAGCTCCAGCGCAGCGGTGGCGGGCAGCACCAGCAGATAGAGTAGGAGGCAACCGGCGGTAAGGTAGCGCTCTCTTGGTCTGGCAAACGCTCTACTAGCCGCAAGCTGGTTAGCTAGCTCGGGCAAGCAGATGGCCACGAATATTCCGGAGAAAAAAGCCCAGGCTCCGATAACCGCCAGATAGGCCAGTACCCGAGCGGGGGGAATACCGCGAAAGACGAAGGTGAGTACCAACATCTGAATGAATGCACCTAGACAGGGGGACACGGCGCTGAGAAAGCCTCTGCCGCTCAGTCTGTCGGATGCTGCCGTCTGTGTCTGCTCCATTCGATTCACCTCCATCGTCGCGCAGTCCTCTTGCGAATCAGCCAGAGTGCACCGGCGATCAGCATCAGCAGGGGGAATGCTCTGGCCAGCCGCCAGCAGTTTTGATTTGGCATCTGGAGCGATAGGTACAGCTGGCGCGGTTGATCTAATTCCAGCTGCCAGCCGAGGGTATGGCCACGATCAGCAATAAAGTCTGCATTATGTTCTTTCGGCAACCACGGTAGAGTCACCTGCAAGCTGATGTCGTTAGTCTCCATTGCCATCCGTGCCAGATATAGGTTCCAGGGTGATAAGTATTCTGCCAGCCAGTCGTGCAGGGCGAGGTTTAGTCGCACTTGATAGCTATCCAGGAGCAGCCCCCGCTGCACTTGCAACAGGTCTGTGTTGGGCTGTGCGGCCGCCGATGCCGGAAGTAGGTCTAGAAGGGCCGCTAAGTCATCCACATGCTTGTCTAAGGTTAGCTCAACCCCGCAATCATCTTCTGTATACTGCAGGGCCAACCCCTTTTGCTCCAGGAAAGGCCTTATCGCGTCGACGATTCCTCGGGCAGTGGCTGCCGTGATCGGCGACACACCCAGCTTGGCGGTGATGGCCAAGTCGGCACTGCCGCCTCGATTGATGATCAAATGAGAGTTGGCACTTACGCAACTACTGAGGGCGAGTATGGACATTAGCGTCATCAGCACAGCGGTCAGTAGTTTCTTAGTCGGGCGGGGCAAGGCAGTCACCACCTAGCCTTGAAGATCGCGTTTTGATCTTATGCGGCGACATCGGCAGACATGCTTCTTGGTGAGGAGTTCGCAGGGGCCAACTCTTGGTGATATTTTAATGTGTCAAGGCGTGAAAGAGGAACAGGGCGACAGGTCCCAAATCACGTTCTGAAAAGCGTGATAGAATACCTATCGCCCTGCTCTATAGCCATTGTACCGTTAAGGACGGCACTTCATCATCACATCCAGGATTACCCGGTCCGTTTCCACCATGCCTGGGTTGCTCACCTGTCCCAGGTTCTTGATGGTTTCTTCCACGCTCTCAGCGATGATTCCGTCGGCCAAGGGTGCAGCCAGGCCTGACTGGGCCAATAGCGCCGCCTGCACCGCGGTGCTGGCCGCTGTGGCCAGCTTGATGCTGCAAGAGAGCTTCGCGCCGTCGCAGATCATGCCTGTCAAGTTAGCCACCATGATCTTGATCGCTTCGCTCATCACCTGAAAGGGTTGCTTGCGCAGTTTGGCTATGCCGCAAGCGGCACCCACGGCGGCTGCCACCGCGCAGGCGCAGAGCGCAGACAACTTGCCGATGTGCTGCTTGACATAGATGGTCACCAACTGGCTGATTGCCAATGCTTCGGCAATCTCCCTGCGACTGCAAAGCAGCATCTCTCCCACCGTCAATACCGGCAGGGAGGCCGTGATCCCTTGATTGCCGCTGCCATTGGTGCTGAATACCGTCTCGTCCCAGCCACTCATGCGGGCGTCGGCGGCGGCTGCGGTTGCGGCCATCGCTTGGTTAGCCAGGTCATTCCCTAGCAGACTCTGCTCAATCAACTTCCGGTAATGCCATCCCAGACCGAGTCCCAGATTGCGTTCTAAACCAGCCTGGCTGACCCGCTGATTGGCCAGTGCACATTCCCAGACGTATTCATAGGCATCGTCTGACAACTGGTCGCAGGCGGCAATCAGTTCTTCTAGCGGGTAGTCCAACAAGTCTTGGGCGTTGACAGTGATGATCGCCTTGGCCACCTGATGATCATCTTGCCACACGGTCTGTCCGTTCTTAGCCAGGCGCGTGATATGGGCGTGGGCATCGGTGATTTCCGCCAGGGCATAGTCGCCGTTCGTCTGTTCTACCCGGGCCACGATGGTTAACCTGCCGGCAGGCAGGCCAGGTACCACTTCGATCGCGCCTTGTGCGATCAACTGGTCAGCCTGCTGCAGATAATCAGCGCAACCGCTAAGCACCTGCAGCTCCAACACCGGCTTGGCCGATAGCGCTCCCAGCGCCGCTGCCCATAAGAGCCCCGTCTTGCCCGTCCCAGGAATGAATACTCCCATGCCGTTCTTATAAATGTTAGGATCTGTCTGCACCAGTACCCGGCACACCGGTCCCTGCAGTTGTTCGGCCGCCGCCGCACACGCCAAAGCGACTGCCGCCGGCTCAGTGCAGCCTAAGGCCGGGCGGATCTCCTGCTTGAATAGCCCGAAGATGTCTAAGTTCATCAATCACAACTCCCCAGAATGTTTCTTCTAGAATTGCCTCTTTACCTAGCTTACATTAGCTATTTTGTCTTGAATTCCTGCTGCAGACGATTGCCGTTAAAAGGGACGAGCCTGCGCCCGTCCCAAGGGTAGATTCGACTATTGTTTGTGTGCTATTTGTGCCTTGCTTTCCCGGTCAGTCGGTCAATGCGGATGCCCACCACCACCACTCGCTCCGCCGATTTTTCGGTAACGGGGGCGAATTCTGCATCTGCGGCGGCATGATGGGCGGTCAGCTGATTGAGGATACGTACCTTTTCTGCTGCATCGGAAACGAAGTAAGCAGTTCCGAAGGCGATGGCGCTCTCAAAGAAAGCACCATATTCGCATGCGCTCGGCCCGCTTTGGATTCCTAACATCCGATCGACCTCATAGCAGACCCGTGGATTCTCCTGCAGTATCTCTAGCTTCTGACCGACCTTGGCAGAATGAAAGAAGATGGTTTCGCCCAGCAGAACATGGTTCAAGGGCACAAGATAGGGTTGTCCCTGCTGATCGGACATCGCTAGCCTGCCCACCCGCTCGGCTGCTAGCAGCCGCAGGCAGTCGGCCTCGGCCATCGCGCGATCTTGCCTGCGCATAGCGTGCTGTTTCATGTCGGCATAACCTCCGTGTAGCTTTCGCTCAGAATTGAGTATACTGTTTATATGCTTTAGATAAGGTCTCGAAACACATGCTGGAGAGGAAAGGTATTATCGATGATTGAAGTCTTGTTTTGTCAAGAAAACCTGGACAGCCAGGGTGATCAGGCATATCGACGCTTAAAGGAAGCTAATTATCCCGCGCTGAGAATCCAGGTAGTGAAGTGTATTATTGCCTGTGGCGACTGTTCTATCCAGCCCATCGCCCGTGTCAACGGCCAGTTGGTAACCGGTGAAACGAATGCCCAGCTGCTACAGGCGATCGAGCAGTTGATCCGACAGTCTGTCAACTGAACTATTGGAATTGGGAGGTGGCATCAAGCACCTCTCATTGTTTGTTTCGAAAATGATCGGGGTCAAGCTGCTCTGGTTAATAGCATTGGGCAGACTACGCGTGTCCGCACCAGCTGACAATCAGGCGAGCCAGCGTTTTGGCCGCCGGCACCAGTTGCTCGATGGGCATGTACTCGTCGGCGGCATGGGCCGCGTCTATATCGCCAGCGCCAAACAGCACGGTGGGGATGTGGGCGTGGTTGATCAGCAGCCGGGCATCGGATCCATAGGTCGCCCCCAAGAGCTTAGGCTCTTTGCCAAAGACCTCTCTGTAGCACTGCTGGAGGTGTTGTAGAATTGGTTCGTCTTGCTCTACGGCGCCTGACTCGAATTGGCCGTCAATCCACGAAACGATGGCCGGGTTCTCGCGCAGCCAATCGTCCCCCGCGCAGACCTCCTGCACCCGGGTTTCGAATTCTGCCATAGCTTCTTCGATTGTCTCGCCGACCATCACGCCATAGCGGCCTTCTGCTACCAGCTGATCAGGCACGCTGGAATGCCATACCCCCGCTTGGATCGTGCCGATGGATAGCGGAATCTTGTTGGCGATTCCCTGGAAATAAGGATGAACGAACTTCTGGTTGCGTTCCCGCTCCAATTCCAGCAGGGCAGTGTGCAGGCGGATAAACTTCTCGATTGGGTTGACCCCTTCATCTCGCGCGCAGCCGTGAGCCGCCTTGCCGGGCACAGTCA